>JBEKYF010000069.1:0-19149 GCA_049511255.1 Terriglobales bacterium | reverse complement strand
CGAGGGATGCCGAGTTCATGCAGTAGCGCAGCCCGGTCGGCCCGGGACCATCCGGAAACACGTGGCCCAAATGCGCATCGCAGCGGGCACAGCGCGCCTCCGTGCGAGTCATGCCATAACTGTTGTCGGTGTGTTCGATGATGTTCTTTCGGTCGGCGGCGGCATAGAAGCTCGGCCATCCGGTTCCCGAATCAAACTTTGTTTCCGAGCCAAAAAGCAGTGCGCCGCAGCAGACGCAATGATAGGTTCCGTCGTCGTGCTTGTTCCAGTACTGGCCGGTGAAAGCGCGCTCGGTGCCGCAGGCGCGAGCCACCTGATACTGCTCAGGAGTAAGCTGCTGCCGCCACTCGGCTTCGGTCTTGGTGATCTTGTCGGTGGGTTGTTCGGTCATTTTTTCGGACATATCGTATCTCCAAAAAATAGGATGTAGGACGAGCGGGAAAGTTGCAATTTCTGCCCGCATCCTACATGGTGGCTGCGAGTTTATTCTGCCCGATCAAGCTGCCTACCCTTGGCGATGGTGAGTCGTAGGGTTACTACGCACCGTCGAAGGCTAACGCCCAGTTGTCCGCGATGCGTGATCCGTGCGAGTGATCGCTAGATCATTCCTTCCAGGCGCACGTAGCTCGCCTCCATTCCACGCTCCATGCCGGTCGCAAGCATGGCCGCTCGCTTCTGAGCATCGGGTAGCGTCATCCGCATCGTCATCAAAGTTCCCTTGCCGTCCGGATCGAATCTGGTTTCAACGCGGTTGTCCGGCGTAGGATCCGGCAGGTGCATCCGCTCGACATGCACAATCCTGCTGTAAGGCTCCAGTTCCAAATACTCACCCGTCAGATGGAATGCGCCGCCTTTGCCATTCGTCCACTCGTAACGGATCTTGCCTCCCGGCCTCGCTTCATTGATGCAAACGGGCATGCTCCAACCTTCAGGACCGAGCAACCATTTCTCGATTAACCTCGGATCGGTATGGGCCCGGTACACGGCTTCTGGTGGCGCGGCAAAGCGCCTGGTCACAATCACATGCTTATCGCCTTCCGTCTTCAGCGTCATCTTGCTCATCATTTTTCTCCTTTCTTCTCTTCTGTTTTTCGATCCCGGCCAGAACTCCGTCCAGCCGGTCGTAGTTTTTCTCAAGGGCTTTGCGCAGCATTGCCAGCCATTGGTCCATCGCTTCGATACCCGCGCTTGCGAGACGTCTAGGGCGCTTCGTGCCTTCGACTCGGCGAACGATGAGCCCCGCATCTTCGAGCACCTTCAGGTGTTGCGAGATTGCTGGTTGCGTCATCTCGAAGGGCTTCGCTAATTCGTTGACCGTGGTCTCCCCTTTTGCGAGGCGCGCAAGAATCGCCCGACGCGTGGGGTCAGCTAAAGCGGAGAAAACGGCATCAAGGCTATTCATAGGTGTCAGATTATATAAGCACTAACTTATTGTCAAGGAAAATTTTCATCGCGTTCATGGAAAATCGTGGAATAAGGGGAAGGAATTTTGCTTACGTCAGCGTCTTATGGGGCAGAGTCCCGCGTCGACATGGGATCGGTGGCTAGTGCGTCAAGGGCTGATTTGCGCCGAGCAGGAGGCCGATGCCGGCGCGTTTACGCAACTCCGACAAGAGTGCGCTGGCGGCGTTGAAGTAGGTGGCGTTGGGATCGGACGGGTCGGCCCAGACCGCTTCGTAGACAATCTTGGCCGCTTCTTTCGCGTCCATGTGGAGAGCGGCTTCCATGCGGTCGGCCTGCTGGCGCGCCTCGCCGTAGCAGGTATGGCAGACGGCGGCCGGTTCGGTGGTCCCGCTGTGCTGGTGTTCGAGAACGCAACGGAACGTGGCTGCGGCGTTGATCTGAGTGTGGGAAGCAAAGGCCTGGGACTTGAGTTCTTTCAGGAAGCGCTCGCGGTCGTCATCGATTGGTGCGCCGGTTGCGGGCTGCGGCGCGGCAGAAGTCATGGGATGCGCCACCGGTCCGGTGGGCGGGACGCGATCCGGCGACTTGCAGATCGGGCAGACGTGCATGTCAGCGGGATAGTAGGCGTGGCAGCGCGAACAAGGCAGGCCGTAGCCAGCGGCTTTTTTCTCCGGTGCGGAGGAGACCTCGGGCACGGATCTTTGCGGCATACGCCGCTCTGGGGCGGATAATACAGCAGGGCTGGCGGACTTCTCCTGGGCTTGCTTGGCAACGCTGGTTTCCATTGATCTTTCCCTCGATCGTCCCGGCGGCGCAACCAGCGCCGCGTTTCACCTACCACATTTTAGGTTTGTCGATGGCCGGAGGCGATGCACGTCAGTGCATAGAAAAAGTAATGTGTAGAGCGTCTCCGAAGACGCGGCAAGCCGCGTTTCCTACTTGGAACTGGTGATCAGCCGGACGACCTCCTGCATACGGGCTCGGTAAAGGTTCTCGCTGGGGTCCATGCGAGAAGCGATTTCGAGTTCTCCGAGAGCCTCCTCGTATTGGTTAAGAGCCATCAGGCAGGCGGCGAGGGAATAGTGATTCTGGGCGCTTGACTGCAGGCGGAGGGCCTCGCGAAATTCCTTTTCAGCCTCCGCCAGTTGTTCGGTGTTCACGAGCGCGGTGCCGAGATAGTGGTGGGCCAGGCTGGATTCGGGATTGAGCGTAACGGCTTTGCGCAGCACGTCCACGGCTTCCTGGTCTTTTCCCGAAAGCAGGAGGGCCTGCCCCAAAACGCGGTGTTCGGTCGCGCCTGTGGGATTGGCGGCGATGGCAGCCTGTAACTCGCGAATGGCGGATGGGTAGTCGCGCTTGGACATGTAGGCGCGGGCCAGGCAGTTGTGACCGCCTTCCCACTCCGGACTCTGACGATAGAGATCCTGGAATTCCGTGATGGCGCTATCGAAGTCTTCCTTGTCGCAAAGGGTGTTTCCCAGGTTGTTGCGGACGCTGGCTTCTCCGGGTTTGAGGCGCTTGGCGGAGCGATATTCCGCGATCGCCTCATCCAGCTTGCCCTGATCGTGCAGGACGACGCCCAGATTGCTGTGCGCCTCCCAGAAGTCGGGGCGCAGGCTGAGGGCGTGGCGATAGGCGATGGCGGCGCGGCGCAGATCTCCCTGATCGCGGTGCGTGATTCCCATGTCGAAGTAGACGTCCGCGTTCGCGAGGGAGCCGGCGGGTTCGCGCTCGAGCGCTTTCTCGAAGGCGTGCAGGGCGGCATCGTAGTGGCCCTCGGCGTAGAGTGCGAGTCCGAGGTAGCGGTAGGCCTCGGCGTTCGCGGGATCCATGCTGAGGGCGGTGCGCGCCTCGGCGAGGGCATCATCGGAATCTTGTGTCCGGTAAAACAGGTAAGAAAGCTGGCTGTGCGTTTCGGGGAAACCGGGCATCAGGCGCGAAGACTCGGTAAATGCGTCGAGCGCTTCGTCGAACCGGTTCTGCCGGCGCAGGACGGTTCCGAGGACAAAATATAGCAAAGCATCATTTGCACCATTGTCCGCATCGTCGCGAAGCAGGGCGCGGATATTGTTCTCGGCGGCGGCGAAGTTCTTGTCGTGAACCAGAGTGGCAACCTGCGCCGCTGGACCGGTGCAGGCGCTGGCCGCTGACTTTCGATCCGAACTTCGGTCCGAACTCTGACGCACGAAGATCTGAATCAAGTCCGAGTCAGCCCCGGCCTTTTGCAGGGCGCGGGTACATTGCCGGGTGCATTGCGACGTGGCGTGGCAGGAAAGCGTCCCGGCGGCGTCCGGCAATTCGACCCGCGTTTGGGCGTTCTGCGTTTGGACCAGGCGCTGGATCCGCGCGCTCGAAATTCCCCCCGCCAGCCACAGGAAAATGGCGTCGGAAGCGGGCGTGGGCGGAGCTTGTTCAGCCTGCAAGGAGCCTGCCGCCAGCAGAAGCAAAAGCCATCTCAGGACACAGCGTTTCACGAAGCCCTCCGGCATTTCTTGGCGGTTTTGACGCGCGAAAATAGCCCTGTGGCCAAAATAGTCCCCCCCCGGTATCGCCGATAGGTCACGGAAGTAATCTTGAGGG
Source organism: Terriglobales bacterium (assembly GCA_049511255.1). GTDB lineage: Bacteria > Acidobacteriota > Terriglobia > Terriglobales > Acidobacteriaceae > Acidiflorens. The sequence goes on along the minus strand of JBEKYF010000069.1, from coordinate 15,165 downwards.
ACATGGCCCAGCGAGCCAGGGAGAGGATGACGATTGTGGCGCGGCGAGACTGCGGGGATCAGTTGGGGTAAACTACTATGTAGTGGTTGTGCCGTCCGGCGTTTCCGGTCGGCATATCCGGTTCGGAGGCTTTATGTTTGAAGGTCTGTTTCAACCCATGCACCTGCTGGTGATCTTCTTCATTGCGCTGCTGGTGTTTGGCCCCAAGAAATTGCCGGAGTTGGGCAAGGGTCTGGGCGAGGGCATTCGCGCCCTGAAAGAAGGTATGAAGGATCACGATACCAAGCCTGAAATCAAGCCTGAGAACCCGCCGGAAAATAAAGCCTGAGTCCGCGGTAACATCATGGTTGCCGGCATGACGAATTTCTCCAGTTCAATATAATTCCAGCCTTTTTCCGCACATCAGAAAACTCGCCTCCACTAAATCGGCATCTTGGTATAAGATTCCAGTCGATCCTTGTAGCCTCTTTGAAGGCGCCAACCAGGCTCATAAACGCCTGGCGAGGAGAACCCCCATGGAAGCGCGTATCCTCGGTCAGTTCCGCGCGATCGTTGGCAAGGGTTTGATCGCCGAAGCCTCCGAACTGCACACCTACGAATGCGATGGGCTGACGAACTTGCGCGTTCTGCCTCAGGCAGTTCTGCTTCCCACTTCAACCGGGGAAGTGCAGGCGATTGTGCGTATCTGTCAGCGCGAGAAGATTCCCTTCGTAGCTCGAGGCTCGGGCACGGGACTCAGCGGCGGGGCCCTGCCGGTAGAAAATGGCGTGGTCATTAGTTTAGCTCGCATGAACCGCATCCTGGAAGTGGATCTACCCAACGCGCGTGTGGTCGTGGAGCCGGGTGTCATCAACGCGGAGGTTACGCAACGCGTTGCTCCCCATGGTTACTTCTTCGCCCCCGATCCTTCGTCGCAATCGGTGTGCAGTATCGGCGGGAATGTTGCGGAGAACTCGGGCGGCGCGCATTGTCTAAAATACGGATTCACGGCTACCCACGTGATGGCGCTGGAGGTAGTCCTTCCCGACGCATCGATCGTGCATCTCGGCAGCCGGGCTCTGGACCGCCCGGGGTATGATCTGCCGGGAATTTTTGTGGGATCGGAAGGCACGCTGGGAATCGCAACAAAAATCGTACTGCGCATCGTGAAGAAACCCGCGGTCATTCAAACCCTGCTGGCCGCTTTCAATTCCACCAACGAAGCGGGCGCGGCGGTCAGCGGGATTATCGGGGCAGGAATGCTGCCGGCGGCCATCGAGATGATGGACAACCTGGCCATTCAGGCAGCCGAGGCCTCCGTGCACGCCGGATACCCAAACTGCGGCGGGCTGCTGCTGGTCGAACTCGACGGCCCGGCCGCAGAAGTCGAGCACCTGATGGACCAGGTGGGCGAGATCTGTACGCAATGCGGAGCCTGGGAGATTCGCGTCGCTCAGTCCGAAGCGGAGCGCGCCGTCGTCTGGAAAGGCCGCAAAGCCGCCTTTGCCGCCATGGGGCGCATCTCGCCCAACTACATTGTGCAGGACGGCGTCATTCCCCGCACCGCGCTGCCCAAGGTTCTCAGCGAAATCGAACGCATGAGCGCCGCGGAAGGACTGCGCGTGGCCAACGTTTTTCATGCGGGCGATGGCAATCTGCATCCCCTGGTGCTCTACGACGGGCGCATCCCGGGCCAGGAGGAGCGCGCCATGGAGCTTTCGATCAATATCCTGCGGCTGTGCGTGAAATGCGGCGGGTCGATCACCGGTGAACATGGCGTGGGTGAAGAGAAAAAGATGATGATGTCGGAGATGTTCGCGGAGCCCGATCTGGAAACGATGCAACTCGTGCGCTGCGCTTTCGATCCGCAACAGCTTTCGAATCCAGGCAAGGTGTTTCCTCGCACTCGTCTGTGCGCGGAGAGAACAGGCCCGTACCAACCGCATCCTCTGGAAGTCGCCGGGGTAGCGCAGTTTTTCTGACGGTTATGGGAACTCATTCATCATCGGGAGAACCGACCTCCGGAACACCGATCGCCGGGGCCCCGCTCGCCGGAAAATCGGTCGCCGGAAAATCGATGGCCGCTGTGGAAGCCGCATGGAGCGATCTGCGGGCCCTCGTCGGCGCTGAGCACATGCGCGCCGCCATGTTGGAGGACGCGGTCGATGGCGTCCTTCCACAGATGATCATCGAGCCGGGCAATCCCGAGGAAGTCGCTCGGGCGCTGAAGATCGCGACGGGCGCTGGTTTGCAGGTGATCCCTCGCGGCGGCGCAACCAAGATGGATTGGGGTAATCCTCCGCGAAGCGGCGCACTGATTCTTTCGACTCGCCGGTTGGATCGCATCGTGGAACACGCCTGGGGCGACATGACCGCGACGGTCGGAGCCGGGTGCACGTTCCAACAACTGCAGCAAACTCTTGCCGAACATGGTCAGCGACTGGCCCTCGACCCTCTTTGGCCGGACCAAGCGACCATCGGAGGGATTCTGGCGACCAACGACAGCGGGCCTCTCCGTATTCGCTTCGGCAGCTTGCGCGACTTGATTATTGGCATCACGCTGGCTCTGCCGGATGGCACTCTCGCCAAGAGCGGTGGCAAGGTGGTAAAGAACGTCGCTGGATATGACCTGCCCAAGCTGGCTACCGGGTCATTGGGCACTCTGGGAATCATTACGCAAGCGATCTTCCGGCTTCACCCCGTCCCGCGCGAAACCCGCACCTTGACCTTCTCCACTTCCGACAGCGGAACCATGAATGCTTTGGTGCTCGCGATTCAGGACTGCAATATGGTTCCGACGGGCGTGCAGGTTCGCGCGGGGAGTTCTTCAACCCCAGAGGTAGATCTCCGTTTTGAAGGCACGACTGCGGGCTGCGATGCGCAGATTGAGCAGACCCTGCGCATCGCCTCCGGGGCACGCCGTATCGAGTCTCCGGCAGAGGTCTGGAATGCGCGCTCAGAGCTGTGGAGCGGGGCCGAACCTTCCGTCGTGTGCAAATTCACCCTGTTGCCCGCGGATCTCGGAACCTTCTTAAATTCGATAAGGAAAGCATCGGAATCGCTGCACTGGCCTTGGCGGCTCGTCGCTCAGGCGGTCGGAGTCGGGTACCTCCGGATTGAGAGTGCAGGGAAGGATACCGGAGCGCTTCTCAGCATACTCCAGGACTTGCGGAAGAAACTGGAAACTCGCGGAGGCTCGCTCGTCATCCTGCGCTGCCCGCTCGAAATCAAATCGAAAACGGATGTCTGGGGCAGCGCGGGCGATGCGCTGGCACTGATGAGAAACATCAAAGCGCAATTCGACCCCACGGGAGTGCTGAATCCCGGCCGGTTCCTTGGGGGAATCTGATTCTAATTCTAATGACGGGAGGAATCTGATGGCGGAACCCGCAAGCATGCCTCCGGACGCCCGTTCTGGCGCCTTCGACGCGCACCACCCGCCCGCGACCGACTTGGTCAATGCGTGTGTGCATTGCGGGTTTTGCCTCGCCACCTGTCCTACCTATGCGCTTTGGGGCAAGGAGATGGATTCGCCTCGCGGGCGAATCTATTTGATGAAACTCGGCCTGGAGGGGCAGGTTCGCCTCGATCCCACCTTTGTCGACCACATGGACAACTGCCTCGGCTGCATGGCCTGTGTAACCGCGTGTCCTTCGGGCGTGAAGTACGACAAGCTGATCGAAGCGACGCGCGCCCAGATCGAACGCAACTGCCATCGGCCGGTACCCGACGGACTTCTGCGCCGAATGATCTTTGACATCTTTCCGCGTCCCGAGCGACTGCGCCTGCTGCTGGGGCCGCTCGGAATGTACCAGCGCTCGGGATTGCAGTCGCTCATGCGCCAAAGCGGTGTCCTCAAACTGCTCCCGGCAAGCCTGCGCGCAATGGAGAACCTCATGCCGCCAGTTCCGCGCAAAACAAAGACAGACGGCGCGGCGTTCCCCGAGCGCGTGGCAGCACAAGGCGAACGGCGCCTGCGTGTAGGTTTGCTGCTGGGATGCGTGCAGAGCGTCTTCTTCCCCGAGGTAAACGCCGCCACTGTCCGCGTACTGGCCGCGGAAGGTTGCGAGGTGGTAATTCCCAGGGATCAGTGCTGCTGCGGCGCGCTCATGATCCACACCGGAGAAGAGAAGGCAGCGCTCGATTACGCACGGCGCACCATTGACGCATTCGAGCGCGTGCCGGTGGATACCGTGGTGAGCAATGCTGCGGGCTGCGGATCGAGCATGAAAGACTATGGCTATCTGCTGCGCGACGATCCGAAGTATAGCGAGCGGGCGAAGGCATTCTCCGCCAAGTGTCGCGACATTTCTGAAGTCCTGGCAGGGCTGGAGCCGCGGGCTCCGCGCCATCCTATTCCCTTGAAGGTCGCATACCACGACTCGTGCCACTTGCAACATGCACAGGGCGTGAGGACGCAGCCCCGCACTGTCCTTGGGAAAATCCCCGAACTGCAGATCCTGGAACCCGCCGACGCGGCACTGTGCTGCGGGTCGGCCGGAATCTATAATCTGGTGCGGCCCGAACCGGCCAAGGAACTGGGCGATCGCAAGGTCCGCAATGTGCTGGCCACTGCACCGGACATTGTTGCCTCGGGAAATCCCGGCTGCCTGCTTCAGTTACGCAGCGGAATCCGGCTCGTCGGCAGCCAGGTACCGGTGGTTCACATGGTGGAAGTGGTGGACGCTTCGATTCGAGGAGTGCCGGCGGAATCCTTGCTCAAGCGCTAACCAGACTGCTTCGTCTACGTGGTATACCAGACCCCGCTCACAACCATGCCGACTCGCGGTTTCAGTCCGCTGGCATCGGCGTTGGTCTTGCGATCAGCGCAGGCGCTTTCAGAGGGGCGGCCGCTTCCGCAGGAGCCTCCAGCCATTTGCGCACTTCCGGCAAAGCGCGGCGCATGGCGAGTTCACCGACGCGGATCAATTCGCCAGCGCGTTTGAAGTCGTCATAGTCAAAACCCGCGACATCGGGCTCGATCACGACGTCGGCCGCGCTTCTCCATACCGCGCTCATCATGTCCTGCGCGATGGCGAACGACTGTCCGATTACATCGAAGAGATGCCGTGGCGCGGTCGTCTTCGACCACTGCCCTTTCAATTGCACGGCCAGCACGCGCTCCGCTCCCATTTTGCGCAGAGGATGCGTCGGCACGGGATGGGAGAGCATGCCATCCACCAGCCAGCGCCCACGAATTTCTACTGGCAGGAACATCCCCGGATAAGCGCAACTCGCTCGCACCGGGTCGATGATTGGACCGGAGCAAAAGACCGCTCCTTTCCCGGTGTTGAAGTCGGTTGCCGTCACACCGAGAGGGATACGCAACTCTTCAAATGTCTGCACCTTCAAAGTTCGCGTCAGAAACGAAACCATGCGGTCGTTCGTGGCGAAGCCGTAGCGCGAGAGCGTCCAGCGCGCGAAGGTGGTGAAGCGAACTTTGCAGGCGACTTCTTCCAGCTCCGCGATCGTGAGTCCGCTGCAATACAAGGCGCCGATCAACGCGCCCACACTGGTGCCCGCAACCATGCGAACCGGGATGCCTTCTTGTTCGAGGACTTTGAGAACCCCAATGTGTGCGATGCCGCGGGCAAAGCCTCCGCCCAAGGCAACACCAATTGCGGGCATGCGCTGCGTTTCAGCCGGACTCGACCTGCGGGACAGTTCCCGGCCGAAGGCTTGTACAGACCGAATAACTTTTCCCAGGCTCTTCATCGGAACCCCCACCTTCCTGGTTTGCCGGGGGCCGCAAACCCCACACTATATATATGTAAGATGCCACGAACCGGTTTTAGGCTACAAGCCACCTTCGTGCTATGGCAGTTACAGGAGAGTCCGCCCGGTATTACCAGAGCGTGACTTCTAGATCCGCCATGGTGACTAACTCCTGTAATCCTGCTAACTTGCCGTGTGACTACGCGGCAACAGCGCCGGCTTTCCGATGAACCCGGCTCGTGACTTTGGTCCGCGCGTGGCCCACGCTATCCTTCCGATCAGCAAAGAATGCAACTATGAATCGCACCGACATGTGGCGCCGTATCGAAGCACATCCGAGAGCATGGGACATGATTGTCGTGGGCGGGGGTGCAACCGGCGTAGGCGTTGCCATTGATGCGGCTGCGCGCGGCTACGATGTGCTGCTCGTCGAGCAGAGCGACTTCGGTAAAGGCACCTCCAGTCGCAGCACCAAGCTGGCACACGGCGGCGTGCGCTACCTGGAGCAGGGAAATATCGGCCTTGTCATGGAAGCGCTCAAGGAGCGCGGACTGCTCCTGCAAAACGCGCCCCACCTGGTGCACGATCTTCGGTTCGTCGTGCCGAACTACGATTGGTGGGAGGCTCCATTCTACGGTCTCGGCCTGAAGCTGTATCAACTGCTGGCTGGCAAATACGGGTTTGGCACGTCGCGCATGCTCTCCAGAGAAGAGACGCTCGAACATCTGCCAACACTGAAGACCGAAGGCCTGCGCGGCGGCGCAATTTACTACGATGGACAATTCGACGACGCCCGGCTGCTCATCCATATGGTGGCCACCGCTTTCGAGCAGGGCGCCACGTTGTTGAACTATGTCGAAGTCACGGGACTGACGAAGGACGCTCAGGGATTCGTGGATGGTGTCGACGCACGAGATGTCGAAACCGGCAACGAATTTCCCGCAACCGCGAAGGTTGTGGTCAACGCCACCGGCGCTTTCAGCGACCTGCTTCGGTTGAAGGCGGAGCCTTCTGCTGCGCCGATGATTGTTCCCAGCCAAGGCATTCATTTGGTCTTCGACGCGAGCTTCTTGCAGGGTGAAAGCGCAGTCATGGTTCCGCACACCGGCGATGACCGCGTGTTGTTCGCGATTCCGTGGCACGGTCACACGCTGGTCGGAACCACCGACACGCCCATTGCAGCCGCAACGCTTGAGCCCGTCGCCATGGAGCAGGAAATCGAATTCATCCTCGCGACCGCCGGGCAATACCTGACGAAAGCGCCTGCGCGCGACGATGTGTTGAGCGTATTTGCCGGCATCCGGCCGCTGGTACGCGGTACCGGCGTGGCTAGCACCGCGGCGCTGTCACGCGATCACGTCATCCACATCGATCGCTCCGGCCTGGTCACCATCTGCGGTGGAAAATGGACGACGTACCGCCATATGGCCGAGGATTGCGTAAATCAGGCGGCAACGCTCGCGCAGTTGCCGGAAAAACCATGCGTGACGCACCACCTGCACATTCACGGCTTCCACGATGATGCTAAACAGTTCGGATCCCTGGCTGTCTATGGTTCGGATGCGTACGAGATTCGCAAGCTCATCGAGACTGACGCTCGGCTCGGCGAACCGCTGCATGTCGCTCTGCCTTACGTGAAAGCAGAGGTGATCTGGGCGGCGCGACACGAAATGGCCCGCACCGTGGAAGACACGCTCGCCAGGCGCACGCGCGCGCTGTTCTTGAATGCCCGCGCCGCCCTCGAAATGGCGCCCATGGTCGCGGAATTGATGGCTTCAGAACTGGGTTGGGATGAGGACACAGCGACGAAACAGTTGGCTGCATTTCGTGACGTTGCTTCGAACTACGTGCTTCATCCCTGAAAACTCGCGCCGGCTCTCAGACCTGCATGTGGTGGACGGGCTACGCTAATTTCCTGTGCGTTCATTTGCCTTGTGCTGCAGCCTTTGCTGCTGGCGCCGAAATCGCGACCGAGTCAGGTTGCGTCCAGACCGCTGTGCCGCTCGTCAAGTCTAGACGGTGCATCGTGATCTTGAGGCTGCCGCGATCAACTTCCACCATGAGGTAGTGGTAGTTCACTTCCTTACTCTGGAAAGGATCGTCCTTAGCGCGTTCAATCGGATACGCGTGCGCTCCCGCACCGCCGGTCACGAAATAGGTGACGCCACCGTGCTCATGGCGTTCGTAATTGTGCACGTGTCCAGAGAAAACGACAATCCGGGCGCGGAGGTTCTGCTGCCGCGCTTCCAGCGTCCTGGCCAGTTCTTTCTCCTTGGCGCGGGCGGAGTGTCCTCCGCCGAACATCTTCATATCCGACGAACTGGTGTAGGGAGGATGGTGAAGAACAATGAACACGAAGTCCACATCGCCCGGAAGATGGTCCAACTTCTGGGTGAGCCATTGCCCTTGCGGACCGGAGGTCTCGTCCTGAGAGCTGTCCAACACCAGCATCAGCGTGTTGGCGGCGCGGACGGAATAGTACCGGCTGTTCTTCAGCTCAGGGAAGCGCTCGAAATAGTTAGCCAAGGCAACTCTTTCATCGCCGTGAAGATCGTGGTTGCCGAGCGCGGGGTAAACCGGAATCTTGTTCGTGCGCCACACCGCAGTTTCCCTGTCCCACACCTTCCAGTCGTCCTTGTCATAACCGTTATAGACGATGTCGCCTCCGAAAGAGATAAACGCAGGACTGGTCTGCGCGATCGCCTGTACCAGTGCCTGACGCACTGCGGGATTTGCCGCTTCTGTGTCCTTGGGATCATGGAAGCGAGAATCTCCATAGGCAACGAAGTGGAAGGGCGTGCTTGCTTGCAGTTCCACCGGTTCGGTTGGCTGTGTCGCCTGCGCGTGCGAACGTGCGCACGCAATGCAGGCGAGAAGCAAAACAATCGGCAATTTGTGGAAAAGTTTCATTTAGTGGCCCACAACCAGCACTTCAAACTGTCCCGCTTCAGCTGTGGATAGGAAGAGGCGATGCGTTTTGGGATCGAGCGCCATGGTCTTCGCCCGCGGCAAAGTTTTCACGGTTTCGACAACGGAGTACTTGTCCGGACTGACCTGGTGAATCACCGTGATGGTGCCTTCCCCATTGGAATCGAAAACAAGCCGCAAGGCAGGATCGAAGGCGGTAGCATCCACGTGGTCGCCAATCGGAAGCGTCGTAATCACTTGTCCCGTCTCCGCATTCATGACCGCCATAACTTTGCTGCGGCAACCGATGAACAACCGCCGATTTGGCCGGTCCATAGCTATGCTGGAAGGCGACGCACAAGGCGCCGTCGGCCAGCGCTGCTCAACTTTCAGCGAGCGGGCGTTGATTTTCAGGACCAGGCTCGCGTCCTCGACGTTGTCGTAAACATACCCTGAACCGTCGGCGACCGCAAACTCGGGACTGCCGCCAAGATCAACCGTTCCGGCCACTTTTCCATCCGCCGCCTGAATCGCGGTGGCGCTGTTGCTGTCGCCATTGAATGCGAACACCCGCGACGTGGCGGGATCGTAAATGATGGCGTCGGGCTTCTTGCCGACTGGAACTTCCGCGATCGTCTTCAGCGTCTTCAGATCGAAGATGGTGACCGTCGAGGACTGGCCATTGCTCACGAATCCCCGTCCCAGTTCCGGGGCAATCGCGATGCCGTGTACGCCAGGAGTGTTCTCGATCTTGCCGACGATTGCGCCCGAATCGACGTCGAGCACTTCGACTTGGGTTCCGTGGGAAACGTACAAGCGGCGCGCACCTTCATCGACGGCAAGATAGTCCCAGCTTCCTTGGCCGATAATCGGAATCTTCTTGGTGATGGCAAATCCCTCGGCGAACGCCGTGGAGACGCTCGCAAGGGCGAACCCCAATGCGAACACGCCTATCCAAAATGCAAGCGTTCTGCTGGATGGGTTCGAGTGCGGGTCTTTATTATTCTTGTTGTTGTTCTTCATCTGGATGGGCTCCTTACTTTTTAACCGGGTTGATTCCGAGATGCGTCCAAGGGCGCAGGTCTACGCAACAATCCTGCGGTTCCCCCGAAATCGGGGGAACCTTCATGAATGTTTGCGCTGTTCGTCAATACTCTCTGCGAGGCTCCCAGCGTATGCCGAAGGAGTATGTCGGGCTGTAGAACTCGCGCTGGATAACGTAGTCCGGGCTGCCGTTGTAGAAGCCAAACACTTCATTCGACAGGTTCAGTCCTTGCACCAGGAACGTGAGACTCTTCTTCACGCGGTAGCTGGCTTGCGCATCGACCTGCAGGTGCGGGTAGAAATAGACGTCACCGGCAGGGCCTTTGGGACCGAAATTGTTGGGATCCGTACACCCAGCAGGGGTGCCTTGAATTGCCGGGGTACATTGCTGCCATTGGTACTGGTAGATACTATTGCCGTTGTAGGAGAGCCCTACGCGCGTCGAGAACCGTCCCCGGTCATACGTGGGGCTGATGTTCCAGGTACTGGGAGCCTGGCGTTGTAGCGCGGGAGTATCTGAGCGCCCGGGCAGAGCGCCGGAGTTGGAAGTTGTCCAACTGTAATTGGCGGAGATACCGAGTCCGCTCAATCTGCCCGGCAGGAACCCAAGGTGCTGGATGTACGCAGCTTCAAATCCTGCCAGCCATGCGTGGGTGCCATTGATTATCGTACTAGTGATAAATCCGGCATATTGACCGCTGCTCGCTGGCAGGTTTTGCGTGTAGTAGATAGGGTCGCTCAGCTGTTTGTAAAAGAAGCCGCCTTGGATTTCGCCGAAAGGCTTCAAGTAATGTTCGTACAACACATCGTAGTTGTTGGCGTGCTCTGGCCCCAAATTGGGGTTGCCTAAGGTGTATGTGTAGGGACTGGTGCTCTGGTCTAATTCGACATAAGGGATTGTGTCATATGGATTAGGGCGAGAGATTCCTCGGCCATAAGAAACGCGGAGATCCGAGTCATCCGTTATCCGATAGCGCAGTTGTGCGCTGGGCAGAGGATTCCAGTACCAATTGTTCGCCGGAGCCGGAGTCGTGGAGATCCAGTTGCCGTTGATATCGTTGGTCACGATGTAGCCCAGCGTGTTCAACTGGGTCGCTTCGACGCGGAACCCGAGCTGGAGACGGAAGCGGCCGAAATCGACCGTATTCATCGCGTAGGCCGCGGAGATGCGCTCGGTTAGCGAAAAGTTGCTCGCATCCGAGGCCAGGTGGGTGGCGCCTGAGTCGAGCGAGAGAATGCCCTGACTGACGAGGTTATTCACGCTTCCGGTGATAGCGGGCCACGAGACCACCGGCCCGAGACGATAATCATTGAAATAGTAGTTGGGGTTGCTGAATCCGCTCAGGTACTGACTCATCAACGGCGTCGCTGGCGGACTTGTTATGTTGTTCTGGTCATAGGTCGGCGAATAGGCATTTTGGCCCTTGTGATCATTCCGCACCTTGAGTCCGAACTCGAAGGTCGAATTGTGCTTGCCCAGATGGTAGTTCTGGGCATAAGAAATTGCCCCCGCCAAGTTGACCTGCGAGGTGTTCCCTGAGGTGAGGTTGACATCCAACAGACCCCATTGTGTCGGATCGTAAACGGGCGATCCCGGCGCAGTGCAGGGTGGATTCCACTGCGGAAGGTGGGGATTGGTGGCCGGAATGTTGTAGCAGAGAAGAGGGCCAGTGACCTGGCCATTCGTAGTGAGGTTATTAGGATTATTATATTGAAAATCGAACCCTGGATTGCCTGCGGCCGCTGTCTGGAGTGAGGCCGACGTCGACACGTTCCAGGCTAACCACGAGTTGGTAAAGATGTGCTTGCCGCCAATTGCCACGTTACCGATCCGATAGTCCGGCGCTCGTTCCGAACCGGAAAACTTCGGCGCACCGGAGATGGAGGCGGGGCTGGCGTTGGGGGGTGGGGTGGCTGGGTTGAAGACCTCGTTTTCGAGTTTGTACACCCACTTGTCGCCGTAGTCCCTGAAATCGGAGTAGAAGTAGTGCAGGTAAAGCCCGGCTCCATCGCCCAGCTTGTAATCGAGCCCGCCCCCAAAACCATAGCGTTTACGCCTATACCGGTATTCACGGAGATCGATGCTGTCGTAAAAGGGAGTTACGAAGCCTGGATCGGGACTCGGTTCGATGTCGTCGATTCCACGGCCGTTATAGTCGAAGCTGCCGGAGAATAGCACTCCAAACTTTTTGCTCGCTCCAAACCGTTGGCCGATGGTTCCATTCACCTGGGCAATGGCGCGGGTATTCAGAATGGGAGTGAATCCACCAATTACGCCTAGCGTCAGCGTCGGCAAATCGCCAGCGGTCTTGGTCACCAGATTCACCGTCCCACCAATGGCTTCAGCATCCTGATTGGCAGACAGCGTTTTGTTGACTTCGACCGACTCGACGATGTCCGCGGGTATGGTATCCAGCTTCACCTGGCGCACGTTGTCTTCAGGCGCGGGAATGGTAATCCCGTCGATGGTCACGTTGTTCAGGCGGGGCTCGGTTCCTCGGATCTGGACGTACTTGCCTTCGCCCTCGTCGCGCTCCAGAGTTACGCTGGGCAGTCGGCCAACGGCGTCGGCGATGTTCGCGTTCGGCAGGGCGGTGATCACGTCGGACGGCAAGACTTGAAGAATGTTGTCAGAAGTACGCTGGCGGTTGATGGCCTCAGCCTCGCCGTGCGGGCGATCGGCAACCACCGTGACCTCTTCGCTCTTGGCGGAGACATCCATCTTGGCTTCGATGTGGTCTGCCTTCCCGGCTGCGACCGTGACCTGCTTCGTGAAATCCGTGAAGCCAACATAAGAGATGGTGAGGGTATAGTTGCCGGGCGCGAGCCCAATGAAATTGAACTCCCCCTGGCCATCGGTGGCGGTCACAAAGTCACCAGGTTGCAACCTCACTCGCGCGCCATCGAGCACGGCGCCAACCCTGTCCACGGCGCGTCCGCTGATGGTTCCGTGTCCACCTTGGGCGAACGCCACCGCTCCCAAGAGCGCGCAAAGTGCCGACAGGATTGACATTTTGAAGAGAGTGCAGCATGAGTGCTTCGGTTTCATTGACTTAATCTCCTTGCGAACCAGTACCTTGACCGGAAGAGGTTGGCTCCTGGCGGGATGTGGCCGGCAAAGCGAATGGCGCGCTGTGTGACGAGCAACTTGGCCGCATAAAGCCTCCTGCCCGGGGAGAGACAGCTTTCCCGTCAAATACCTTTAGTTACCGTTTGGTAGCGACCAGCGATTCTAGGAAGGTGGTGTGAAGGCGGTGTGAATGCTCTGTTAAAGGAAGGTTAATATTTCCCGAGACTTCTCTCGCAGGGCAGACGGCAGAAGTTGCCGGGGGTGAGAGCTGCGCAATCCTCGGAGAACTCAACGGCCATAGCGTCCCATGAGTTCCGTTTCACCCAGGATATGGCCCTTCAAGGCATGTTCGAGGTCTGGTTTGGTGGCTCCGGCCTTCAGGTCGAGCTTTGTGTCAAGCGCGTACAGCTTGAAATAATAGCGGTGTGGCGTGCCCGGCGGAGGACATGGACCTCCATAGCCGATCTTGCGAAAGTCGTTGCGTCCTTGCCGCGCTCCGGTGGCAAGCTGTTCCTGTTTTTCCATCCCCTCCGGCAGTCCTCTCGTGTTTGCAGGGAGGTTGTATAACACCCAGTGGACCCAAGTACCTGCTGGCGCATCAGGATCGTACATGATGAGCGCAAAGCTCTGTGTCGCCGCGGGTGCCTCCTTCCAGCTCAACTGCGGAGAAACGTCAGGACCGTCGCATGTGAACTTCTTCGGAATCGTTCCGCCGCTGGAAAAAGCGGTGTTCGAAATCTGGAAAGACATAGCCCCTCCCCTCGCTTGACCAAAGATTGAAAAACCGCCGAGAAGCCAGACTCCCGCGAGTATCGGCAACCCAATCAGTTTTGGCAAAGAGCCCCTATCTATGCGCTTTGCGGCGAAAAATCTAGCCACCAGAGCCAAAGGCATCACCACGGTTATGATTTCCGCGTCACGATCCGCGCAGCGACTTGGCTGAAGTCCTCGCGGGCCTGGGGCTTCTTAGGCGTTTGCTCTGGGCGGGTGTCTGCTCTCTTTTCCAGTTGATTGGATTGACGCTCTGCTCTATCGGCTTTTGTACGCTTTTTTGCCATGCCTACAGCTTGCCACAACCGGGCGAACCCGGCTAGGGCCTGTGGCTTTCAAATTGATTTCATGAAGATGTCGGCTCCCTCGAACTGAGTAGCACTACTCTGGATATTTGCGCCACGCGATCAATAAGGACAAGTTGGTGGCTCAGGGCGGTGTGCTGGAAAAGCTTGTTCGGGAGCCGAATCGGGAGTTTGACTCTGTTGGTGAATTGTAAGTCTATGAAAAAAATGGTAGGCACGAGGAGACTCGAACTCCTGACCTCTACCGTGTCAATCTTGAGGTCATCGACCTAAAACCCTTTCCTCATCTAGCTTTTCCGCACTTTCCGGCACTAGAAAACACTCCAAAACAACCTAGTTTTGATGGCGAATTGATGGCAGGTTCTCGCTGGTCCTATGCGCTGATATGACGGTCGGCTGTCGGAAACATCAAGTGCCAGAAGGCTAGCGAAAAAATCTGAAACCTGCTTAGAAACAAAGCTTGCTGCCGATGCTCCATGGTCGTCCCTACCGCGACAATTGACGATGCCCGCCCCTCGGCAGGCGCTGCCAAAGCTCTCTGTGAGCAGCTCAGATCCGGTTTGTCCGAGCAGCTTGCGAGCCCAGCAAATTGGTCCCGCGCGACAGATTGTATTTCCACGAGTCATCCTTGATCCACTCCACGGTGACATTCGAATGACCGTAAGCGTCTGGCGAAACACACCTCTTTCCAGGGCTGGCAGGGTACAAGAGTATGCAAAAAGCAATGGTCGTCCAGCTAACGGCAAGCGACGAATTGCGAGGGAGAGGCTCAAAGTGCGACTAGCTGTGCTCTTAATCATTTTGGGACTCGATTTTCGAAAACTTCCTAGCACACGACTTATTTCTTTGTCACCACTGCTGCTCATCGCTGTCGGCGGTGGTTGTGGCTGTTGTTGCTTCTTCCGCGCAGCTTCCAATTGTGCTTGATACTGTCGCCATAACCGCGCTGCTTCAACGTGCGCTAAATAACGTGCTTCTTCGTCCGATGAATTTGAGGATCGTGCAGAGTTTTCTTCAGCTCGGCTATGCTTGTATGCAGATGGGCATACCAGGCAGTACCAGGGTTGATAACCAGCATGCATGAAACGCGCGCTCGGGAGCTTGGGTGCCAGGCTGCGACGCTATCTACCCAATCGCTTGCAGCCTCCAACACACCCCAACGTGCCCGAATCGCGACACTGCCTGGCTAGGACTCGGCCCTGGCATCGGGACTGGAAAGCACGGCTAATCGGACCCGGATCACGGCGCGGATCCTCGGTGATCACTTCAAAAGCGGCCAACGGTTATCACTTCAAAACCGGCCAACGGGATTGGCCGTCCAGGACTGAGAATGTTCTACCCTGCCGCCTCCTGTGGTGGCAAGTCGGTTTTGGT
>JBEKYF010000068.1:0-19353 GCA_049511255.1 Terriglobales bacterium | reverse complement strand
AGACCTGCTAGACAACCTCCGCTGAGCCCTGAAAGAAATGCATAACCGGAACGAAACACTTCCGGCGACTGAGACAAAGATTGATAGGTTCTAGAACGACAATCTGAGGAGAATCAGCAACGGAGGATGGTGTTGTACTCTGGGAGGCCAATCGATTGGAACTCTGCCGCCGAAAGTGACACCCAAGAGAGAACTACCAGCGGCGAAATCAGACTATTTCCTAGGGAGTTGAATGCGGCCAGAGAGCATTGAGGTGGGAACATTATATCGTGAGATACTGACTGCTCAATCTGAATTTAGGGGGCCGGGTGAAGCACGAAAGATCATGTGTCGCCATGGCCTTCTAGGCACTGTGCTGGCGCCCGCAGTTTATCGTTCGCGCGACGGTGTTGGGCGAGAATCTAACGCGTGATCACCAGCGCGCGTCGCGCCTCGCGAGCTTTATGCGTGTGCAGACTGGTAAGCGCCCGTGGGATCTCGCAGCCCTCGCAAGAATTCCCGATAGCGGGCTCCTGCACCTGATGTGTGGAGATCGCGGACCGCAGGCACGCGGCTGCGCCCTAAACTATTTCGCCTACAATTTCATGAAGTTTCATCGTACACTTCGCATGTCTCCGGCCTGGCCACTGGCGTTACGGATCGGCTCTGGAGCGTAAGAGGACTTGGTTGCCCTCTGGGAATCTTACGAGCAGCGGAGGGCGGAAAGAGCGGCGTAGGTGAAGTGGCTTTTGCGACTGCTGACACTGGCCAGCACTACCGCGTGCGGCATATTATTCCTCGGCCACATGGACACAATATGGGTCGGTCTTGGTTTACTATGCTCTGGAATTCTCTATCGCTACCTCGTGCGGAATATGCGACCAATTTCAAAGTAGTCCACTACCCTACCGATGATCTGTGAAAGCCGCTCCCGTTTACGGACGACGTGGTGGTTTCCGTGTTCCGCAAGGCGTATGCGTACTAGACCCGCGTATTGCCCCGGCCTGATTTGAGAGAGTAAGCGCAAGAACCGCCGTTGCAGGTTTCCGGATGACGGGCGACTCCGGAGTTATCGGCCAAGCCCCACTTTTCTCTTTGCCGACTATCCACGAGCAATCCGCTCGACTCTGTAACCGGCCTCCGGCCACTCTCAAGATACCGAGGTCGAAGGCAGGTGTTCTGGCTCGACACGCTTGTGCCAGAGCCGTCATTTGTTGACGGGGTTATACGCACTGAGGGGATTTTCCTACACCTCCACCGAAGGCCGGGCCCGGGGCCGATAGCGAGCGGGGCAAGAGCGGCCGTGAGAGTGGGGCGCGGGGTGGGGCGGGTGCGTGGGCCGGGGCGCGCTCGCTAGCGGGGCTGGGCGAGGGGGGCAGGGTGCGCGGCCGCAGCGATGTCCTGCAGCAGGTCAGAGGCCCGCCAGTCGGCGCCGTGGTACCACTTGAATACCTTTCCATCGGGAGAGATGACTGCGGTGCTGAGCGAATGCGTGATCAGACCGCCTTCTTCCTTGTAGGTCAGAGCGAAATAATCGGCAAATTTAGGTAACTCGGCTGGCGGAATCGTAGAGAACTCCCAATGCGTAAAGAGCCCGGAATCTTTGCTTCTGGCGCAGGAGAAACCGTATGCGCGCAGAACCTTGGGCGTGTCGTGGGTGGGGTCGAAGCTGACGCTGAGCAGGTGCGTTCTGCCGTAACGTGCCGGATCAGCGCGGACCTGGCCGTCGATCGCGGCGAACTCATGGCTGACGCGCGGGCAGAAGTCGGGGAACGGGCAGCGCGTATAGATGAGCGTGAGCAACAGGGTCTGGCCCCGATACTGATGCCGCGAGATACGCTTGCCGTTCTGGTTGATGAGTTTGAAGTCCGGCACTAGGTCGCCCGGATTCGGGATATGCACGGTCGCGGTGGGCGTGCCAGCGGGAGCTTTCGAGTGCCCGGTGACTTTGACGTTCTCCAGCCAGTACTTGTCCGGCTCGACGACGACATCGGCGGTGATGGAGTCTCCGGGCTGCAGTTGATCCAGCGTGGAAGGAGGCTTGATGGTGTAGGGCATGATCATCGCGTCCATGAAGCCGGCGATGGGTTCGTTATCGATGTTGGCTGTGCCGGCGTTCTTGTCCACGGAGATGACTCTGCCCTTGAGGGAATAGCGCTTGGCAGCGGGTTGGCCGGTGGCGCCGGGCTGCGATGGTCCTCGGTTGCAGGCGACAGAGAAAGCGAGCAGGGCGCACAGGCAGAACGGGGCAAGACGTGGCGACGAATTGAGTGGGCGGTTCATGTTCGGTCTTCTTTCATTATCTCCGACCATTGTCTCTGACTTCAGTAGTGTAGCCTCGATCCGTGAGCGAAAACGCCAGGGTGGACTCCGCGTGTTAGAGATCATGTTTCGAAAAATTCGGCTGCCGCTCAAGGCCGCGCTAGCTGCGATACCTTGCGCGGTTTCAAAACGCTCTGCCTCATATCCCGTCAATTCACGCTAGGCCGGGACGAGCTTCATTTCTCCGTTCAGGTTTTTCCGCGACAGCCGCAGGCGGCCTGAACTCGATGCCCGCCATACAATGGGGGCAGCGGATGAAAACAGGCGGAATGGGTATACACTTATCCACGCAATGGCTGCCTTAGTCCCCGCAGCCCGAGGCCCGCGCTACACTGTCGCGGAGGTTTTTATGGCCGACGTCGTCTACGTTTCTAGCATTCATATCGAGCGCATCAAGGGCCCATTGCGCGTCGCGCGCTTGCCCGGCGAGGCTCAGCCCGTCTATTTCAGCGTACACAGCGAGATCGCGAAGCATTACGGTCTGGACATGTCGCGTTTTGGCACCGAGTCTCACGCATCCACGATCGACTACGTCATCGCCGGACTAGGCGGTTGAATGCTCGGCACATTTGCCGGCGCGCTGGATGCGCGCAAGATCAACGCTAAGGAAGGCCGCCTCACTGCCGACGTGCGCGGTGAAGTCGAAGAAGAAAACAGGGTCCTGATCATCCGCCGAGTGCACGTGACGTTTCACCTGCGCGCCGCGAATCCTGACGAAGTCCGCGAAACCGTGGACCGCGTCCACAGCGTGTACGCGGAAGGGTGTCCCGTGTACCGCTCGCTGAAGCCGGCGTTTCAGATCACCTCCGGCGTGGAGGTGGTGCCCGAGCAGGCGGCAGCAATGTAATAGGCTTTCGAGGAGCGTCCGGCCAGCTTGCTTCTGCGCTCCGCGCCGACCCACTCCGAAGACGAGGGATGCAAACGTCTTCATTGCTGAATAGCAAGTTCTGGCACAGCGAAAAGCAGTTCCTTAGGGCGATTGACCAATTGCGCGGTTTCGCCGGTCATAAACTTGCTCCAGCCCGGCGAGTCGAACTTGAGTTGGAGACCGAGCACATCGCGATAGAACTTCACGGCTTTGCTCTGTCGGACACGAACTTGATCACATACCGAGCTGCGTTCCTTGCGTTTCGCGCCTCCACTGGACGGTTTGGTGTCATTTATCAATCCGGCGCGGAAGCGAAGCTCAACAGACTAGAATGAACATGCTGGAAGCCGAAGCCATTATGTGATGCCCGTCACTGCGGCACAAGCTCAGTCGCCGGTAGTGTCTCAGTTTCAATTTCCACAGAGTAGCCAATCCCGCGCGCCTGTGGGAAACTGTTTGGCATGAAGAAAAAGCTCAGGCCCAAAGGCGAGTGGCAGGCTATTGGGATGCAAGAGGCTCGGCTAGAAAAAGGCTCCCCTGAGAAGCTGCGTATGCGAGCACGCCAGCTAAGAGATCACGCCGAACGGCTCAGCAGAGAAGCCGAGGAACTTGAAGAACGGGCGGCCGTCGCTGAAAAGGCGGCTGCTCTATGACAGTAGGTAAAGGGAAACGTCCGCGTGATCCCGTCCAGCTTGCTAAGCAAGTATTCGACATTGCCATTGGCGAAGCTGAGGACACGGTTAGCGAATCGAAGCGGCATCCATCACCTAAGCGCAAAGGCGGAGTAAAAGGGGGTAAGGCGCGTGCCAAGAGCCTTACCCCCGCAGAGCGGGCGGACATTGCGCGTCTGGCGGCGGAAGCACGCTGGAAGAAGAGCTAGGCGGTCTTCCCACTTTCTTCTTCAACGGGGGCATTGCGACGCCATTCGGTTTCGTCCGCAAAATCAAGTGGAAACTGAAGCGGTTGCTCTTTTGGATTGATGCGATTCCAGTGCTCTACCGTGTTCGTCCCGATCACCGCCTCACCGATCATCTGCTCACGATATTTCGCCATTGCGAACACCATTTGGCTTCGTGTTGCTTCGTCTGTTTCGATCCAAAGCGCAAGCTGCTCACCATTCTTGAGGCGCTGAGTCATGGCGAGATTCGCTCTGTATGGGCGTTTGGTCTTTTGGTCGTAGCCAATTTCTTCTCGCTCAGCGTCAGCAAACTGCTTAGCCAACCGTTCCGCGCCTGACACTGGCGGAGGCACGGGCCATCCTTGGGCGATTGCGGCTTGCGCGATCTCAGCCATCGTCACGACGGTTTTCTTGTTTTCCCGCTTGTAGTACCGAACAAATGCCTGCATTTCTTCGTGCTTTGTCATTTCATCTCCTATTGCCCAACCGGGGCCACGTCCCCCCAGCCATCCGCCATCGCGTTCGGCACTACGGCTGACCTAATTTTCACTAGATGATTGCGAAACAAATCGTAACGTGAAAGCTGACGTTGCAACCGACCAGCAATGATCCCCGGATGGATCCTAAGAGTCTGTGCGAATCCGAGAATGTCGCGCTCTGCGAAAAATGGGGCCTTGAGTGATATGAACTTATTGAGTGAAGACTGAGGCACACAGAACTCAGCAGCGGCCTCATTGGCGATCCGTTCTTCCTCTGGAATCGAGTCTCCGGTTCCCGCACGCTCTTTTTCCAACTCAGTGTCGAGCATCGCCGCCGAATGTCCGTGATTTTGCAGAAGGTGTTCGCACTCATGGCGAAGAACAAACCAAAAATTGTCGATGCGGTCGTGACGAAGCGACATTCCGATTACCGGGGATCGGTCATTCAACCAAAAGCAAACTCCATCTATTTTGGCTCCAGGCAAGGATTCTACGATCACGTATCGAATACCGCATTCGGCCAAGATACGCGGAACCTTGCGTGTGCCTTCTGGTGATCCGAGCAAAGCCCGAAATGTGCTGACCGCATCCACAAGGGCTTGATGAGAATATTTAGCCGCCAAGGTCTCAACCGCGATCTGTTTTACCCGATACAGCCATGCCAGTTGAGCAGGAGTTATGGGGCCAAACACATCCGTTTTCTTAGCTGCATGTGGAAGAATCTCTATCTCGTCAACTGTTTCCACCCCGAAGAACTTGCATAGGGCATCCTCCACCCCGCGCACATTCCTAACGTCATCGACACCTTTCAGCCAGCCGCGCCTAATCATCTCGGATACTGGCAGCTCCCCAAAAAGACTGGCGCGAGTGGCCAACCGTGGGTCAGGCCGTGAGATAATGCGGGCCATCGCGAGATCGTAGTCCTTTTGAAGCTGAAGGAACGTCTCAGCGGGAACATCGAATATCTGACTTAATCCTAAGGCAAGGTCGGCATCAATGGCACGCTTGCCTGCTACGATCTTGTTCAAACCGGTCTCATCAATGGCCAACACGATAGCGAGAACCCGCTGGGTCCAACCGCGAGAATCGAGGAGTGCCTGAATCAGTTGTCCAGGGGTCTTGTAATCTTGGCTGAGGGGGTTCACGTCCACAACTCTAATCCCTGCAACAAAACATGTCAATAGGCAAAATGGCCTATTTGTCAAACTGCATTTAATGCTTGACAAATAAGGGCAAACCAGCTACGATTCTTCTCATGAATCGCCTATCAATTGCCGACCGAGCCGCCATTCTAGGGATGCTCGTAGAGGGAAACAGTCTTCGTTCTTGCAGTCGCCTAGCTGACGTTTCGATTAACACCGTGACAAAGCTGCTGGTGGACTTAGGCGCGGCCTGCGAAAAATTCCACGATGAGCACGTCAGGAACGTGCGCGTGCGGCGCTTGCAGGCAGACGAAATCTGGTGTTTCATCGGCGCGAAGGCCAAGAATGTCACGCCGAAGAAAAAGGCGGAAGGATGGGGAGATGTTTGGACGTGGACGGGCTTGGATGCGGACACAAAGCTCTGCGTCAGTTATCTAGTGGGCGGGCGTGACGGCGGATGGGCCAAGGAGTTCATGCAAGACTGCGCCAATCGCATCAAGGGCCGAGTCCAAATCACAACTGACGGACACAAGGCTTACCTTGAGGCTGTTGAGGATGCCTTCGGAGCGGATATTGACTACGCTCAATTGCAGAAGATATACGGCGCACCGACCGATGCCGAGATGCGCCGCTACAGTCCGGCCAAGTGCATCGGCGCTGACATGAAGGTTGTCAGCGGTGATCCCGATCCCAAGCACGTAAGCACGTCCTACGTGGAACGCCACAACCTGACGATGCGGATGGGAATGCGCCGCTTCACGCGCTTAACCAATGGCTTTTCTAAGAAAATCGAAAATCACATAGCTATGGTTGCGATCCACGCCGTGTATTACAATTTCGCCAGAATCCACAAGACGCTGCGAATCACTCCGGCGATGGCCGCTGGCCTATCCGATCACGTTTGGAGTCTTGAGGAAATCGTTCTTCTGGCAAACTGAGACACTACCCAGTCGCCTTGTAACTTTCTGCTGATTCGCAAATCTCATATAATCTCTGTCTCTTGTCGTCTGCAACGGAGCGCAATTATGTACTCACGAACCGACAGTCGCAAGTTCAAAACCATCAGCCGGCGTGAGGCAATCTCCTCGAAGAGGACTTCTGGGGAGTCAGCGAGATTCATTTGTCCGATTACCGACTTGTGGTCCGGCATAACTTCCGGGCAACTCTTCCCCAATCCCGGTTATGGAAGAGTCGCCGACAAACCGCCCACAATTTGGCGGAACCGGGGCACTGTATTCCTAAAGCAAGGCAGGTGTGTCTGCCACCGTAGCCAGATCTCCAGGAAGTCCTGTCCGGAGGGCCGCCCCGGTCAATAATCCCATGGGCTCGAAGTGACCAGGACAGCGGTGCCGGTTTGATCACAGGTGCCGCCGGAGACCGTGTAGTCGCCGCTAATCTCACCTTGGTCCGGGTTCAACGTCCCAACGAAAGCGATGGTGCCGTTGCCAGTCGCAATTTCGAGGGCCACAGACGTGCCCAGGATGAAGCTGCCAGAGGGAAACGTTCCAGACGTGATTGTCCCCGAACTGAAGCAGGGCGAACTGAAAGTAACAGTTCCACTGACTCCAAAGCTGCCCTCATGAGAGCTGGCGCTGTCTTGAGCCACGGCGCCTGCCACGTCAAATGTTCCTCCCTCGGAAGTCGTGAACGTGCCGCTCAACGTGTTAGCGACATAAAGTATCTTGACGCCGGTGACATTTCCCTGGTCGCCGTTGGCACAGCCACCGTTGATGGTATACGTCCCTGTGAGTTGTCCCGGTGAATACGTCCCCGAGAGGGCGTTGTTGGGGATAGTGCCGGTGAAAGTAGCGACCTGTCCCGCATCAGACGCGGAGGTCAGGGAGATGTTGCTACCAGTCAGGGTACCGGTCAGGTCTACGGTTGTCAGGCGATCAAAACAATTCGAACCGTCGACATGCACTGCGCCGCTTAACGAAGTGCCGGATAGACTGATGCTGCCGGCAATCGTCAGGGGGGGCATCCCCACCGTGGACGTCGTGCTGAACTGCCAATTGCTTGAAATGCTCTGGCCCTGCGCTGGCGGACCTGAAGGTGAGCCTGAAGGTGAGCCTGAATATGAAGTTCCTGGTCCTCCTCCGCACCCACACAGCAGTACGAGAACCGAAAGCAGCCACGAGAAGCTCGATGTAAGTTTGGTCGCAAGTTTCATTGTCCTACCTCCGGTCTTCGGAATCCTCCGCTGGAACTTTTTGTTTTCGGGCTGAGCCAGCGCTGGCGATTTCGCGGCCAGCTACTTACGTGTCCGCCGAACTGGCGAACACCTCAGCGCGATGACGGAAACAAAGACGGACATGCGTACGGAATCACCCTGGCCAATTCTTCTACCTGCCTTGAAACCAGTCATCGAGTCCTCCAACTGCAGAGATCCAGTGCAAACGAGATAGCGTTGGTGCAAATTCAGTCCGTCACCCCGGGCATCAGAAGGTTACGCTCGTTGCGGGGGCGCTATTTCCGGCGAACGGCGCCGTTAATCGCTTGCGAGCCGAAGTGGCCGCTCGCCGGCATTCCGAACACCAACGTTATGTTCGAAAATCCGACCTGGGTGCCTCCCGTTACGCAAACCGTTAGTGGTGAAGTTTGCCCCTGAGGGGCAAATAGCGGGTAGCCTCCACCTTTGTCACTCTATTCAGGTTCCTTAGGAAGCCGAACAACCCCGTGGATCGGCTGCGGTCCGAAATGATTTGTTGCCTGTGATGGGCCGGTCGAGAGATTCGTAAACACCAGTGTGATGTTCGAAATCTCGAGGTTCGGGCCGCCGCCGAGGCAGACCTGTAGCGGCACTGGCCCGGTAAAGGGAGATCCTCCATTTCCCGCTACATCCGCCATTCCGTTCACCTCCAGAACCCAAGTGTAGGTAGGGAAGGGAGTGATGCCGGTTGGGCAATCGGTTTGAGGCGGGTTCCAAACTAGCGTCGCGCCCTTCATCGTTATGTGGTGCGTGTGCTGGTGTCGGGAGTCGGTGCTGAACCCAGAGCCGGATCCTAAATCGGAAAACTCCATCGTCAGAGATGCCGAAAAATCTGCCGTTCCGAACGGTTGCAGGCTCAAGGACCACGGGCCGCGAAGTTCCCATGGACCGGCTGTGGGGTTGGCTGATAATGGATAGTCATTGATCACGCCACTGTAGTGCCTGCTTGGCCAATCTTGCGCCGCCGCACCTGTCGCTAGCGCGAGCACGAGAACCCACGCCCCTACCGAGCAGAAGAAAGTTTTGCTGTGCATAGTCGCCTCCAGAAATTTTGGTAACACTGATCTTGTTCAGTACTCATCGCGCCGGCCGTAGCCCGACACGCCATGCACAGACTGGGTGAGTTTGAGGACATTAAGCAAACAGCAATAAACGGAACGGCCCATTTGCGGCCAAATGCCGTGTTTTGCAGTTCTCATCCGGTGCATTACAATCGGGGCGATTGTCTCCTGACCGCTCCCAGGAGGGCGAATGGGCGAACCATTCCCCAACAAAACACTGTCCGAGACCCCGTCCGAGCATCGCCTTGATTCCTGGAAGGAGATTGCCACGTACCTGGGCCGGGACGTGACGACCGTGCAGCGCTGGGAGAGGCAGGAGGGAATGCCCGTCCACCGCCACCTGCACCACAAGCGAGGCTCCGTCTATGCCTTGAGTTCCGAGCTCGATGCCTGGCGGCAAGGCCGCAAACTCCGTTCCGAAGAGGAACAAGAGCTAGCCCTGGAAGCTGCTGGGGCGGGTGGCCGGCAAATGACCGTTCCGCGCGGACGGCGCTGGCTCATTCTTGGCTCCGCAGTGGTGGTACTTGCTGTTTCAGTTGCCTACTTCGCAACACGGATGCGCGCAAAGGATGCAAGCCGGGCCAAAATTCGCTCTCTGGCAGTGCTTCCCTTGCAGAACCTGAGTGGCGATCCGTCGCAGGACTACGTCGCCGACGGCATGACCGAGGAACTCATCGGGCGACTTTCCAGAATTCACGGATTACGGGTTATATCCCGCACTTCGACGATGCACTTCAAGAACACGCAGCTTTCAGTGCCAGAAATTGCCAAGATGCTCGCGGTCGATGCGATTGTGGAAGGGTCGCTGGTGCAAGAAGGACACCAGATCCGTGTCCACGCCCAATTGATTCGTGCCGCGACGGATGAGCACATTTGGGCGGGAGAATACCAACGAGAGTACCACGGCATTCTTGAAGTGCAGGAGGAAGTCGCCCGGAATATCGTCGAGCAGATCGAACTGAATCTCACACCTGAGGAGCGGGCGCGTCTGGCATCCAGGCCTCCGGTCGATCCTCAAGCTTACGAGAACTACCTGAAGGGCCGTTACTACTTCAACCAGCGAACCGAGGATGCGCTCCACAAAAGTATCGCGTCGCTCCAGCAGGCGATCACGAGCGACCCAGGCTATGCCCCGGCCTATAGCGGGCTGGCGGAGGCCTATGCAATGCTCGGATTCCGCGGCGGTTTTCCATCGAAGGACGCTCTCTCAGGTGCAAAGAAAGCGGCTCTAAAGGCGATTGAACTCGATGACGCCTTGGCCGAACCTCACGCTTCTCTCGCGTTCATCGCGGAGACTTATGAGTGGGACTGGCCTGCGGCCGAGCGAGAATACAAGCGGGCTTTGGAATTGAACCCAGATTACGCGCAAGCTCACAACTGGTATGGCGGTTATCTCACGTACACAGGACGATTCAATGAGGGGGTCGCTGAGGCCATGCGGGCCCGTGAACTCGACCCTCTGTCCCTGCCTCTGAACAACGCGCTGGCGGGAAGGTTGTTGGTGGCAGGGCGTTACGATGAAGCACTCCGGCAGGTCCAGACAACCTTGGAACTGGATGAGCACTTTGCACCGGCTCACCAGACTCTGGGCTGGGTCTACCTGCGCGGCGGAAAACAGGATGATGCCATTCGAGAGTTTCAAAACGCCCTAGAACTCGCCGGAGCTGCAGACACGGACATTCAGTTGGACTTGGGCTTTGCCTACGCCGTGTCGGGACGCACGGCTGAGGCAAGAAGAATACTCGCGAGCCTCCAGCGACTGCACCAGCAAGGCATCGTTCCGGCCGCTTCACTGGCGACCCTATATGGAGCGTTGGGCGAATCGAACGAAGCTTTTGTCTGGTTGGAAAAGGCCTATCAGGAGAGGGATCCTCAACTCACATATCTCAAAACGGGACGAAGATTCGAGCCACTGCATGGAGACCCGCGATTCGGACAATTCGTACGCCGCGTCGGGTTCCCCGATTAAAGCATCCACAAAGAACGCGGCGCTACAACGTGGCGTTTCCCATGATTTCGGACAGATAGTCGGCTACTCGGAAGTTGGCCCGAAACGGGCTTGGGGGACATCAATTGCAATGTCCGCGAAGAGGACTTCTGGCCAGCGTCAAAGTCCGCGATCAAGTGTCGCATCCGCTCCGCCGTGACTCAGGCAGAAGTAGCAATCGCAATCGCCACCTCTCTCCATCGGTAAACACTAGCCGACTTCCCGTTACCGATACCGGCGACACGCCCAATCGGAATATTTTCCGGATTGCGACATCGTGTATTCATTGATTGCAACACATACTTCTTGGTCATGTGAGGCTCCGGCAAACGCAATCGCTCCGAATGTGGTTCTCTTATTCATCTCGACCTTTTTCTCCAGACTGCTGTGCGGTCCTTGGGCGGGTTCTGCGAACAACGGCATGTTGCGACCCAACTCTTGTCTGCTCTGGCTAACTTGCGCTCCTGGTGCAGTTGCTGACTCGCAGCCTCAAACAGTTGACACTCTAATCAGTGCATTGGAACTGTACCGCCGGTCCCTGGTTCGTTCTTCTGCAAAAAGAAAGAACCAAAGAAGATGACCGAACATGCCACGGCAAGCAGCCAGTAGATGTCGATATAGGACAGGGCCGCCGCTTGCATTTGCAGTAAGCCGTACAGTCTGCCAAGCGCCTGATGTTGGGCCGTCTTCAAGCTGATGCCCGCGTGGCTCAATTGCCCGCCCAGTCCTGCGATGGCGTTCTGGAAGCGTCCAGATCCCGTGTAATTGGCCAGCACCGACTGGTGGTACTGAGTGCGTCGAGCGATGATGGTTGTAACGGCCGATGTGCCAATGCTCTGGCCCATGTTGCGCATGAAATTCATCATCCCGGCAGCAGCGTTTTTTTTATCGTTTGGTAGTCCGACGTAGGCCGCCGCGGTTATAGGCACAAACAAAAACGGCAATGGAATGCATTGAAAGATGCGCAGCCATGCTGAGTTGGCAAAGCTCATTAGCAGATCAGTCTGCTTTGCCGACACATACATGCTCGCCGCCATGCCGAGCCAGCCAAAGGCGATGATATAGCGGGCTTGAACCCGCGTGGTGAGTTGGGCCACCAGTGGCATGATCAAAAGGACCGCCACACCACCGGCAGAGAGCACCAGTCCGGCTTGTTCCGCCGTATACCCCATCAGGGTCTGAAGCAATTGCGGCATCAGCACCGTGGCGCTAAATAGAGCTGCGCCGAAAATCAAAAACATCAGATTACTGGCCGCGTAATTCAGGTTCCTAAACAAGCGAAGATCCACGATCGGCTCTTTGTGGTTCCACTCCCAGATGATGAGGGAGATCAGGCTGACAACGGAGATCACCACCAGACTCATGATGAAGCGCGATCCAAACCAGTCGTCTTCCTGTCCTTTATCCAGCACGATCTGGAGTGCACTCACGCCCAACGCCAGAAGTGAGAAACCTACATAGTCGAACTTTGCGAATCCTTTTTTAATCCGAGCCAGGTACGGCGGATCTTCAAGTAGCTTCTGAATCAGGAAGAGCGCGAGGATCCCAACCGGAATGTTGATGTAGAAAATCCACCGCCAGGAATAATTGTCGGTGATCCATCCGCCGAGGGTCGGCCCGAGAATCGGACCAACAATCACGGTAATGCCGTATAGCGAAAAGGCGAGTCCTTGCTGTTCGGGAGGGAACGTGTCGGCCAAGATTGCCTGCGCCATCGGCTGCAGCCCTCCGCCGAACGCGCCCTGCAAGATGCGGAACAGAAGAAGGAATCCTAACGTGGGCGCGATGCCGCACAGGAACGAGCTCATCGTGAAGAAGGCGATACATAGCATGAAAAACCGCTGGCGGCCGAAGAAACTGACGAGAAATCCGCTGATCGGAAGAACGATGGCGTTCGATACAAGGTAGCTGGTCAGCACCCATGTGCTCTCGTCATTGCTCGCGCCCAGGTTGCCGGCTATGTGGGGGAGGGCTACATTCGCGATGCTCGAGTCGAGCACTTCCATGAAGGCAGCGAGGGAAACCGTGACCCCGATGATCCAGGGATTGACCTTCGGCTTCCACGCTACCTGGTCAGCCGCCATCGCGATTGCGGTGCTCATCGAACCCTCACGTCCGGCTCGACCGAAAGTCCAGGCTTCAGCAGACCGTCGGCGTTGAAATCCTGTCCCTGAGCGTGATCAAAATCGATTCGCACTTGAACTCTCTGCACAACCTTCACGTAGTTACCAGTCGCATTTTCGGGAGGCAGCAAGCTAAAGACGGATCCAGTTCCGCCACCGAGATTGGTGACGTGCCCCATCCAGGTGCGGCCATAGGCGTCCACCTTGATCTCCACCGGCTGTCCCGGCCGCATCTTGGCAAGCTGCGTCTCCTTGAAGTTGGCCGTGATCCAGAGATCATCGAGCGGCACAACATCAACGAGTTCCTGGCCGGTGCTCACGTTCTGGCCAACTTCAGCGCTCTTTTTTCCGATGATCCCAGTAGCAGGCGAGCGGATCATCGTATAGTCGAGGTTCAGCTCAGCTTGCTCCAACTCGGCTTTGCGCCGTACAACCTGGGCGCTGGATGCCTCGGCCCGGGCACGCGCGACGGAAATCTGTTGAGGAGCGGTTTGGGCCGTGCGCAGATCCGCTTTCGTTTGCAAGAGTCGTCCCTGGGCCTGACGAAGGGCTTGCTCATTGGCTTGGGCCGCAGCCGCGGCTGAAATGACAGCCGCACGGTTGGCCTTGGCTGCCGCTACGGCCTGGTCGTACTGTTGGCGCGAAATGTCTTCTTTCGCGACTAGCTGGGAGTAACGGGCAAGGTCGGCATCCGTTTTATCGGCATTGGCTTGCGCTTGCTGCAGAGCGGCCTTTCCTGCTTCAAGATTCTGTTCGGCGGCGAGCACTCCAGCTTCGGCATTACTCACCGCAGTGTGCGCCGAATCGAGACCGCTCAACGCCGTGGCCGACGTGACAGGCACGGTCCAAGTCAAACCGGCGGCATTGGCCTCTGCGTCGGCCAAGTTTGCCTTCGCCTGATCGACCGCGATCTTGTAGTCCTTCGGATCGATGACCACAAGCACGTCTCCGGCGTGAACGAGTTGCCCTTGAACTACGCGAACTTCCTGAATCTGCCCATTGATTCGGGCGCTCAAGGGCATCAGATGGCCGTCCACCTGCGCATCCTCGGTGCCCTCGTATCGGAAGGCGTTGCGGATGAAATAACCGCCGACGATTGCGATCACCACGGCTGCCGCAGCGAGGGCGATGGTCTTTCTGCTCCCTGTCTTAACCGCAATCCTCTTATTCGTGCCAGTATCGTCGTGGGACGATTCCGGAGTTTCTATGACTGCGCGCGATTCCTGCGACTCGGTCATCGTGAGTGGTTCCTCCTTATCCAGCACTGCCAGTGGCGTGTTCTTGTGTCGGTCGTTGTTCGTCATCGTGTACCTCCGAAATCGTCGAGTACCAATGCATGCCCTATGCCAAAGGTCCGAACGCTGTAAATCTGACATCCCGTGACACCGGCCGCGAAAACCTGTCACTGTCGAACTGAATCGTCGAAGCTGTCAAAGACAGATCAACACTTGCAATCTGCTTCCGGTACTTACCTTCCGCTGAAATATTGGTCGTAATTGTTGCGCGCTACCCCAAGTGCGCGAGCCAGCGAGAGCTTGGCGAAGTTGTGGTTATAAAGGCTGGTGATGTACTGATCGTTGGCGCTGGCAAGGGCTTGCTCGGCTTGCACCACCTCCACGCTGTCAGTTACGCCGGAAGAAAAGCGATCTTTTGACCGAGCGACGTTCTCATTGGCGAGATCAACGTTCTGCTTCGCAACAGCGACCTGTTCTTTTGCGGCATTCAGATTGAGGTAGGCAGTCCGCACGTCATAGTCAATCTGTCCGCGGATGTTCTCCGCTTCGGCCTTGCGCTGTCGCAGTTCGGCTTCCGCCTGCGTGATATCCCCTTTAATCCGCCCGCCAGTGAAGATCGGAATGCTGACCCCGCCCTGGAAATTAAAGTTCCCATGGGAGTGAGCAAACGTTGTCCCGACATCACCGTAGTTGCCGTTTGCTGCGATAACGGGATAGCGTTCCCCTTTTGTGGCGGAGAGCGTCTGTTCGGCGGCTTTTTGGGTAGCGAGAGCGGCGCGAAAGTCATTGCGCGATTTGTACGCCATCTTCAAAGCATCGTCGACGCTGGACGGACTTATGTCGGAGTAAGGAAGCTGGTCAGCAAGTTCAAACTGCTGCCCCATGGGCAGGCCAATGGCGCGGCCAAGAGCGAGCTTTGACACCGCGAAGTTATTGCGAGCCACACTGAGGTTGTATTCTTCCGAGTGCAGTTGGACCTCCGTGCGCGTGAGATCGATTCGTGGAGCGGTACCGGCTTCCACCTCGTCGCGAGCCTGCTCGTACAGCGCTCTTGCGTTCCGTACCTGCGCCTCTTGCGCTTCGATCCGGGAGCTGGCCTCGATAACCTGCAGATAGGCATTGCCCACAGCGAGCGTCACTACGTCCAAAACATTTTGATAGTTGAGCTTCGCCGCGTCTTCGGCCGTCCGAGCGGCTCGAAAACGTTGGACGGATTCGAAGCTGAAAATCGTTTGGCTGATCGTCGCGTCTACGGAGCTGTACCCGAATGGTCCGATGATCTTCGGAACTCCGGGAAGGTTCTTAAGCCCTAGAGTCGCAAGGCTCAGTTGCTGGACATCCTCCGAAACGCCCGCGCTCACCTCTGGCAGCAGCTTGCTGAGAGCAATGAGTCGTTGACCGCGCGCAATGCGGGCGTTTTCTCCGCTTTCAATGGTCGCCAGGTTATAGCGCACACCTTGGTTGATCGCGTCCCTCAGGGTTAAATGCACAACTTCGTTCGTCGCGGGACCGCTTGGAACACTTCCCGAGATTGTGCTGACTTGGCTGACAGAGCTT
The DNA here is from genome assembly GCA_049511255.1 of Terriglobales bacterium. Lineage (GTDB taxonomy): Bacteria > Acidobacteriota > Terriglobia > Terriglobales > Acidobacteriaceae > Acidiflorens. The sequence continues at coordinate 3,493 of JBEKYF010000068.1, read as the reverse complement.
TGGCCCAGGGCCCGCATGGGAAGGCAAAAGATAGTCGCCAAGACCAATGTTGCGACCACGCGCGATCGAGATTGCAGAGATTGAGCAGGATTCGTCATCGGACTAGCTCCTGAGCTTTTTCGAAATTTACGGTGCTGGAAAGCACAGTGCCCCGTGAGTCCATTAGCTGTGCAATAGCCCGGGCTCGTGCTTCTCGAATCTCCCGAGGCGAGCAGCCAAGCAGGAGGGAGCACTCATGCTCCGAATAGTGCTCCAGGACTGACATGACGAAGACGAAGCGCTCGAAGTCTTCAAGCGCGAGTACGGCATCGACTTCGAAATGTCTGTCCTGGTCGCTCGACAGCGAGACCGCGCACGGGGGAGGCGCGAGCGAAAATGAAGTGGCGAGCGGACGGGGCTTCAATTCCCGGATTGCATTCTGGATAATCGTGCGCTTCGCCCAAGAGCGCGCCCAGTCCTTGAATACGCGGTTTTCTTTAACAGCATCTTCAAGGCTGGCAACGAAACATTGCTCCGTTTTTTGATGATCGGCAGTCAGCAGAAACGAAAGCTGGTACAACTCGTTCATGCCTTCAGCGAACGCTCTGCGGAAGTCCTTGACGGTCGCGAAGTCATTTATCTGTTTCCTGACTGGCTCTTCTCGAGAAAAGATCATCGCTTTGCCTCCTGAAGATCCTTGCGCGTTCTACGGACGAGTTGCTTGAGGACTTGTTTCGTGAACACGCCACCGGAGCGGAACTTGATGCCTTCGTTCATCACCGCCGCCAGGAGGTTTTGGCCTTCCTGGCTGATGACTGTTAAATTTTTCAAATCGATAACGAGCTCACGGCCGTTTAGACCCTCCCTGGCCTGTTCGCAGGCCTTTCTCAGTTCGGTTGTCCAGGGCGCGACGAGCTTGCCTTCCAGGACGAGATGCCTCTCGTTCTGCGAATCGACCACGGAAATTTTCAACATGCTCCGTTTCCTCGCATATAAGCCGAACGCAACGCGCATGCCAATCGCGCGAGCGTGCAAACTCATGGGTTTGCAGCGCGGAATCGGAAGAATCGCCGTTGACAGTCAATAGCGTCAAAAGCACGATTGACAGCGGATACGCGAGGGACGGATTTACTTGAGGGGCAAATCGCAAGCGGCAAACTGATCGGAGGATAGGCGCTACAAGCGCAGCCATTTCCGCGGCTCCGCTACGCAAGGCAAGCGCCCTGACCGCTGCCGACGCGGTCGTTTACGCCGGCAGGATTGGGGCGATCAAGTCGCGCGGGCGCTGAAACGGTTCAGAAGTTTTTCCCCGGATCGTATGGCTTTTCGGGAGCGAACTCCCCGGCGACAGCACGCTCGTGCAATTCCCATGACGATGCGCCCGCCTCGCGTGCCGCAACCATCTTTTCGGGATCTACGTGAGCCATCATCATTCCGCGCGAGACTCTCAGGTGCTCCGTGGCGGTCCAAGCATCCCTGTAGTTGCTGGCGTTGATCTCCACTCTGTTCTGGTCGGGGTCTTGGTAATACAGCGAGATTCCCACGCCATGATCGGAAGCCCACAGCGGCAGGATTCCCAGTCCCTTCAGTCGGAGATAGGTACCCAGCAGATCGTCAATGGTCGCGCAACTGAAAGCAACGTGCTGCAGTCCGGTGTGGCGGCCCTTGTCGGGGTCGACCGAAGCCCCAGGCATTTCAAAGAACACAATGCGATGGTCCAGTTCATCATTACTGACAAACCCGAAGGCCGAAAATGGTGGCCGGTGCGCTGCTGTCGCCGGCACCTCCGCACGATGATTGACCGTCGTGCCGAGTACCTTCTGGTACCAGTCGATCATGCCGTCCAAATTACCCGTCAGCAGGCCGTAATGCTGCAGTCTGGGATGGACCGCGATTTCCGTATTCATGTTCATTCTCCTCTCGATGTGAAGTTTGACCGTTACGCACGCAACTCGAAAGCAATCGCTGTGCCAAATGCGCGAACGCGCAAGCTCATGATGTTTAGCGAGGAATCGGAACCATCGCCGTTGACAGTCAACGCTGTCAACGCATGATTGACAGTTTGCGAAGTGACCTATGAGTCGGCGGGGTTGACAGAGGGTTGCAGAAGCGTATTCGTGTCAGGGGTGTCGCTTCAGGCGTACCGTCGGGGATCGATGCCGTATTTCTTTATTCGCGCAAGCAGGGTCGTGCGGTTCAGGCCCATTTTTGCGGCCGCGCCATCTACGCCGCCGACACGCCCCTTGCTTTCGGTAAGTGCGCGAATGATTTCTTCGCGCTGCTTCTTGGCGAAGTCGTCAGTTATATCTTTCTTTCCGTTCAGGGCACTGATCGTTTCTTTTACGATTCGAGCAATGTCGTCCCGTGGAGGCTGTACAGCCGCAGTTGGCGCGTCAGTGCCCGATCTGCGCAGCTCAGACAGAGGTGCATCGAGCGACTTGCCGCGCGTCAGGATCACGGTCCGCTCGATAAAATTCTCCAGCTCGCGTATGTTTCCCGGCCAGTCCCACGCCGTGAGTCCCTTCGACACGGCAACAGGAATGGACTCGATTTTCTTTTGCATTTGTTTGGCAAACTTCTGGACGAAATAACTGACCAGCAGGGGAATGTCCTCCCGGCGCTCACGCAGGGGCGGAATACGTATCGGAAACACATTCAACCGGTAGAAGAGATCGCTGCGGAATTCGCGGTTGCTGACCATCTTCTCGAGATCGCGGTTCGTTGCTGCAATCAGGCGAACATTCACCTTACGTGTCTGGGTACTGCCCAACCGTTCAAACTCCCGCTCTTGTAGGGCACGCAGCAGTTTTGGCTGAATTTCGGGCGGAATGTCGCCGACTTCGTCCAGGAACAGCGTGCCTTGGTCCGCCAATTCCAGTCTCCCAATCTTTTGGCTGATTGCCCCGGTAAAGGCGCCCTTTTCATGCCCAAACAGTTCGCTTTCGAGAAGTCCCGTCGGAATGGCAGCACAGTTGAGCTTCACCAGTGTGCGTTCTTTTCGGCGGCTGAGGTCATGAATCGCGCGGGCGATTAGTTCTTTGCCTGTTCCGGTTTCGCCCAAAAGCAACACCGTGGAATCGTTCGGGGCCACCGTCTCAACCAGTTGCAAGACATGCTTGAGCGCCGGGCTGTTGCCAACAATCTGCTCGAAATCCATCTCGCCGCGGATTTCTTCTTCGAGATAGAGCTTCTCCTGTGCGAGTTTATCTTTTAGTTGAGAGATCTCTTCGTACGCCAGCGCGTTCTCGATGGCGATAGCGATCTGGCCCGCAGCCTGGCTGAGGAAATCGACATCTTCTTGTGTGAACGGGTCCTCTGTTGCGCGTGCAAGGCCCAGGTTTCCGAGCGCCCTGCCGCGACTCACGAGCGGTATGAAGCAGACGGTCTTTATGCCTTCAGCGGCAGCTATTTTGTGGCCATAGCTGTCGTGGGAACTGGCTGTAGGGGTCGAGATCACCGGTTTCAACGTCTCAAACGCTCGCCTCGCTGGACTGTGTTCGCCCGAAGTGACGAT
>JBEKYF010000067.1:0-20626 GCA_049511255.1 Terriglobales bacterium | reverse complement strand
CTGAGCATTCTGAATGAGCTGGTCGAAACGGAAATCCTGATGCAGCGCGCGGAGAAGCTCGGGCTGCTGGCGACGGACGAAGAAGTGGACCGCAAGCTGAACGAAATCAAGTCGCCCTACACTGCCGAGGAATTTAACAAACGCCTGCAGGACAAGAAAATATCGGTCGACGACTTCAAGCGTGACCTGCGGCGCTCGCTCACCCGCGACAAGGTGTTGAACAAGGAAATCACCTCGCGCATCAACATCACCGACCAGGACGTTTCCGGCTACTTCAACGACCACAAAGCCGAGTTCAACCTGATCGAGGCGCAGTACCACCTGGCCAAAATCATGGTTTCTGGAATGCAGGGCGCCCAGGTGCACAATTTGCAAAACAGCAAGGCGCAGAACGATGCCGAAGCGCGCAAGAAAATCCAGATGATCGCCAACCGTCTCGATAGTGGCGACGACTTTGCTACGCTAGCGATGAATTATTCCGAGGACCCGGAAACCAGCAACAACGGCGGCGATTTGGGAATGGCTCCCGAATCCGCGCTAAAGAACGCCGATCCGGCAACCCGCGAAGCGGTGATGAAGCTGAAACCGGGGCAATACACGCCGGTGATTCCCATAATCAATCCGACCAATCATCAGCCCGTCGCTTACATGATTGTGAAGCTGATTTCGAAGGAGCCGGCGGGCCAGAGGGATTTGAATGATCCGCGGGTGCAGCAAGCCATCCGCCAGCAATTGCGCGATCGCCGTGAGCAGTTATTGAAAGCGGCGTACTACGAGAGCCTCCGCGATGATGCCAAAGTCACGAATTACTATGCGGAAGAAGTGCTGAAGAATTTGGGCGCGGCGAAGTAGGGCCGATGGTTCGTATCAGGGCATCGCTTTAGCGATGCCTAAAGCGCGCGAAATCAGACGCCCCTTTAGGGGGTTGGGTCTGAACGCTGCTACCCTTCCAGCTTCTTAGTCAATACGTCATTCACCAACTGGGGATTGGCTTGCCCTTTCGAGGCTTTCATCACTTGGCCCACAAAGAACCCGATCATGGTTTTCTTCCCCGCGCGGTATTGCTCGACCTGCTTGGGGTTCGCGGCGATCAACTCATCGGCGAGTTTCTCCAGCACCGACGTATCGCGCGATTGCTCGGGACGCCCCTGTTCTTCGTAAACAGCGGGGAAATCCTGGTTGCGTTCGAAGCAGAGGTCGTAAAGATCTTTCAGCATCTTGCCCGAAATTGCGCCCGACTCGACTAGATCGGCCGAGGCCGTGACCCCAGCCATTGAAATTGGCGACTGCTCGAGTTCTAGGCCCTGCGCTTTCAGGCGTCCGAGTAATTCGCTTTGCACGAGGTTCGCGACGCGCTTCGGATTTTTTGCCGTGCGGGCCGCGGACTCGAACCGGTCGGCCATCGCTCGCGTCAGCGTCAGCGTATGGGCGTCGCCCGCGGTGATGCCGTACTCCTTCATCATGCGCTGGCGGCGCGCTTCCGGAAGCTCGGGCAAGCCGGCGCGGATTGCGGCTTGCCATTTCTCATCCACCACCAGGGGAAGCAAATCGGGCTCGGGAAAATAGCGGTAGTCGTGCGCCTGCTCCTTCGAGCGCATGCCGTGAGTCTTGCCTTCGTGCGCGTTGTAGAGGCGCGTTTCCTGCGTGATTCTGCCACCGCCCTCGATTATGCCGATGTGGCGCTCGATCTCGTACTCGAGCGCCTGCTTGATGAAGCGGAAGGAGTTGACGTTCTTGACCTCGGTTTTGGTGCCGAATTCTTTTTGTCCGCGAGGACGCACGCTGATGTTGGCATCGCAGCGCAGCGAACCTTCTTCCATGTTGCAGTCGCTGACGCCGGTGTAGAGGATGATTTCTTTGAGCCGAGTAAGGTACTCGTAAGCTTCCTCTGGCGATCGCATGTCGGGTTCGCTGACGATCTCGGCCAGGGGCACACCGGTGCGGTTCAGATCGATTGCAGTCTTCGCGGCAGCGTCGTCGAAGCCCTCGTGCAGGCTCTTGCCCGCGTCTTCCTCCAGGTGCAGGCGGGTGATGCCGATTTTTTTCTTGCCGCCGTTCGTCTTACCTTCGTTCAGCTCGATTTCGATGAACCCGAACTCAGCCAGCGGCTTGTCATACTGCGAGATCTGGTAACCCTTCGGCAGGTCGGGATAAAAATAGTTTTTTCGCGCAAAGATGGAAACTTCGCTGATGCGGCATTCCAAAGCCATCGCCGCCAGGGCCGCGAATTCCACGGCCTTCCGGTTCAGCACCGGCAAGGCCCCTGGAAGTCCCAGACACACCGGGCACACATTCGTGTTCGGCGGATCGCCAAAACGAGTCGAGCACGAGCAAAAGATTTTCGACGCGGTCAGCAGTTGTACGTGGACTTCAAGTCCGATGACCGGCTCGTATTTCGCCAGTAGATCCTCGGAAACGGCTGCTGTGGTCGCCATATCGGACGATTATAGCTGGCTCGGGCGGGTGCTTACGGTGTCTTCGCTCCCCGCTTGGCTTCCGGCGCGCTCAAGTACTTCTCCATCGGGATTTCGAAATACATCAGCTCATTGCCTTTCGCATCGCGCACTCCCATTAGATAGAAGTTGGCGCCGGCCAGCGGATTCGAGATGTCGGCAATATCGAAAAACAGAAAGCCACGCGCCGTGGAGTGGGGTTCTACCGCCTTGGCGCCGAACTGAGCTTGCTCGATTTCATCCCAGGTCTTGCGGCTCACGCCGCCTTTGACCTCTTTCTTGGGCAGCGGAATCGGCAACGTATTCTGCCTGTCATTCCGCGCAGGATGCGAGAGCCGCCGCAGCAAATCGTCCATGGTGGCGGGGAACAGCTTGCTGCGATCCTTGGTATTCAACTGCGCCTTCATGCCGACGAGAGAAACTGGTTGATCGCCGTCATTGGTGATTACGAAAAAGACCGGCATGTAACCGTTGTTGCGGTAGTTGACGCTGAAGATCGAAGCCTTGTCTTCTACGTCGTAGGGATCGACTGCGACCACAACTTTTTCCATGGGGTGGTCGTCGTGTGCCGGGTAAATGCGGGCGGGTTGCGCCGCAGGCATCACGAACTCTTTGGCCGCGATTGCCCCCAGGCAGCAGAGCAGCACAAAAACACAGACTGCCGCAAAGCGCGGGGCTAGCGGCATCGGCGCGCGAGGTGATTCCTGCCTATCTGCATTATGCATACATGGATTATAGGATGCCGGATTGTAAGATGCCGTCAGCGCAAGCCGTGTCGCCCCCTCCTGATCGAAGATCGGATTTCGGCTTGCCATTTAGAATGGGACTTCTCTTCATGTACGCGCTCTACAGTGCGCTGCTGGCTTTGTTTCTGGTGCTGACGCTGCCCTACTGGCTGCTGCAGATGATGAAGCACGGCAAGTATCGGGCGGGCTTGCGCCAGAGGTTCGGCGCCGTTCCACCCGCTCTCGCTGGTCGCGGCGAGACACCCGCAATCTGGGTTCACGCGGTTTCGGTGGGCGAGGTTGTAGCTTCGAGCGCAGTCGTCACGGCACTGCAACAGAAATTCCCGTCCCATCGCGTGCTGGTTTCGACGACTACCAGCACAGGGCAGAAACTCGCCGCGCAGCGGTTCAGCGCAGATAACGTGTTCTACTTCCCCTTGGACTTCGCCTTCGCCGTCCGGCCCTACCTCGACGCTTTGCGTCCGGAACTCGTGGTCGTCGCCGAAACTGAATTCTGGCCGAATTTTCTCCGGCTGGCCAAGCGCAGCGGGGCTCGCATCGCCGTGATTAACTGCCGCATTTCCGATCGCTCGCTGCCCGGCTACAAGCGGCTCCGCTTCTGGCTTCCGAGATTGCTGGAGAAGACGCTAAAGAACGTCGATGTTTTCTTGGCCCAGACGGAAGAAGACCGGCACCGGCTCACAGAAATTGGTGCGCCTGAATCTAAGGTCACCGTACTCGGCAACCTTAAATTCGATGTGGCGCCACCGCCATCGCCCAAGATCGTTGCCAGTCTTCGTGAGAGCTTCCGCCACTCCGGAGCGGGGCCGGTTCTGGTCTGTGGCAGCACGCTCGAAGACGAAGAAGGCTCTCTGCTTTCAGCGTTTCGCAACATCCTGGCCAATCATCCGAAAGCCGTGATGATCCTCGCACCGCGCCACCCAGAGCGTTTTCCGGAGGTTGCCGAGCTCGTCGAGAAACTCGGCTTCCGGATGTGGCGGCGTTCTCTGTGGAGCGGCGAAGCGCTCGCTGGCGGCGTGTTTCTGGTCGACAGTATCGGGGAGTTGGCCGCGCTCTATTCGCTGGCCACCGTCGCCTTCGTCGGCGGCAGTCTGGTGCCGCGTGGCGGACACAATATTCTTGAGCCCGCACTCTACGGCGTTCCCATCGTCACCGGCAACCACTACGAGAATTTTCGCGACGTCGTCAATTTTTTTGCCAGTCGCGATGCGGTCCGCATCGTTGGAGTGGCAGAGCTGCCGCTGGTCTTCATGGAGCTGATCGAAAACGACAACGAACGAACAACGCTTGGCCGGAACGCACTGGCGGCGCTCGAATCCCAGCGTGGCGCCACCGACAGGACGATTACGGCGCTGCTTCAACTGATGGGTGTTTCCGCATGAATCCGCTCACCGGACTTTACGGTGCCGCCACTGCTCTGCGAAACACGCTGTTCGATCGCGGCGTGCTGTCTTCGCGGCGGCTGGAGCAACCCGTGGTCAGCGTCGGGAATCTGTCGGTGGGTGGTTCGGGCAAGACCCCGTTCGTGATTGCGCTCGGTGAACTGTTGCAGGCGCGCGGCATTCGCTTCGACGTGCTTACACGGGGATATCGTCGCAAAACTCGGGGCGTCATGGTCGTTGAGAAAGATGGCGCCGTCGCCGACTTCGGCGATGAACCGCTGCTGATCGCGCGGCGGCTGGGCGTGCCGGTAATCGTCGGTGAAAGCCGTTATGACGCGGGCCGAGTCGGCGAGCAGAAATTCCAGTCGCAATTGCACATTCTCGACGACGGCTTCCAGCACCGTTCGCTGGCGCGTGACTTCGACATCGTACTGATGACAGAGAGCGATTTCGACGACCGACTGCTGCCCTCGGGGCGGCTGCGCGAACCGCTTTCCTCGCTGCAACGCGCAGATGCGATCGGGTTGTCGTGGGACTCTTCGTTGAAAAATTTGACGATCGAAAGGCTCGCTCGGCAAGGGAAACTTATCTGGCGAATGCACCGAGAAATCTTTACGCCCACTGCGCCCGCCGCGCCGATTGTGTTCTGCGGTATCGCGAGGCCGCAGCAGTTCTTCGCCCAGGTGCGCGCCGCCGGTATCACGCCTGCCGCAGAAGTCGAGTTTCGCGACCATCATGCCTATGACCGAAGTGACATCGAGCGCCTGCTTGCCATGCGCGTCAAGCTCGACGCCGGCGGCTTCCTGACCACGGAGAAAGATGCGGTCAACCTGGGGGCATTATTATTGCAGGCGGATCTCATGCCGTTCACGGTCGCCGTGCTGAGCGTTACGATCGACGATCCCAATGACGTTGTGGATGCCATTTTGGCGAGAACCATTTTCGCAAGAATCACGGAACGAAAGCCCCGCTCGTGAGAAAATTTTGGATTGCACCCGATGAACCAGAATATTGTGACCCAGCACATTGATGACAAAGCATATTAAAGAAAACGACCGCCTGCGCCTACGAAAGATCGTCGAATCTTTTCCCAAGCTCACAGTGACCGTCCTCGCCGATCTGGTCGCGGACGAGTTCGTGTTCGGCGAGATTTCTCGCGTCTCGCGCGAGGCGCCCGTGCTGATTTTGAAACACCGCGATCGCAAGGTGGTTCCTGGCGGCGGCGCCAACGCCATCTATAACCTTGCCGACCTCGGAGTGAACGTATTGCCGGTTGGAGTCGTGGGCGACGACGAGCCGGGAAAGCTGCTGCTGCGCGCCTTCCGCCACAAACGCATCCCGGTCAGCGGTGTTTTGAAAGACAAGAGCTACACCACCGTGACCAAAACGCGCATCCTGGCCGGATTTGCGCACACCGCCGGACAACAAGTCGTGCGCCTTGACCGCGAGCCCATCGAAGGCCCCAATGCGCATTTGCGCCGCGAGCTGGTACTTGCCACCCGCGAATACGCACGGGCCTCCGATGCGCTGCTGGTTTCCGACTATGGATACGGCGCGGCAACGCCGACCCTGCTGAATGTGATTCGCGAAAAGCGCGGGCTCGGCAAGGTTCCCGTGACGCTCGACTCACGCCATCGCATGCTCGAATTTTCCGGCGTCACTGCGGCAACACCGAATGAGTCTGAGGTGGAAGAGGTTCTCGGCATCCGCATCGGCAACGACTGGGAGCGCCTTCTGACCGCCGGAGACCAGATCGCAGGCGAGATGAATTTGGAATCGCTGCTGATCACGCGCGGCAAGGATGGCATGGTGGTTTTCCCGCGCCGCCACAAGCCGGTGGATATTCCGATTTACGGCAGCGATGAAGTCACCGACGTAACCGGCGCCGGCGATACCGTCATCGCGACTTTTACCGCTGCCCTGGCTGCGGGCGCGACTGCCGAAGAGGCGGCCCACTTGGCGAACTACGCGGGCGGCATCGTGGTCATGAAGCGCGGCACCGCCACGGTCAGCCAGCAGGAGTTACTGGAGGCGCTCAAAAAGGCGCCGCCGGTTGCTCGGGAACATTAATAGCACATGAGTGTTTCGGCAGCTTGATAGATCGAGATCATTGAGCACATCACTCCATCGGAAGATTGTTTCGCGCGACGAACTTCAGCAACGGGTGGCGGATTGGCGCCGCGCCGGCAATCGCGTCACGCTGGCCAACGGGTGTTTCGATCTGTTGCATGTCGGCCATGTGCGCTACCTGCATGCCGCGCGGGAACTCGGCGGCAAACTGATTGTCGCGGTGAATGCCGATGAGTCCGTGCGCGCGCTGAAGGGTGAAGGGCGGCCCGTGATGCCGGCCGAAGAACGCGCTGAAATTTTGGCGTCGCTGGCGGATGTGGACGCCGTCGTAGTGTTTCCAGAAAAGGATGTGCGCGCCATCATTCGCGAAATTCGCCCTGATTTTCATGCCAAGGGCACGGACTACACGGTGGAGAGCGTCCCCGAGCGCGACGAGGTCGAAGCCTGTGGAGGCCGGGTTGTCATCGTGGGTGATCCGAAGAATCACTCGGCCACCGAGATCGGTCGTTCGCGCTCGCGGCTGGCGCCGCGAAAGTCGTGAGGCGGTGCGAATGGCGGCGCAGGTGGCGACAAGGATGACGGACTCCTTTTCTCTCCCAGTCGGCACTCCGCGATTCGACAGCCTGCTCGTGGTGCGCCTCAGCGCCATGGGAGACATCATTCACACTCTGCCTGCGGCAGCCGCCCTGCGCCAGGCTTTTCCTCACGCCACCTTGGGATGGCTCATCGAAGAGCGCTGGGCGGAACTGCTCTGCACGCTGCGCTATCCGCGTTCGGGACCGCGCTCTCCGCAGCGCCCGCTGGTCGACCGCGTCCATTCCATCAACACGGCGGAATGGCGGCACGCGCCGGTCTCGTTCAACACCTGGCAGCAGATGGCCGTGGGCTTGAGTCAGTTACGCGGAATTCAATATGACGCAGTGATTGATTTTCAGGGCGCGGTCCGTTCGGCATTGCTGGCACGCTGGTCGGGCGCGCCCATAGTGTATGGAAGCGCACTACCGCGCGAGAATGCCGCCAGCATGTTTTACACCCGAAAAGTACTTTTGAAGACGAATGGCACTCACGTCGTCGAACAGGCGCTTGCGCTGGCCGGAGCGGTCATTCCAACTGGCGGCATTCCGGCGATGGCGGAACCTCAGGTAGAGTTTCCCGTGGACCCGGATGCAGAGAGCAAGATTGCCGGCCTCACGGCGGGTGTGAGCGACTTCGCGATTCTCAATCCCGGCGCGGGCTGGGGAGCGAAGCGATGGCCGGCCGAGCGTTACGGACAAGTTGCGAAGGAACTCGCGAAAGATGGAATATGTTCGCTCGTGAACTACGGGCCGGGAGAAGAAGACCTGGCCGCGGCGGTGGAAGCCGCTGGCGAAGGGGCTGCGCGAAAAATCTCCTGCTCGGTTTCTGAATTGATCGCGCTCACCCGCCGGGCTCGCCTGCTCATCGGCGGCGATACCGGGCCGATGCACCTGGCCGCTGCTTTGAAGATTCCGGTAGTGGCAATTTTTGGTCCGACAAATCCGGCGCGCAACGGCCCATTCGGGACGCGATCGATTGTGCTGCGAAGCGCGAGCAGTATGACTGATCACCGCCGGCACCGCGAGCCGGAACAAGGCTTGCTCGAAATCACGGTGGGCGAAGTCAGCGCGGCAGCTCGGAAACTGTTGCAGGGTCATGTTGCAGAACCTCATATTTAAGAACCTTATCTTCCAGAACCAAGTGAGTGAAGTCTCACAATCCGGATCGCAACCCTCGCAGACTATCGGCGACACCTGGTCGCGCGTGGCCCGTCGCATCCGCGTGCCTCTGGGATTTATTTTTGCGGTTGTCTATGTGTGGCTGGCGCGGCCAACAAGAACTTCGCTGGTCGCGGGCGCACTGGTGCTGCTTCCCGGGCTCGCTTTGCGCGGACTGGCTTCCGGCCACGTGCAAAAGGACGAGCAACTCACCACCAGCGGCCCCTACGCCTACACTCGCAACCCTCTGTATCTCGGCTCGCTGATGCTGGCTGCCGGCTTCGCCATCGCGGCGCGCAGTTGGTGGGTCGTCGCAGTCATGCTGCTGATGTTCGCCGTGATTTATATCCCGGTTATCGCCGGAGAGGAGCGTTACCTGCATCAGACGTTCCCCGGCTACGACGACTATGCCCGCCACGTGCCGCGCATGCTGCCGCGGCTTTCGCCCTATGGCAGCCAGCAGAGTGCGTACTCTTCCGCGCGCTACTGGAAGCACCGCGAATACCAGGCAAGCATTGGCTGCATGATCGTGCTGGCCGCACTCGTCGTCAAGCTGGTGTGGTAGTCTGCCGTGGAGCATGAGCCGTTACCCTCAGGGGCTAGAGCCCGGCTGTCGTCATTCGAGTGGCCATGGTTCGGGTTGCGGCGCGCCTGAAGCCGCGCCCTTTCAAAGCCTCCGCGGCTTGCTGGCGCTTGCGGGTTTGCTCTGCTGCCTGATCTGTCTAATCGCGGCCATGTTGATGGCACAGCAAGGCCCGCCCACCGCATCAATCGGCCCCGCTCCCGTGCAGATCATGCCCCCACGTCCCAACTATCCTTTTCCCGATGGACGGAGCTACGTCTATTCGGCGGAGTGGCATTTGATTACTGCCGGGACCGGTGTCGTGAGAATGGAAACCGCCGGGAACGAACGCAAAGTCACGGCGAGCGCCGAATCTTTGGGAGTCGTCAACGTCATTTTCCCGGTGCACGATCGCTTCGAATCGCGCTTCGATCCCCGGACGTTCTGCTCGCTCTCGATCTTCAAGCACAGCGAAGAAGGCGTGCACCAACGCGAGACGTCGATCCACTTCGATTATGCGCGCCAGAAAAGCACGCTCGATGAAAAGAACCTGAAGACGGGCGAGACCAAGCACGTCGAAAACGACCTTGCCGGCTGCGCCACCGACGTCATCACCGGCTTCTACTACTTGCAGTCGCTGCCGCTGCGACTCGGCGCCAGCTACGAGTTCCCGATCAGTGACGGGAAGACGGCGATCGTCCACGCCACCGTGGAGAAGCGCGAGCAGATCAAAGTGCCGGCCGGAACATTCTCGGCGGTGCTGGTTACGGCCGAAGCTACCTCGGGCTCGCTGCAGTCCAAGGGCAAAGTGTGGGTGTGGTATTCGGAGGATCCAAGTCACACGCCGGTGCAAATGCGCGCCAAGCTGGGCTGGGGCACGTTGCTGTTTCGCCTGCAGAGGATCGAGAAGTAAACCCTGCTTCGGGCCTGCCGGGACTTCCCGAGCGTCGCGTAAGATGCAATCTCCGAGGCCTACTGGTTGCCTTCCAGCGTGTTCTTGACGGTCGTGAGCGCGTTTTGCAGATGCGAAATCGACCGGCCCACCGCAGACTTTCGTATGACCGATCCCTTGGCACCCGTCAGACCCGCCTGCTCGGAACCCATGGCCGTGATCAGATAGAAGCCGGGTTGCTTCGAGTGGTCCTTCCCGCGGACGCAAAAAGAGAGGTCGAGCGCAGTTTCGAAGTAGTGACTCGAATACAGCTGCTTTTCGGCGATGGCATACGCTACTGGGTCGGCAGAGTCCCCGCGCATGGTTACCATTTGCACGACACGCAGTGTCGGTTTCAATCCGAATTTCACCTTCTCCCAATAGAAGGTGTCTTCGACGTTCACGGGTTTCCCGCTGGGATACGAGAGAAGGTAAGTGTAAAAATCCGGCAGATGAGCTGGCAAGGCCTTGGCGTAGGTGAGCATATAGGCGAACTGCTCGGGCACCACGGTTGGGTCATGCTTATCGTTATAAACTCCCAGGGCCTGATTGCCCTCGCGCTGGTAAGCGAGCAGACGCTCCAGCGCCGTCTTCTGCAGGAGGCGATTCACTTGTTCGTTCACGTCGGCAGCCGACCAATTGATGGCTCGGTGAAACTCTTTGATGGAGCTCGCTGGCATCTGCATCTGACAATCGCCGGGCGTGCACTTTTTCAAAGCCTGGATCTCATCGTTGTCGAACGAAAAATTCTTCAAGTCAGAAAGCTGCGGAGGATTGCTGAACACCCCGAGCGCCCAATAGACAGGCCGCTCGCGACGCCGGTCGAAATCGCGGGCAAACTGGAGGTAGCTCTCAGGAGTAGCGTGGATGTAAATGGCGCCGAACAAAAAGACCTCGGCCGGCGTGCGAGACGGCAGAGCCTTCGCGACCGCCTTTCCGTTTCGGAGGGCGGCGATCTGATCGTCACTCAGTCCGATGTCCTGCCGAAAGAAGGTCTGCAGGTCAGGATTCGACTGAGAAGAGCTGGGCACGGCGGCCACGACAGCCAAGATCAGCAATGCAGCCGTGCGGATAACGCTTCGGATCATGGCAACTCGGATCATGGCAACTTTCCCCCTGCGTGTCCCGAACACTACCGCGCTTGCGCCAATCTTAACGTTGTTGTAACGCACATGCCAGCTTCCGTCGCGCCCAAAACATCGGGCCGGGATCAACACCGTCAGGCGCTGCGCCCCACCGCCGGCGCCGCGACCGGGCTCGGACGCAGCGTGAGCTGCTCGGCGGGCGAAAATGCGCTGCCGCGAATCAACAGACTGCAGATCAGCGCCGTAAGCCCGGACGATGAAAAGATCATAGAGATAGTCACAAACTGGTAGACCGCAGCATAGATTGGACTCGCGCCAGACAAGAGCATCCCGGCCATCAGCCCCGGAATCCACACGATGCCGAGGGAACGAAGCGAATCGATCGCCGGAATCAGGCTCGACTGCACGGAGACCTGCACGTAGGGGGCGATGGTTTGTTTTGAATCGGCTCCAAGCGCCAAGCCGGTTTCGATCAAGCCGGCATGCGATTCCACTTCGGAGCGGAAGCGGTTCAGCACGAGCGAATTAGTATTCATGGCGTTGGCGATGAGCATGCTTCCAATCGGCACCAGAGACGTGATCCGTGTGTCGATAACTCCGGCACATGTCATCAGCGCGATTACCGAGCCGGCGCCAGCGCCGATGGCATAAAGCGAAACCTGGAAGCTCTTTGGCAAGCCCTTCGACCGGCCCGCGGACATTGCGGCAGCAGCAACAATCATGGCCGCAAGCAGAAAGACGCTGGTCCACGCTGGTCCTCGCAGCAGAAGCACCAGGATCGATCCGACCGCCGTGATCTGCACGATCCCGCGAACCAGCGCCACCATGGTCTCGCGTTCAAGGTGAATCTTCCGCTGCCGGGCGAGCAGCATCACCGCCAACGCCAGCAGAGTCGCGACGGCCGCCTGGGCGCAGCCCAGAGTAAGCTGGTTAGCGAAAAGTACCTTCAGCATTGATCACCTCGCTCGCTGTTCCGATTTTTTCGAGCCTGCCCTTGTTCATCACCATAATCCGGTCGGCGACCCGCGCCGCTTGCGCCAGGTCGTGTGAGGCCATCACATAGGTGAGCCCGTTTTGTTTCGCCACCATGAGGATCAGCTTCTCGATCTCGCCCTTGGCCTCCGCATCAAGCGACGACGTGGGTTCGTCCAGCAGCAAGACCTCCGGCTTAGTTGCCAGGGCGCGAGCCACCGACACCCGTTGCGCCTCGCCGCCAGAAAGATGCGCGACGTCCTCTTCAGCGCGGCCTGCGAGCCTTACCTGAATCAGAAGAGCATCGATCGTTTTTGCCGGCAGCTCAATCCCGTGCTGTAGCGGGCCGTAGCGAAGGTTGTCGGCAATCGTTCCGGGGAACAGATACGCGGTCTGAGTGACCATGCCGACGCGCCGGCGCAGTTCCCTCGGCGGAATCTGCCGGTAGTCGATACCTTCAAGCCGCACCGTGCCGCCAGTAGGTTCGTCAAGACGATTGAGCAGGCGCAGGAACGAGGACTTCCCCGCGCCGCTCGGCCCAACCACCACCAGCACTTCCCCGGCGCGTATCTCGACCGTCACGTCATCGACGATGCTCGCGCCTCCAGCCTCCCGGCTGAGATGGTCAGTTTCGAGGATGACCGTGGTTGGCACGCTCCTCCTGCGTTGTGTAGCTGCTAAACGGCTTCACCGGTACCCCCCACCCCCTTCTATCTTGCTAAAATCTTCATTTCAAAGGAGATAACTGTACAATATTCAAAGATAAGGAGTTAGCGGTAGCTTCGTGATCGAAGTCGACCGGCAGCGTGATTTTTTTTATTTCTCGACCTTTTGGAATCAATGATTTAGGGAGAAATTCCCGCAAAATCTTTGGGTTTAAAGGACTTATATGTAAAATATTCCGGAATAAGGACTTAGGAGCACCACTTTTCAAAGTTTCAGAGTTTCAAGGTCACAATCCGGCGACACGGCGCTGGGCTGCGCCCAATAGGAAAAGGATGCGGAAGCGATCCGCACCCTTATTCATATCTATAGCTCTATTATATCAAGTTTGACCCACCCAGACGCCAACTTTTCGGACTTTATTTTGTCAGGCGATTCAGCGACTTACGGGGAAAATCGTGGAAACGGGGGGTTGACAGGATTTCCAAGACTACCCCGCTCCGGCGCAAGCTGAGGCGGAGTACGGCGTGCGATTCCGGCAGATGCTCACGAGGCCGATGAAGACAGTTGCTGCGCGACGCCCTTCTCTTCCTGAGTCGCTTCCGGAGGTGCGAAAGGAGGAAGAGTCCCGAGCGGGCAGTTCGGCGACAACCATTCCAGCTTTCGTTGCATGATCCCCTGCGAGTACTTCGAGAGGTAGTGGACAATGGTCTCAATGCGGATCTTGATGCCGCCCGCCGGCTTGGTTGAATCCAAGTCCCCAAACTTGAAGAACAGGGTTCCGGTCGCTTCCACAATTTTCTGGGTGGGCGTGTAAGTCGGCTGGTCCATGCCGCACTCGTAGCTGGAAAGGCGAACCACGCAGGTAATCCATGGGCAGCGTGCCGCCACCTTTGCTCCCCACATGATTTCGTTGGTGTTGCTGCTGTAGGACGAAGTCCACACATCGGAAATGTCGAACGGGCTCTTGATCCTTCCCATTTGCAGATCGGCTTCGAAGAGCCAGTTCATCAAGTCTTCATCGCCGGGAAGATACTGCAACCACAGAATCGGATACCCGTGCGCCTGCAGCTCCCCCTCAATCTCATGGCCGATCCCTGTATCCATGTGATAGGGACGCGCCAGCACCAGAATGCATGGTTTCTGGTTTTTCGCGCACCAGGTCAGAATGTCCCGGCTCTGCTGTCTGGCTTTATCAGTGAAGCTGTCGAGGGCCTCAAATCCCGCCTTGACCGCGCGCTCGGTCTCTTCCGGTTCAAGATGGAATACATCCTTGAGCGCACTATGCAGTTGTTCGGTCACCATGTGCCGGTCGCCGAGGCTGACAAACGGGGAGGCATAGGTGATGCCGGCCTCGCCAAAGACGTCGCGCTCCTTCAGGAATCCCGCCTTGATGGTCTCGGGTCCGGCCATCACGCGAGTGCAAGTCACGGTGTCGACCACGTGGCCGTGCAGAACCGAAGGCAAGGTGTGGATCATCGGGCTCAGGAGAATGTGGATCTTCTTCTTTTGTCCAAACACCAATTCGCCGTAGTGCCCACTGATGCACTTCACCGGATAGCAACAATCTACCGTGCCGCGCCCCTTGCCGAACTCGCGCCCCTGCTCCTCGGAAGTATCGGAGCTGAACACGATGTTCTCCGATTCGATGCCGATGGACTTCAGGAAACCCACCCAGAACTGGTGAGTTGTCCAGATATTCAACACCTTCGGAATCCCGACGCGCACCTGTGAGCGGTCTTTACCTTTAGGTGGCGACGCGACGGAACGCTTCTTTGCGGACCAAATCGGCAACGTTGGGAAACGCATTTTTGGTTTTCTCCATCCCGATCTTGATGACCTTCATTTCGTTCAAATCTTCCACCAGTCCCTTGGGACAGGAATTGTTCACAATCACTCGTTCCCAGCCCTGCTCCAGCGGGACCTTACTCCACGGCCGGCCTTTTCCGCCATCCAGTTCCACGTCGATGAAGCTGCGCTGGCAAGTTACCGGACACCAGTGACAGACCGTGTCCACGGAGGTCGCCGTCTTATAGGTCAACCTCTCGATCGCATCAAAACCACGAAACTTGCTCTCTCCGCCGCTGTCCCACCAGTCCAGAGCTACCAGAGCCGCGCCAATCGCCCCGGCTTCGCCCGAGTACGGGTGCACGACCACTTCCGCACCAGGAACTTTCGCCAGGATGAAATCCACCTGCGTCTTCACCACTGCGAGGTTTTTGTGGGTCCCGCCCTGCAGGATGTACTTCTTGCCCACCTGCTGCAGGTTGTTCAGGCCCCCAGCATAGATCCACACGTTCAGCGGGAGAATTGCGCACAGCCCCGCCAGAATTTCTTCCGCATGCCAGCCCTTGCGTTGTTGATTGACGATGTCACTCTGCAGGAAGACTCCGCATCCCATGGAGAGCTGGGGCATGGCCAGAGCGCGGAAAGCGCCGTCCGCCATCTCGCTCATGGGAATGTTGAAGCGCTCCGCGACACCCTGAAGAAATGCGCCGTTCCCCGAGGAGCACTGCGAGTTCAGGCGGAAATCCGTCACCGCCCCGTTGTTCAGGATCATGATCTTGACATCGACGCCACCGACGTCGCAGATGCAATCCGCGTCCGGAAAGTAGTGCAGGCCGGCGCTGGCATGAGCAATCGTCTCCACCACCGGGCAGTCGGCGCCCAGGATGTCTTTCAGCAGGTCCTTGCCGTAGCCGGTGATGGCCAGAGCAAGAAGCTCTCCGTCTCCAATCGCCTCGCGAACCTGCCGAAACAGGCTCTTCGCGTCGTCGATGGGATTCCCGCGGCTCAGCGCGTAGCAAGAGAACAGCAACTCTTTGTCCGGCGACATGCAGACCGCCTTGGCCGTCGTCGACCCGAAATCGCAGCCCACCACGACGGGCCCGAGCTGACTGGTCTTGCCGAGGATTGGAAGTTGCACTCGCGGACGGCGCCGGGTTTTCCCGTAGCCGTTTCCGTGTCCATTGCCATTGCCGTTTCCGTTGCCTTTGGTCTTTCCGTTTCCGTTGCCGTTCCCATTCCCACCGGGCGCGGAATAGCGATCCAGAAAAGATTGGAGCTCGGCGGGATCTTTCCACAATCCGCCGCGCCCGATTTTCTTCTTCTCCTCGTATTGTCCTTCTTCAATCCACCAGCGCAGCTTCTTGCTTCCGAGGTAGGTCCCAACGGACTGCGACTCTCTCAGTCCCACCTCGATGCAGCCGAGCGCCGCGTAGTACAGAGCATCTTCCGGCACACGGATCAGGGACTCCGGATCCCGGTCATCAGGCATCGCGACCTTGCGCTCTTTCCACACTTTGCCGAGATGGTAGCGCCACGCCTCCTGCAACCCTTTGAAGAAGAGGTTGGGTCCGCCGAGTAAAAGAATCTCAGGCAGAGGCGTGTTGCCGCGCGTCAGGGTCGCAAGGTTTTGATACACCACCGCTTCGAACAAAGAAGCGATGATCTCTTCCACGGAAACCCCGGCCTTCAGCAGGGTATTGGCATCGGCCTCGGCGAAGATGCCGCACTTGCTGCTGATCTTGTGCAGCGTGTAACCCATGTAGCCCATCTTCGAGAGCTGATCGACCGGAATTTCCAGCTTCCGGGCAGTCTTCTCGATGAAGGTCCCGGTGCCGCCGGAACACGCGCTCTGCATCAGCACTTGCTTGCTTTTGGTGGGGCCGTCGCCGTTGAAGAAAATCGTCTTCATGTCTTCGCCGCCAATTTCGCTGACGAAACGCACGGCCGGGTGAAGCTTTTCGACCGCGGCGGCGACGGCCACCACTTCCTGAACGACCTTCCCGCCGACCAGAGGCGAGATGAGCCCGGCGCCAGACCCCGTGAAGAAGACGCGGTCCCGCTCCGGCGTGAGGCCGTGCTCGTTCTCCAGCCGGGTCAGGAAATCCAGGATTTTCTCCGCCTGCCGGGTGTTGTGGCGTTCGTAAGCCTGACCCAGCAGTTCCCCGGACGCCGTGGCAATCACGTACTTGCAGGTTGTGCTGCCGACGTCGAGGCCACAGATTCTTCCTGTGCCCGCAGGAATCGCAGTCGCGGGAACGGCCGCCGGTTTCACCAGCGAAGGGTCTACCTCAAGCGGTTGGATCTGGACATAATCTTTGCTTGCCATGGATCAACCTCGTCATAGTTTGGCGTGTCAGTCCGGCTCTTCTCTGAGTCGGGTCTCGCCGCTGCCATCAAGCGCGCGCCAGCCCTTTGTCGTGAGCCAGATGGAGCACATAGTTGGCCGCCGTCCCGGCACAGCCGCGATGAGGTACGTAATATGTAGCCTTCCGCACTTCCGGATGCCGCGCCTCGTATTCCCTAATGCGCTTGACGCTCAACCCCGTTTTCTCCATCACGCCCTCGAACTCGGTCTGCGCCCGCTTCTTCGCTTCCGTGAGGATCATCTGGCAGCGCGAAAGCGCGTGCACTTCCGCATCGCCCTTCACCTCGATCGGGGCGTATAAGAGGTCCGGATATTTCCCGATGACGTTGGCCATCGAGCCGATGGACATCGTGTTCGGCATACAAGAGTATGGCGATAGTTCGCAAATCATGTGCGCCGTCTTGTGATGGTATGAGTGCAGCGCTTTACCGATTAGCATGTGCCCTTCGCCGCCGCGCAGTTCGAAGTGGTAGAAAGGTTCTGCCAGCCGCCTGAGTTCCTCCTGGTCCGGCAGTTCGTGCGGCAAATTCGCCAGCGCCCTGCGAAAACGGTTGTAGGTGCCGCGATAGATGCGCTCCAGCGCGTGCAGGGCAAGCTCCTGGGCCTTCGGGTGCTTGCTCTTGCTGTGCCGGTGCTCCAGTTTGCGGATGGTTGGATGCAACAGATAGTGCAGCCACACCGCGACCGGTGGCGGAAGCACTTCCGCCTCTTCCTGCTCCAGCCAGCGCTTGATGTTGTAGTTGCCCTCGCCTTCGTGCGTCTGCAGCCAGAACTCTCCCGTGATCTTCACTTTCGCTTTCACCCGCAGATGGTCCACCTCAATGTCATCCCACTTCTTGCGAACTTCGCGCAGCGCACGGGTGAAATAGCTGCTCAGCAAATGCCAGGCCAGCGTCCCATACTTCTGGCCGTGATCCGGCCGGCGCAGAAAGACGTCGTACATCTGCTCGACGCACTCGCGCAGCACCAGTTCCGTTTGTCCCGGGTTGACTTCGTACGGACGCGTCAAGTACTCGAGATCCGTGACTAGATCTCCACAAAGGATCGACCAGATGAGGCCCAGGCTCATGGGCATGTTGATGTCCAGACCGCCGCCGTTGCCCGGCCCCTGGTCGAGTTCGTCCTGCGCCAGCAAAAACAGGCGGAAGTCGCGCAGCCCCAAGCCGTCCAGCGCCATGGCGTAAGACTCGTGGTACTGGCCGAACCGGCACGGTCCGCATGCGCCCGCCGTGAGGAAGACATACTTGCTATTCACTTCGTCCTTGCCGTGTTCCTTCACTTCCTTCTTCAGGAAGTTGACCAGACTTCCGGTGGTGAAGATCGTAGGGCAGCACGCTCCCACATCGATCAACTCCTTGCCCGCATCCAGGTCTTCGCGCGCAATGTTGGGCAGCGGCTCCGCGTTGTACTTCAGGTTGTGAAGCGCGCCTTGCATCAGCCGCTCGTGCTTCCACGTGAGGCCTCCATAGAGAATCGTGACTTTGTCCCGCTCCTCGCGAGTGAAGGGCCGGGGTTTGTAAGCGGTGTAATGGTTGATGATGGGCAACTGTGCCGCTTGGGCCATGAATTTTCTCCTTACTTAAGTTTTCCCCAGGGAAGTGTGTTGCGATTGTACATCGCACATCAAGGGTCCTCAAACGCCAAGGCAACGTCTCCAGCAGCAGCCCTGAACGTGCCTGCGTGGCCGCTCCAAGTTAAGTAGCAATCTTCTCAACAACTGCGCAAGCGACAATACAACCACGCAAGCGACAATGTGCGACATCCCGCGTCATACGAGCACAAGGCAGGGGGCGGCCATTGAATTACGACGGATCAAGGGAGTATTCTTGCGCCACTCTGCGGCATGGTTCTGGAGGGGAAGGACGATGGCTGGCGAGGGTACACAACCGCAGGACCGGCCAGCCGCCGACCGCCTCGACTCCTGGAAGGAGATTGCAGCTTACCTCAAGAAAGAAGTTCGGACCGTCCAGCGCTGGGAGAAGAGCTTGGGTTTGCCCGTACGCCGCCTCGCCCATGGCAAACTGGGCACCGTCTTCGCTTACAAAACGGACCTGGACGCCTGGTGGCAGGAAAGCCAGACCAAGCTCGACGACGAAGATGATAAGCCGGATGCAGGCGCCGACTCCTCTGCGTCGAACGTTTCTGCGTCGAACGTTGTGGTGTTGGTCGCAGCCGCGAATCAGTCTGACAAGGCTGCAAATGACGATGCCCGGCCCAGCCGCCCTCGCCGCCTCGTGCTCTTGCTCTTGCTTCTGCTGGGCGTTTTTGGCGCGGCACTGGCGCTCCGCGTCCTCTGGCCCCGGATTCGCGAAAGGATTTGGCCATCCAAGGCCAGGATGGTTCTGGCAGTCCGGCCCTTCAAGAACATGAGTGGCGATCCCGGCCAGGACTTTATCGCTGACGGACTGACCGAGGAAATGATCACTCGCCTCGGGCAACTCCATCCCGATGAAATGGGCGTCATCCGCCTGAGCCCGGCTTATGCCTCGAGTAGCCTCGATCGCATCGGCAAGGACGTCCATGCCAACTACATTCTCGAAGGCAGCGTGCGCCGTTCCGGTCAGCGGGTAGCGATTGCCGCACAACTGATTCAGGTCAGCGACCAGACCCAGGTCTGGGGTGAAAGCTACGAGCGCGACTTGCAGGACGTGCTGCGCATCCAGGCTGAAGTCGCCAGCGCCATTGCCAGCGGAGTGCTGAATAAGTTGCCCCATGCCCAGCAGTTGATCCGCCAGGTCAATCGCGAGGCCTATCTCGCTTACCTGGAAGGGCGCTACTTCTGGAACAAGCGCACAGAAGAGGGCTTCGCCAAAGCGATCACGCTGTTCCAACGATCCATTGAGATTGATCCGACCTACGCGCCCCCGTATGCCGGCCTCGCCGACTGTTATGAACTGCTGGGGTCGGCGCCCTACTCAACTCTGGCGCCTCGCGAAGCGTTTCCGAAAGCCGAAGCGGCCGCCAGGAAAGCCCTTGAACTCGACAGCACACTTGCCGAGGCGCACGTGCCGCTCGGTTACTCCCAACTAGTGTACGAATGGAATTTTCCCGAGGCCCGCAAGGAGTTCGAAAAAGCTCTGCAATTGCGCTCCGGATATGCGACCGCTCACCAGTTTTACGGCTACTACCTTACCGCCATGGGCAAGCCGGACGAGGCGATCGCGGAGAGAAAAAAGGCGGTAGAGCTGGATCCGATCAGTCCTCTACTGCACTCGGCCTTGGGCGAAGCCTATTACCAGGCGAGGCGGTTTGATGTCACCATCGAAGAGAACCACAAGGCGCTCGAACTGGATCCTAGCTATGCCATCGCGTTGGTCAACATCGGCCGGGCCTACGAGCAGATGGGGATGCACCAGCAGGCGCGTGACGCTTTCCAAAGAATTCTCACGGCTGCCCCCGAAGACCCCGCGATTCTCGCCTTCATGGCCCACGAGTATGCCGTCTCAGGGGACAAGGTCAACGCGAACAAGATTCTTGCCCAGCTAACGGAAATGTCGACCAGGAAATATGTGCCCGCTATCTACTTCGCCATGGTCTATACCGGCCTCAACCGGAAGGATGATGCCTTCCACTGGCTCGACAAAGCCTATGAAGAGCGGTGTGAGTACCTCGTATACGCGGGCAGCGAACCGCTGGCCGACCCACTGCGCAGCGATCCACGTTTTGCCAAGCTCCTGCAGCGTTTGCACCTTTCGCAGCAGTAAGCTGATCGCACCCGAAGATCCCTCCGTGCGGTTAGCACTGCTTTTCATCCACCAAGTGAGCCTTGATTGTCCGGCCGTGTGGTGTTCTGAGCGTGAGGTTCTTGCCCTTGAGCACGAACTCGACATCTTTGTCCTTCGCAGAAAACACATCATCAATCTCATCGAGAACGGG
>JBEKYF010000066.1:0-20813 GCA_049511255.1 Terriglobales bacterium | reverse complement strand
ATGGCGATTTGCATCTTCGTCTCGACCCGGCTGATGAAGGAACCGTTCCAGTTGAAGTGGTATGACGTGGCGCTGACGGTGACCGGGGTTCTGCTGGCGTACGTGAGCTTGCGGGCGCACATAGCGAGTGGGGTATTCAGCGAGAGAGCGACTCCGGTGCCAATCTATTGGCGGCTGGAAGTGGGGCTGGCGGCGATGCTGCTCTATTGCTCGTTCCATTTTTACCGCTACGCTTTTCGCAGGGATTCCGTGGCCTTCCGGACGCTCGCGTTTTCGCTGGCGCTGTGGGCGGCGCTCATGGGTGCGGGCCAGTTCCATCAACCCTTCCTCGATGTTGTTGGCCAACTGGGAGGTTTCCTGGGGCCGATCCCGCAGATGCTGCTGGCTATCGCAATGGTCATGGTGCTGTTTGAGAACGAGCGCAATGCGGTGCAGGAAAACGCCTTGGCGTTCTCCACCCTGGGCATCGATCCGCGCCGATTGCTCTCCGCATCGGATCTGGTACCCAGCTTGCAGACTTTTGTGGAGCGATTAGTGGCGCCCCTGCCTTCGCGTCGCGCCGTCTTTTTTGTTTCCCAGCAGTGGCGCGGCACCTTGCCCTCGGTACAAAAAGGCTTTTCCGCGGAGTTCCTCGAACGGCTGCAAAAGACGCAGGCGGGTGATTACATCGCCGAGCTTGCCTACCGACGTGGTGGAGTGGTCACCTTCAGAGGTTTCGCGGAACTGGAAGAGCCTTTGCCGGCGCTTTCGGGAGGAAAGTTCGAGGCCTGCAAGCAGACGCTGCTGGCGGAAGGAATCACCGACCTGATGGCGGTGAGCCTGCAGACGCGGGAGCACAACTTCGGGGTCCTGCTGTTTCCGCACGCGGAACGACGGATGTTCGGCTCTTCGAATTTGCGGCTGCTGATCGGGTTGGCACTGCAGATCGCGCTAACGCTGGAAAACTATGTCGTGATGCACCAAGCACACCGGAAAACCAAAGAATACGAACTCCTCACCGAGATCGGGCAGGCCATCAGTTCTCATCTCAACCAGGACGAGGTGTTGCGCACAGTGCACGTGGAACTGGGCCAGATTTTCGATACCAGCAATTTCTACATCGCGTTTCAGGAAGAAGATGAGATTCTCTTCGAACTGGAGATCGAAGGCGGCATCGTTCTTCCCAAGCGCTCGCGCAAGGTCGGCAATGGATTTACCGAGCACATCATCAGGACGGGGGAGCCGCTGCTGATCGAGTCCGATCTTGAACAGGTGCGGTCAAAACTGGGAGTCGATTTCGTGCCTCCGCGGCCGGCTCGGTCGTTCTGCGCCGTGCCTATTTTTCTGGGTGGCAAACCGGTGGGAGTGATGGCGGCGCTGAGTACCGAGCGGGAATCGCAGTTCCTAGCCAGGGATCTCGAGGTCATGCAAACCGCCGCCGGTCAACTGGGGGTGGCGATCGAGAATGCGCGCCTGTTTACCGAGGAGCAGCGCCGCGCCCGGCATCTCGCGTTTCTTAACAGCATTTCGAAAATGGCGATCTCCAGCGAAGACGCCGAGCAGATGATGGCCGCCATCGTGCGCGAGATCCAGAAAAACTTTCGCTATGACCACATCGGCATCGGCATCATGGATTACGCCACCAAGGATATCGAGATCAAAGCCGAGGCGGGAACCACATCGCAGACCCTGGGTCGCCGGATCGCGGTGGGCAGTGGAGTCCTGGGAAAGGTCGCCCGCACCGGGGTAAGCGCACTGGTGCAAAACGCCGGACCGGGTCAGCTCGCCGGGGTGCTGCCGGAATCGCGGGCGGTGCTCTGCCTGCCGATCAGTTACGGCGAATCGCTGCTGGGCGTGCTCAACGTTGAGAGCCGGGATGAGAATGCGTTCGCGCCCCAGGATGTTCTGATTCTGAATACCCTGGCCGATCTTCTGGCGACGGCATTGCACAACTCCTTCGTCTTCCAGAGGCTGCAGCAGCAGTCGATCACCGATGGCTTGACCGGCATCAAGACGAGACGGTTTTTCTGGGAGGCGCTGAGCTCGGAGTGGAAGCGCGCGTCCCGTTCGGGCCGTCCGTTCTCGGTGGTGCTGATCGATTTAGATAAATTCAAAGAGGTCAACGATTCGCTCGGCCATCTGGAAGGGGATCTGGTGCTGGCGCGCGTCGGCCGGCTGCTCGAACAGAAGTGCCGCCAGTCGAACGTGGTTGCCCGCTACGGCGGAGACGAATTCATCATCCTCATGCCGGAGACTGGAATCGAGCAGGCACAAGTGCTGGCGGAGAGGTTGCGGCTGTGGCTGGCCACCGATCCGATGCTCGAAGAGCACCAAATCACCGGCAGTTTCGGCGTCGCCAGTTTCCCCGTTCATGGATTCTCGATGGAGGACCTGATTCGCGTGGCGGATACGGGCATGTACGTGGCCAAGCACGCGGGCGGTAACCAGGTTTCCACCTCGGATGCGTTCGGCGAAGGTTCCGCAGTGCCGCGACATCTTGTCTCAGGTTATATCGAAGGATTTCTGCAGCGCGAGCATAACGGGCCCGAGCACCTCGAAGAACTGATCAGCACGCTGCGCAAGTTGTGTGGAGGCGAGGATGGTGCGGATCAGAGGACGATGAAGGAGGCCATCGAAGCCTTGGCGCGCGCGGCCGAACTCAGGGACCACAACGCTGCCGGACATGGCGAGCAATGTGGGCACTACGCCGGGATGATCGCGCGCGGACTCAACCTCTCTGCCCAGGAAGTGGAAGACGCCACCTTCGCCGGACGGGTGCATGACCTGGGCAAGCTGTTCATCCCCGAGCAAATCCTGAACAAGCCGGGCGCTCTTACGGAAGATGAGTTCGCGGTGATCAATACCCACCCGCAAGTGGGGGCCGAGGTGTTACGAGCGATTCCTGAAATCGATCGCGTGGCCCAGGCCATCGAATCCCATCACGAAGCCTTCGACGGTAGCGGCTATCCTTTTGGACTGAAAGGCGAGAATATACCGCTGCATGGCCGCATCGTCGCCGTCGCCGACGCTTACGTGAACATGACGAGCGATCGCTCTTTCGCTCCTCCCAAAACCGACGAGCAAGCCCTAGTGGAACTGGAAAAGCTGAGCGGTACCCGCTTCGATGGCATGATCGTTCGTTTGTTTGCCCGCCTGCTGAAGATGCCAACTAAAACTTAATCAGACAATCCCTGGCGCAGCGTCAGCACCAGCGTCGCATCTTTGGGTAGATAGCTCTTGCGGCGAAACCATTCTTCCATCGCATCCCGGAGTCGATCGAGCGGGACATGGGTTCCAATTTCCAGCCACCCGTCGGCCACCGGCAGCGTGTCGTCAAAAACGGATGCGTTGGTGAAGTTCCGCATGCTGAAATTGTCGAGCCATTTCAATGGACAAGGTTGAAGGTGCCCTTCGTGCCGATATTCCACGCGGAGTTTCCGGGCGAACATGCCTTAGATTTAAGCACAGACACCCGTTCACTGCCGAGACACGGAGGCCACCGAGCTCCTAGCGTGTGGCAGCGACCGGCGGCCCGGCCACGACGCCTTCCAGGTGCTTGAGAGTCTCATCGATGGTGAGCGAATACATTTCGCGGCCTAAACCTTCGCCCGATTCCAGTGCCGTTTTCAGAAAATGGCCGGCGATTTCCTTCGCCAGCGAATCGGTGATCAGCTTCCCGGTGCGCTTCTTGTATTCGACCCAGGCCGGGTGTGGCAGGGCAACCCAGACTGGGCGCCCGTCGACCAGGAACTTGATGTCCACCGCATCGGCGTGGCGGGTCGCGATGGCCACTATCAGGGCCTGGTAGAGGCAGTGCACTTGCTTCTTGGTCCAGCGGTCGGTGGCGGTGAAGTCAGTGAACATAAGAAACTCAAAACATGAATATCCGGGAAATAGCTACCCGGCAAATATATCGCCCGGCAGGGCTGGGGAGCAAACAGTAAGCAGCGATGGCGGCGGTACTGAAAAACAACTTTACAAAGGTCCGAAATGCTCTGCTAGCCTATCCTTATGCCGCAGTCCGTTAAAGAGCGCGTTGGAAAGTTGCGAGAAGAAATCGCGGAAATCAGTGAAGCAAACCGCCAGTACTTGCAAGGTGGCAAAAAAATGATCGGAGCTTCCGATCAGGAACGGCGACTCCAAAGATTGCAGGAAATCATGGACGAGCTAATGTCCTTGACTGACTGGAAAAAGCCATGACCCGGATCCGTCGCGCAGGTGCATCCTCAGGAGCTTGTTGAAAAAGTCAAGGAATTGTCATCAAGCGAAGCGAGGGATCTGCAGTTTTTCAGTCCGACGCTTGAACTTCCATGCTTTCGGTAATCCAGAGCTGTGCCGGAGTGCCTTTCGTGGTGCGAGTGGCAGTCGCACGAAAACTGCCGGACGTGATTTCGACATCGTAAATATATGGAGGGCGCCCGCCCTTGATGCTGATGTAGTTGCCTGAAATCAGCTCATCAAGCGAAGCGTACTTCCCTTGCGTCGCCAGGTACCCGCGCTCGGCGTTGGCGATGCCGATCAAATCGTTTTTCACGCCCGCGATGGTAGTAACTACTTCAGGATTGCTGCTCCCAGCGCCCGGAGTCAGGGTTTTGACCTGCAGAGAATAGATATACATGCCGATTGCCATGGTGACGATCGCGCCCACAAACCCAAAAACACGTCCCATAATTCGCTCCGCCAGTGCCATTGCACCGCGAAACCGCACCGGTGGCAAGTAACCAGAGTGCAGGTGCTGATGATGATGATCTGGAGCTGTCGTTTGCAGGAATGCCTGCAGGAATGGCAAATCGGCTTTTCGAATGGCGACCCCGGAGGGAGTCGAACCCCCAACCCTCAGATCCGAAGTCTGATGCTCTATCCAATTGAGCTACGGGGCCGTCCGCCGGAAGCCGCATCGCAATGACAGTGAACCGGCGCTGTTGATTCTACACCGCAGCCAGCCCGAATCATCATCACGCACCGAAAGCTGTCCCGCGTTGTACCATAAAAAAGCACCATCAAAACGCATGCCGTTCGTGCCCAATCCGGTGACCCACACCAGTTTGCGCCTGCTCGAGT
Organism: Terriglobales bacterium; assembly: GCA_049511255.1. Classification (GTDB taxonomy): domain Bacteria; phylum Acidobacteriota; class Terriglobia; order Terriglobales; family Acidobacteriaceae; genus Acidiflorens. The sequence goes on along the minus strand of JBEKYF010000066.1, from coordinate 15,773 downwards.
TCGAGATCCTGCGCGACCTGCTCGCCGGCTACGCCTCTTCGCCTTTGGGCCAACACCGCATCGCCGAACTTCTGCCTTCTCTCGATCGCCCGTGGATTGAAACCCAGCAGCAGCTCACGACCGAAATCCGCGAGTACCGGCGCGGCGGCGGACATTTCGAATTCGCCGGGCTGCCCGAAGTCAGGAAGCTGATCGAGAAATCTCGCATTGCCGGAGCCGCTCTTGAAACCAGCGAGATCCGCGACGTTGTCCTCGTCGCCGACCGCGCATCCGAGTGGCGCGAAATCGTGCGTCAGCCTCCAGCCGCGATGCGTTCCGAGTGGGCCGCCGTAGCCGCACTTTCCTCCGGCATTCAGGATTTCACCGGCTTCCTCCGCTCGTTCCGCAACAAGATCCTGCCCGACGGCACGCTCGACGATCGCGCTTCCCCGGAACTGAGCCGCATTCGCCGTGAGATCGAGAAGCAGAAGCGTCAGATCCAGGAATCGCTGCGCGGCTACTTGCGGAAACTCGCCGAAGACGGCACCGTGCAGGACGAACTGATCACTATCCGCGGCGAACGCTTTGTGATCCCGGTGAAAGTCGAGCAGAAACGCCGCGTGCAGGGTGTCGTGCACGGCGCCAGCTCCAGCGGACAGACCGTGTTTATCGAGCCCCTCGAAACCATCGAGCAGAACAACGAATTGGTGCGCCTGCTGGATGAAGAGCAAGCCGAGATCCATCGCGTCCTGCTAGAGATGACGCGCCAAATCGGAGACAACGCCGACGCAATCCTGGCCGCCGCCGACATCCTCGCCGAACTAGAGCTCCAGTTCGCCAAAGCCCGCTTCGCCGAAGACTACAACTGCGTCGCCGTAGCGCTGACGACCTCGCCCGAATCCGTCCGTAGAGACCAGGCTAGCCCCGTCTCCGAGCCCGCTCGCCTGCTTCTCCACCGCGCCCGCCACCCGCTGCTTGAGCGCAACCTGAAACTAAAGAACGCCGCCATCGTTCCTGTCACCATCGAGCTCGAGGGCGAGCGCCGCCAGTTGATAATCACCGGACCGAACACCGGCGGCAAAACCGTCACTCTGAAAACGCTCGGGCTGCTGGCGCTGATGGCGCAGTCGGGCATTCCCGTTCCCGCGGATCGCGCCGACATGCCCGTCTTCGACGCTATCCTCGCCGACATCGGCGACTATCAATCGATCGAGCAGAATCTCTCAACCTTCTCGGCGCATGTCACAAACATCGATTTCATCTCGCGCACCGCGACTGCGAATTCGCTGGTGCTGCTCGACGAACTCGGTTCTGCCACCGATCCGGAAGAGGGCGCCGCGCTGGCGGTTGCGATTGCCGAGCATTTTCGCAAGGTCGGATGTATGGTCGCGATCGCGACCCACCACACCTCGCTCAAAGTTTATGGTGCGAATACCGCGGGAGTGATCAACGCCTCGGTCGGCTTCGACGAAACCACGCTGCAGCCGACTTATGAACTGAAGATCGGCGTGCCAGGAGCATCCGCCGGAATCAACATTGCGCAGCGCCTCGGACTGAATCCGGCAATCATCGCTTCCGCGCGCTCGCGATTGGGCTCGCAAACTCAAGATGTCGCGCGCTTTCTCGACCGCCTGCACGCCGATCTTCGCGATCTTGAAAAAGAGCGCTCCCGGATGCAAGCCCGCGAACAGGAACTCGAGCGCGAAAAGTCGCATCTCGCCGACGAAGGCCGCAAAGAACAGCAAGCCAAAATTCGCGAGATGGAAAACAAACTGGAAGCTCTCTTCCGTGACTTCGAATACCACGCGCGAGAGACCGTGAATGCCGTGCAGGACCGCGCCGCCGCGCAGAAACTGTCAAAAGACGCCGAACGCCGCATCGCCAAAATGCGCCGCGAATTTCGCGAGCAGTTCGACGCCACCGTAGTCGCGCACTCGACCGGCGCCGATCGCGGCGACCCAAATGCCCAGCCCAGCCTGGTCAAGCACGTCTCCGAAGGCGACACCGTGAAGCTCAAGTCGATGGGCCGCGCCGCCGTCGTCAAAAAGAAGATCGGCGACAATCACTTCGATGTCGAGATCGGCTCGATGAAGATGCGCATCGCCCGCGAAGATATTGCCGAAGTGCTGGCGCGCGCTTCCGAGTCCCCCGTGCAGGCCGCTCGCGCTCGCGGTATCAGCGTCTCGCTGCAAAACGAATCGAGCGGTCTCAACATGCCCACCGAAATCAACGTCATCGGCCGCACCGTGGACGAAGCCACGAGTGAAGTCGAGAAATTCGTGGACCGCGCCTTTCTAGCGGGGATGCCGCGGGTGCGCATCGTCCATGGCAGCGGCATGGGCATCCTGCGCAAAGCCCTGCGCCAGTATCTGCAGAAGCACCCGCACGTGGAGTCCGTTACGGAACCACCTCTCAACGAGGGGGGCGGCGGAGCCACGGTGGTCGAGCTGCGGGTCTAGCGGATCGGTGAGCGATCCATATCTTAAATTCCTGCCTTTGCCTGTTTACTACTTGGTTACTATATCGCCACTTCACGAATTTTTTTTTATCACGACCCTTTAAAATCTTGGACTTAGGAGAAAATTCCCGCAAAATCTTTGAGTTTAAAGGACTTATGGGTAAAATCTTCCGGAATAAGGACTTACGGTTGTCAAAGAGCGCTGAAACGACTTTGGGGCAGCTTCGAGGGCCGTCTTGGTGGACGGGTCTCGAAACTGCCCCAATCACAATCTCTATTGTCGCGCACGGCGGGTTGGTAGTCAATGATTTTCGCAGATGGTTTGTGGTGAAAAAAGGGCAGGCGTCAGTTGCGAGAGTGAGTATCCCACGTCCCACGTCTCGAAGAGCGCGAGACGTGGGGCACCCGCGCAATTTTCCTCCAACGCGAACCGTTAGTTCTAGTCTTCCACACCTTTCCCACAGCAATCCCGCGCCTGCTCTATTCCACTCAGCCCTTCCAACCCTCATAATCATTATCATTACGGGACCCGTGTGCGCCCGCAATGAATTCTACTTTGACTTCTTCCGACAATTTCAAAGAGACGCTCAAGCAGCAGGCGGATATCGTCCGCATTGTGGGCGACTACGTCAAACTGAAGAAGGCTGGGGCGCAGAACTTCTCCGGGCTTTGTCCGTTTCATGCTGAAAAGACGGCTTCGTTTTCGGTGCATGCCACGCGGCAGTTCTTTCACTGCTTCGGGTGTGGGGAGTCGGGGGATGTCTTTACCTTTGTGCAGAAGGTCGAGAACATTACGTTCCCTGAGGCCGTCCGGCTGATTGCGCAGAAGCTGGGCGTGCCGATGCCCAAGGTCAGCTTTTCCAGCCCGGCGGAGGCTCGCGACGCTCAGGTTCGCATGGCGCTGCTCGAGGCGCATGTGCGCGCGACCGCGTTTTTTCAGGAATGTCTGCGGCGTCCGGAAGGGGCGTTTGCCCGCGAATACCTCAAGGGGCGCGGACTCGATGACGAGACGATTGCGCGCTTTCGGGTTGGGTATGCTCCCGACTCCGGTTTCCTGCTGCGCGATGCTTTGCGGCGGGAGTTTGATGAAGCACTTCTCCGTGAGAGCGGGCTCTTCTCGTGGAAAGAAGACAGCGGTCAGCCATCAGCCGTTAGCCGTCAGCCACAGCAGGTCCTTCGCTCCGCTCAGGATGACAAAGTAATGGAGAACTCGGCGGGAATCGAACCAAGAGCCGCTGCCGCCATGTATTCCAAATTCCGCAATCGCGTGATGTTCCCGATCTGTAATGAGCAAGGGAAAGTAATTGCCTTCACGGGACGTACTCTTTCCACAGATGAAAAGGCCGGGCCGAAATATCTGAATTCTCCGGAGACTCCGATTTACTCGAAGTCGCGTGTGTTGTTCAATCTGGACAATGCCAAAGAAGCGATTCGCAAGCTTGAGTACTCCATCCTGGTCGAAGGGCAGATGGATTGCATTTCGGTGTACGCGGCCGGCTTCCACAATGTGATTGCGAGTTCGGGTACGGCGTTTACCGAGCTGCAGGCGAAATTGCTGGGGCGATTCTCGAAGAATGTGGTGGTCAACTTCGATCCCGACACGGCTGGAGCGCGGGCCACGGAGCGGACGCTTGGGTTGCTGGTGGAAGAAGAATTCAACATTCGCGTGCTTACGCTGGAGACTGGATTCGATCCCGATCTGTTCATCCGGCGCAAAGGCAAGGACGCTTATGGCGCGGCGCTCAAGCACTCGCAGAAATATTTTGATTATCTGATCGATCGGGCGCGCGCAATGTTTCCGGTGCGGAACTCGGAGAGCAAGGTCAAGGCGGTCAACCATCTTCTTCCGCACATTCAGCGGGTGCCGAGCCGGATCGTACGCGATGAACTGGCGCTGGAGATTTCGCAGAAGCTGGGAATTGATTCGGCGGTGCTGCGCCAGGAATTGAAGCATGCTGCGAGCACTCGCTCCTCGACCCAGGTTAAGGCGACGGCTGAGGCGCAGGTCACCGGTGCGGAACGGGTGCTGATCCGGGCGCTGGCTTCGGCTACCGAGATGCAGGCCGGCGGAGCGCGGAGTTCGGCTCGCGAAGGAACGGACGAGGAATTCGATCCGGCTCGGCAGGCGCAATACGCTTTGCAATCGGAACAGCTCTATGAGGGGCTGGCTTCGCAGTCGTTGATGGAGGCTCTGCTCGAGGCTGGGACGGAGACGGCGGACGTTATGGCGCTGCCGAAAACGGAAGAAGACCGGCGGCTGTTGGCCTCGATCCTGATGCAGGAGGAGGAAGAGCTGACGCCCGAGACCGTGGAAGGCGCGGTGCGGGCCCTGCGGAGGATTTACTATCGGCGGCGGCTGGAGGAAGTACAGATCGCATTGCAGCACCCGGGGCTCTCGACAGAGGAAAAACAGGCGCTTTTACAGGAAAAAGTGCGTTTAAAGCGGGCTTTGATGGACCCCGGAATAGGAGAGAAGGCCAGCTAGGCGTCTTGAAATCATCAGTGGAGTGCCGGGGCGTCCTCGCCCCGCTTCGGTTCAACTTTGACGGGCGGGGCGCCCGTCGCTCCACTTGAAGAAAAGCCTTGGAACGAAAGCGGTTCCCGCGCCATCTAAAGAACTAGCGGAAAAAGAGATACGGGCGGCTGCGGCAATCGGCAAACTGGCGCGAACTTCGACGTGCGCCGACACGAACAGTAGTCGGCGTGCTATACTTCTGAAGTTTGTGCGCCTCGCGCACAACTCCGTAACGACTCCCACCGCCGTAATTTGGCGTCCGCGAACCGGCGGCCGTCTTGAGGATAATCTGGCTTGGCAATTGATGACAAGTACGACGACATAAAAAAGCTGATCGACGCAGGCAAAGAGAAGGGATATCTGACCTATGATCAGGTCAACGACCTCATCCCGCACGATGTGCACTCTCCTGAGGACCTGGAAGATCTGCTGACCACGATCGGGACCCAAGGCATCGATGTACTCGAAAGCTCGAAGGGGCCTTCGACCGATCTGGAAAAAAAATTCGAAGAAGTGGATGAGGCTTCGGAGGACGTCGAACTCGACCTAACCCCCGGAGCTCTGGAAAAAACCAATGATCCCGTCCGCATGTATTTGCGCGAGATGGGGACTGTTCCCTTGCTCACGCGTGAAGGCGAAGTGGAAATCGCCAAGCGCATCGAGCGGGGGCAAAACCGCGTTCTGAAGGCGCTATCGCGCTCGCCGATTGTGATTCGCGAACTTCTCGCTTTGGGCGAGGACCTCGAGAAGGGCGTCCGCTCGATCAAAGAGCTGGTGACGTTCGACGAAGAGGAAATCACGGAAGAGATCGTCGACAACCGCCTGAAAGAATTCCTCGGCAAGATCAAAACGCTCGAAAAGCTTTACAAGAAGGTGACGCCGCTCCAGGAAAAGCTGGCGGCGGTGAACTTGAAGAAGCGGCCGCGCGACCATCGCCGTTATCGCTTCCACCTGGCGCACGCGATTGTGCGCACGTCGGTCGCAGTGCGGAATCTCGGCTTCACTAACAATGAACGCAAACGCCTGATCGACCGGGTGAATCGCACGGTCGACGGGATGCGCTCGCTCGACCGTCAGATCCAGAACCTGGAGAAGCGGGCGGAGGCGACGCGCAGTGAAGAACAGCGCAAGGAATATAAGAAACAGTCGCGCGCGGTCCGCGGAGAGCTCGAAAAGCTGGAAGCGGAAGCGGGCCTGTTGTTCCAGGAGCTCAAGCGCACCCAGCGCGAGATCATCCAGGGCGACATGGACGCCGAGCACGCCAAGCGCGAGCTGATCGAAGCGAACTTGCGCCTGGTGGTCTCGATCGCGAAAAAGTACACGAATCGCGGCTTGCAGTTCCTTGACCTGATTCAGGAAGGCAACATCGGCCTGATGAAAGCCGTGGACAAATTTGAATACCGCCGCGGCTATAAGTTCTCAACTTATGCCACGTGGTGGATTCGGCAGGCGATTACTCGCGCCATCGCCGATCAGGCGCGTACGATTCGCATCCCGGTGCACATGATCGAAACCATCAACAAGCTGATCCGCACGTCGCGGCAACTGGTGCAGGAACTGGGACGCGAGCCTACGTCGGAGGAAATCGCGAAGCGGATGGACATTCCGGTGGCGAAGGTGCGCAAAGTCCTGAAGATCGCGCAGGAGCCGATCTCCCTCGAAACGCCGATTGGCGAAGAGGAAGATTCGCACCTGGGCGACTTCATCGAAGACCGCGCGGTAGTTTCGCCGGCCGAGGCCGTGATTAATGTCAACCTCAAAGACCAGACTTCGCAGGTGCTGCGCACGCTGACCCCGCGCGAGGAGAAGGTCATCAAAATGCGCTTCGGGCTGGAAGACGGTTCGGAGCACACGCTGGAGGAAGTCGGACAGTCGTTTGCAGTTACTCGCGAACGCATCCGGCAGATTGAGGCCAAGGCGCTGAGAAAGCTGCGGCATCCATCGCGCTCGCGGAAGCTGCGGGCTTTCATGGATGGGGTTAGGGACTAAGTCAGAAGTAAGAAATCAGATTGCAGAAGTGGGGCGCGAGCGATCGCGCCCTTTTTTTGTTGTGAAGCCCGACGTTTCAAGAGGCACGAAACGTGGGGCCCCGCAGAAAGTCCCCGCCCAAGCAGAACACCGACACCAACTGGGTTCGACTGAGGCTGACATCCGACCCGTGATTGGCGGGCTTGATATCAGTGATTGCGCCGGCTGGCAAGGAATACAGCAGCGGCGCAGCCTGGCCAAGAGGTGCTGCGGCGCGGCCGCAGCACCTCTTGACTTGCGTTAGTGAGAAGCCCTGGTTGCTGCGGCCGCCACTGCTTGGACGAAGGGCAATCCGATGGGAGTGCCCACGCCCGTCACGTTATCCCAACCCGGACCAGTAGTCAGCGAGGAGTCGGTGCCAAACGTGAAAATGTCCCAGCGAGTCGACGAGGCGCTGTTGAACAGAGCGCTGATAAAGTTCCTGGTGTTTTCCAAGGGCTGCACCAGCGCGTCTGCGGTTTCAAATGTTGGAAAAGGGTTGAAGATAATTCCCGATACGTTGTACGGAGAACTGAGGTCGGTAACGTCGTATAGAGCATCGGGGGGCAGATCGTAGACGTAAGTGGCTGCCTGGCCAAGCGGCATTCCGGCTGCCTGGTTCGCAATCGCCCACACCCCAGAGAACATGGGACAGGACAAACTGGTCCCGCCGTACACTTCAACGTACTGCTGGTCACCGGGCACGGCATCGGGCGTTATGATGATCTCGAACCCTGTTTCGGGATCGGCATCCATCGAAATGTCGGGCAACTTACGCCACTTTCCTTTCAAGCTTTTCTGGAAAGAAGGCTTGCTCCAGAGGACGCTAGTTCCGCCGCCGGATCCGAATATGAAACCAAATTCGAGAGGGGGAACGACCGGTGGATTTGGACTAGGATCTGCGATGCGGGTTTCGTTGAGGCCCCAGCCCGTCTGGAAATTCATCGTCTGATCGTGGTTCAAGAACAAGCTGGTGCCGCCGACTGCCGTCGCGTAGGGGGAACTCGCCGGCATGGAGACGGCGGTGAAACCTATGGCGTTGTAGAAATCCCCGTCATCGCCAGTAGAAAAATTTGCCGAAATACCCAGGGCCGCCGCCAACTCATTTACCGTGTTTTCAGCCGTCGAATCGGTGGGGTCATTGTAGGGTGGAACTTCCGGCCCTCCGTAGCTATTCGAAATCACGTTGCCTAACAAATTCTCGGCTGCGTACAGAATTCCTATGTCGAGATTGGTGTCGGTGTTATCCGTGGTTTCAATGAGCACGATATTGGCCCCGGGCGCGACCGCGTGGGCTGTCTCCACGTCGAGGGTAGTTTCCGGGTACCAGTCTGGGGCACTGCAGCCTTCCGGGGGTGTGCAAGTCGAGGTACCACCCGCAGTGTAGATTTGGAAGTTCGACGAAGTGAGAGCGGGCAAGCCATTAAGCGCCGAGTAGGTGTTGGCGTCATCCACGATGGTAGGCGAACCGTAAGCATCGACAATCACGATAGTCTGACCGGTTCCGTCCAACCCCCTCTTGTAAAGCTTACCCAGCCCATAAGCGGTCTGAATATCTGCTGCGTCATAGCCGCAAGGCGGCAGATTCGGAACACCGGAAGTTATGTCCGCACCGTAGCGATTACCGAAGTAGATCGCTTTGGGGTAACCACCCTCCGTCGTAAAGGTCACGGCTTGAGGGCTGCGGAAACAGTAATTCGAGAAAAACAGGCCATCCGGCCCGACCGAGGCGAGTGGGACCCCCGCGAAAGCAGTGTCGGTATCAGGATCGATCGATTTCCTCGCGTGCGATTTAAAGGCGCGATCGGACAAACCCTGCACGGATGCTATAAGCGCTCCAACTGCTCCTTCCATCGTGGGCTTAGCGTTACTCGCCCGGTGGATTTCTCCATTCACCTGGTAACGGTTGATTTGCACATGGAAAGCATTTTGCACGTCGCTAATGCGGCCTTGGGCCATGACGAAGTGATTATCTTTGTCGACCAACGAAACGCTTAAGTTGTGGCTTGCCAGGAAACTGCGTACGGTGGCTGCATCCTGAGCGGTGGGTGCGAAGGCGGCCCTGTACTGCTCAAGGGTGAGCCAGCGATGATAATTGGCAGAACCCGGCTGATACATCTGGCCGACCAATTCATCGAGCGCGGCTTTGTTGTGCTGGTTGAGCCATACGGTCACGGTGATTAGCTTGGAAGGATCTTCCGGACCCAGGTTCTGTGGCTTGGCGACTGCTCGGCCAAGCGATTGAGAAAACCCGGAACTCGCCAGCAGAGCGAGCAGGGTAAACAGCAGAACCGGTTTGCTACTGATCCACAGCGACTTCCTGAGAAACTTCATAAAATCTCCTTGGGAACAGCGTGTTGGTAATCCGAAAAGCTATCGGAACCCGATCTTCATGGCGGGACAATCCGAACGCACTGATTGTCCTGGCCTTGCGATCCGTGTCGTCACAATGCGTTTGAGCCGCTTCTTCTCTTAGCCGGCGTTGGTCGTGACTGTCATAGCTAAATTACAGCGACAGCACTGAGAACGCCCGTGGGGAGCGGGTATCCGGCGCAACAGAAGAAAGTGCCTCCCCGTACCGCCGACAGTATCTTGCGGTCCTGAGGGAGTGTCAAGCAGCAAAACAGAATATCGCGGGCGAGATGCAAGAGATTGCAACTCTTGCGCAAAATTGCGCCGGATTTCGCGAAATCGCTAGAAACTCTTTGCGCGCCGGTCGTCGCATTGGGGCGCGTTTGAGAAAGAAGTGGAGAGCTATCGCTTTCGCGCGACTGGACGGAAGAGGGCACTCGATCGAGTCTGTGTCGCAACTAGTACATCGTCCGTCAGTCCTCAGTGCCCTTCTTCTTCCAGATACTTCTCCACTTCCAGAGCGGCCATGCAGCCGGAACCAGCGGCCGTGATGGCTTGACGGTAGCGGCGGTCCTGCACATCGCCGCACGCGAACACGCCCGGCACTCGCGTGAAGACATTCTTCTGCGTAATCAGGTAGCCATCCGCGTCGGTCTCGAGCTGGCCTTCGAAGATCTTGGCGTTCGGGATGTGGCCGATACCAAGAAACATTGCACTCGCCGGAAAATCCCAGCTTTCGCCACTCTTCAGATTGCGCAGACGCAGGGCGGTGACTTCCTTCTTGCTGACATCGAGAACGTCGTCCACCACGGTATCGGTGAGAAACGCGATCTTGGGATTGGAACGCGCGCGATCGAGCATGATTTTCGAAGCCCGAAACTGCTCGCGACGATGGATGAGTGTTACCTTGCTCGCGAAGCGCGTTAGAAATGTCGCTTCTTCCATGGCGGAGTCGCCGCCGCCGATCACCGCGATTTCCTTGCCCGAGAAAAAGAAGCCATCGCAAGTGGCGCAGGAAGAAACCCCGTGCCCGATCAGCGCGTGCTCGTTTGGCAGGCCGAGCCAGCGCGCAGAGGCTCCGCTGGCGATGATGAGCGTGCGGGTCTGAATGATCTCTTTGCCGACGATTAACTCGATCGGATGTTTGCTCAAATCGGCTTTGACCAAGTGGCCGGTACGATAGTCGGCGCCGAAGCGCGTGGCCTGCTGGCGCATGTTCTCGATCAGTTCCGGCCCCTGGATGCCTTCGGGAAAACCTGGAAAATTTTCCACCAACGTTGTCATTGACAATTGTCCGCCCGGTTCATGGCCTTCGAGCACGAGCGGCTTGAGGTTGGCACGGGCGCTGTAGAGGGCGGCAGTGTGGCCGGCGCATCCGGAGCCCATGATCACAACATTGCGTATGTCCATAAAGTAAGAGAGTCTGAAAAACAGATTTCGCTTCAGTTCGCCGATGGAGCGCCGGGCGTCCCCGCCCGGCGGACGGGCGAGACGCCCGTCCCTCCACAAGCAACTACGGATTCTTCTTTCTGCCCGCACCCGCCTTCGTCGAAGTCCCCACGCCCAGGCGAGCCAGTTCCTGGGGCACCATTTTGCGCGCCCCCAGAGCGTCGCGATAACGCTCCATAATCGAAGAGGCGGCGTGGAAGATCGGTTCGTACACACTCTGATCCGTCGCCGGATTCCCTTCTGCTCCCGCGCACCGCGTTAGAACCACCGACGATTTTCCAAAGCGCTCCAGTTTGACCCGCGAAACTGGGGTGTTGGAAGACAACATCGCGGTCGCGGAAGCAACCGCGGAAGCGCTATCCTCGACGGAAACTTCCATCAGGTCGTTGGGCTTGGGATCGCGCACGCGGAGCACGAGTGTCTCCACCATATTTTTCGAATCCACGCTGAACGAGTATTGGACGTTGCTGAACAGGGTGGCGTCGGGAAACTCGCGCCGCACCCGGACCCAGTCGGCCGCCGAGACCGCACCGGGCGGCAAGGGTTGCATGCCGGGGATCGGAGTGCTCTGGTCGAGGGTCGAACGCCCGCGAGCCACTTCGTAATCCGTGCTGAACACCGGCTTGCCCCGTATCTTGGCCAGCGCCGAGGACAATTCCTTCTGCTCGTCAGCGGAAGGCGCGCACACGTTGATGACGTTCACTTTTACCGGAGGCTGCTGAGGTTGCTGGGCGGAAGCTGCCGCAGCCATGACCAGCGTCGTGATCAGAATTTTGTGAGAGAACACGGCGAAATTGTATCAGGGTCGCGTGGTGAAACTCTGCTCTCTGGCCGCAGCGCCTGAAGGCACTATCGTAATGCAGCATTTTCGGCATGCCTGAAGGCATGCCCTGATACGAATCGAACTTGCAGCCCGGCTGGCTAGTCGGCGGCCCCGGAATCGGGCTCGATGGCGCCATGCCGGCGCAGCAACTGCGGCAGGTTCTGCGAAAACGCCGAGCGCGGCAGCACCATGTCACAACCCACTTCGTGGGCTTTCTGCTTCAAGTCTCCCTGCACGTGCGAGAGAAACCCGATGATCGACGTCCCCTTCTTCAGCTTGCTTTTCAGTTTTGGGATGAGCGTCAAAGGCTTGGCATTGGCATTATTCAAGTCGAAAATGATCAGGGAAGGCTTTTCTTCGCCGTTGCTTTCCATCCGGTCGGTGAGTTCCTTCTCGTTCTTTACGAACTCGACCTTCACGTTCATCTTGCGGCCCGTGTCCTGAATCTTGCTCAGGAAGAAGAGGTCTTCGACAAACGCGAAGACGCGCGAAGCCGCGTCCTCTCGTGGAGCGGGCAGAGGCTCAGGATCGACCACCGGGTAGGATGCGGAAAATCCGGGCCGTCGCGGTCCTCTTCCCTGGTTGCCGTTGCCATTATCCATGCCCATATTGGCGCGGTAGCTGTGATCCATGGGAGCGGTAAAAATGCCCTGCTGCTCCTGGCGGTTGCGGGCCATCGGGCCACCCGCACCTCGTCTTGGCGGACGCCGTCCACGGCGCCGTTTGTGTTTCCCTCCTCCTGCGGAGGAATGTCCGGGTCCTGCATTCATATTTTTCTCTTGTTAATCTTTAGAAGTTAATCCCCGGCCTGGATCACAGGCCTGATTCTTTCATGTTCCCTTGCGGTCGGCACGTTAAGGTGTGACGTAGCGCGTAGCTCACTGCACACCGAATATCGGCAGCCCGAACCCCACATCGGCTGGATGCTATTCGAGAACGATGTTCAAACTGTATCGGCGCCTGGAGTTTTCTTGGCGCAAACGGCCAGCCTGGAAGCATGGCCATTGGGAACATCTTGATGTTACTCATGAAACCGCCGACAGCGCAAGGGGGGAGTGCCTTTAGTTTTCCACATCCGTAACCTTACCAAAGTAGGCTATAGACCTGCCCTCACTGTGCGAAGGTGTTGCATGCCTTCATGTCGCCGGTGCTGAAGCCTTTTGAAACCAGTCCATGCGCTGCTGCGAGCTAGAAACGGACGGGAACGCAGGCGGCAGGCTACGGGGCTTCGATCAGCTCCATCTTGCCTTCCCGTGTCCGGTGCAGAATCATCAGCTTGCCTTTCGGATCGCGGAATACGAAAACATCCTTGTCGCGGAAATGCGCCTCTTTGATCGCTTCTTCCAACGTCATCGGATGAAGCGCAACCGAGTCCCTGGCATGCACCAAATGCACTTCGGTGGTCCGCGCCACCGAGGGGAATTTATGGACGAGAACGGAAACGGTGGCATTCTCCGCCAGTCCGAGCGCCGCCTGAATGTTGTCTTCCAGCAACTGGCCGTCAAACTTCTTGCCCGCCTTGCGCTTCTTGCTCAGCCACTTCGTTTTATGTTTGAGCGCCTGCTTTTGCAGGTGGCCGAGAGCTTCATTGACGGCCGACATCATGTCGGTGGTCTGGGCCAGCCCCACAATGGGACCGTTGGGCGGGTTGATGGTGATTTCGGCTTTGTGCTGGCGCTTTTCCACGGCCAGAATCACCTTGGTCTCGAATCGGTCACCTAGAATTTTGCGGATCTTGTTAAGGCCGGTTTCAACTTCCCTGCGGATGGTAGGAGTAATTTCGTATTTCCTCGCGGTATATTCCACGTTCATTGCACTCTCCAGTGAGGTCGGAGTCAGGATGCAAAAAAGTCAGAAGTCAGAAGTCAAAATGAAGAAGTAAGACCGAGTCGTGGCAACACTTCTTCATTTTGAGTTCTTACTTCTGACTTCACTTCTTCACTCTTCTTTGGTGCGTGCTCGGAATCTTCATATCTTCGCGATATTTCGCGACTGTCCGGCGAGTGACCTGGATGCCTTGCGACTGCAAAATACGGGTGATCTGTTCGTCGGTCAACGGCCGGCTTGCATCTTCTTCTTCGATCAGCTTTTTGACGCGGCGTTTCAAAATCAGGAGCGACGTGCCGCCGCCCTCCGGCCCCTGCACGCTCTCCGAGAAGAAATATCGTAATTCGAACACGCCCTGCTGGGTGTGCACGTACTTATTGGCTACCGCGCGGCTCACGGTAGAAGGATGCACGCCAATCTCTTCCGCCACTTCCTTGATCATCATCGGCTTCAGGAAATCGATTCCCCGTTCGAGAAAGTCCTGCTGGCGCGCCACGATCGAGTAGCAGACCTTGGTGATGGTCTGCTTGCGTTGTTCGATGTTCTTGATGAGCTGGATGGCGGATTTGTAGCGGTCTTTGACGTAGTTACGCGTGTCGCGGTCATTGCCGTCGCGGGTGAGCAGGCGTTTGTAGGCGGGATTCAAGCGCAACTGCGGCATGTCATCGTCATTCATGATGACCAGCCACTCGTCACCATGCTTCACGAAAGCGACATCGGGCTCAATCAGCCGCGCCGAAACTTTGTTGTAGCGCAAGCCCGGCCGGGGGTCCAGCGTGCGGACATACGCGAGCGCGGCCTGCACCGCCTCGACTGAACTCCCGATGGCGCGCCCAATTTCCTTGAACTGCTTCAGCGTCACCGCTTTCAAATGCCGATCGACGACGGCAATCGCGTCTCTCACAACTTGATCGGTCAGGGCATTGCCGTTGCTGTGCAAATGCAACTGCCCGAGATGGTAGCGCAACTGATAGAGCAGGCATTCGCGCAGGTCGCGGCAAGCGATGCCCGGCGGATCAAACTGGCGCACAACTTCCAACGCTTCGTGGAGATCGGCGACAGTGAAGGTTACGGACGCAATCTGGGCTGGCGCCGTCGCTGCTCCCGTGGCGTTGGTCCCCTGGCTCGCGGCGCTGGGCAGGGGAACCTCGGCTAGCTCGGCGGCTATCTCTGGGTGAATATCCGGCGCAACAAAAGACTCAGATTCAATGTCTTCCGCCGTCAACTCCGAAAGGCCGGCGCCTGCTGCGGCGAGGTCGCCCGGCAGGAAGGCAAAAGTATCCAGGTGAGAAGTTCCGAGGCCAGAAGTTCCGGGCGAGGCCTCGGCGACAGCAAGCCCTAGAGCCTCCGCTTCACCAACGATCTTGGCCGCCACTTCCACATCTGCCTCAGGAGGCGCGACGGGAGCAATTCCCAACAGTTCTTCGTCAGTGGCAATCAGGTAGCCTTCTTCGTTCAGATTTCCAATGATCAGCTCGGCGGCCTCATGTACCGGCGGCCGGACAGAAATCGCGCCCAACTGCCACAGCAGGTGGTCGCTCAAGTTCCCCGGCTTCGACAGGAAGTTTTCGAACGAAGGCTTCTCGATCTCTTCCATTTCTCCCGAGCTGCGATAACCGGGATCCAGATAATCCTGGAAGAACGAGCCAAAATCGATCTCCTCGAAAGGATCCTTCTTCTCATCCGCAATGGTTGGGGGACCCTCTTCCGGGGTTGCGGCCTTGGCGGCGAGCCGGTCGCGTTCTTCCTCCTGGCGTCCAACATCGTCGAGCATCGGGATAGCATCTTCCAACTCTTCCAGCACCGGGTTCTCGACCATCTCGGCATTGATCATGTCCTTGAGCTCGAGCTTGTTGAGCGCGAGCACGGAGACCATTTGCACGAGACCCGGCGTCAGAATCTGCCGCTGCGACAACTTGACGTTCAGTTTGTGCTGAAGAAGCACCATCTCTCCCCGAAAATTTCCTATTCCCACCCATCCGGCTGTCACCGTGACTGTCCGGTACATCGGAGCGTGGAAAATTTAGCTTCTCATGCACCGAGATAGATCATGCGGGCACGAAAGGTCAATGCGCCTACGCCTTGGTAACCAGAAGCAGTTCCCAATTATGGTATTGGTGGAGCGCCGGGCGTCCTCGCCCGGCCACCACTCTGCCGGACGGGCGAGACGCCCGTCGCTCCATTAGCAACCGAAACCGGCGGTTGCTTCACACCAATGAGAAGCTTTCTCCCAAATAAACTCGCCGTACCTCCGGATCACTCCCCAACTCCTCCGGCGTACCGGAGCGGAAAATCCGGCCCTCGTTAATGATGTATGCCCGATCCGTCACCGACAACGTCTCGCGGACGTTGTGGTCCGTGAC
>JBEKYF010000065.1:0-28223 GCA_049511255.1 Terriglobales bacterium | reverse complement strand
GTTGTGCTTCTGCAATACCTTGGTGATCGCCGCCGTCAACGTCGTCTTGCCATGGTCAATGTGACCAATCGTCCCTACGTTGCAGTGCGGCTTTGTCCGCTCAAATTTTTCTTTCGCCATTTTGCTTTCCTTTGTAGCGCCGGCGTCCCGCCGGCTGTTTCGCGAATCAATCGTCGTCCTGAGATCCACTCAGTAGTATTGATACAGCTTGTGAAACTTCGCCCGCAGCGCCGGGTCGACTTCTTCGACCTTTGAGAGATAAAACTCTCGCAGCTGTGCCTGATCGGATAGACTCAGGGACCCGTAAAGCCGCCTCGCACCAAAATCCGCCCGGCCCGTCATCGCTTCCAGCGTCTTCGTTACGATCACCGCATCGAAATCGCGGATTCGAATCCTGCCACGGCGCAGACTTTTCAGAAACCTCTTGACGTTTTCCGCCGACAAGGCTTCTTCGATGGCACGCCGCAATTGTCCAAATTCCTCGGCCTTCTCGATCTTTATCTCAGCCTGTTCGAATGCCACGCTTCGTATCCATTCATCTCAAACTCTGGAGCGGGAGACGGGGATCGAACCCGCGACCAACAGCTTGGAAGGCTGTGACTCTACCACTGAGTTACTCCCGCTCAGCCGAACTCCTAGTAGAGACGCGGTTTGCCGCGTCTCAGACGGGGCAAGCCCCGTCTCTACAGCAACTCTGGAGCCGATGATCAGGATTGAACTGATGACCTCTCCCTTACCAAGGGAGTGCTCTACCAACTGAGCTACATCGGCTCACGCTATCGCTCAATGCCAAGAAATCAAAGCCGCCGAATCAATCTTCAATCTGTCGGCTTCGCGCCTGCTCGCTCTTCCTCGATCCGGGTCCGCCAAAAATACAATGCCGCTCGAAACGCGAACAGTCCCAAGATCAGCATCGTCCCGCTTCGCAGCTTCACGTTCCAATCGAACACTCGAATCGGCTCGTCGGATAGCGTGGTCCAGGCTAAAACGCCCAGCACCGCATACGCGATAAGAGCCAGCACGAACTTCTTTTTAATCGTCAACTTCTTGTTACCGCCTCAGGCTCGTCAGCCACTGAAGCATCGCCACTTCTTTCGGCCGCGTCTTTCATCACTCTGGTGCACAGGGGAGGATTCGAACCTCCGTACCTCCTGAGAGGGACAGATTTACAGTCTGTTGGCTTTAACCACTCACCCACCTGTGCAAATCCGAAAACTGCCCAGCCGCGCAAACACAGCACCGACACTCTCCAGCATTTCTCAGCTCGGGAAACGAAATGCGAGAACCCCCGCCTGACAATTACACTCGCCGAAAAATACTCTGATGGATGCCTTAAATGGAGTGCCTCAAAGCTGCGCCGCCAGTGCGCGTTGCCGCGCCAACCTCTTCATGTTTCCGGAATCTTGTTTTTCTGGAGCTGGCGAAGGGAATCGAACCCCCGACCCTCTGATTACAAATCAGATGCTCTACCGACTGAGCTACGCCAGCAGGTGGAAGCATGTCCCTTCGGGCACAATACTTCCCTGATCCCTTCCTGAAGTCCGGGACAATTATTTAAGTTATCACAAGGGGAAATCACGTGCAACCGCAGGCCGGCTCAGAATCCTCACGAAACTCCGCTGTGCCTCCAGTAGGTCGCTCTGAACCAAACCACCATCGGGACCGGTGGTATCATTAGCAGGCTCAGCTTCTGTTTACAGCGGATGAGCCGAGACCCCCGAAATTCGATGCGCATTCGACGCCACCTCCCCATCCCCCTGGCCGTTTTGCTGATTGTGGCCGCCGTAGCGTTGATCGTAACCCTGCGCAAGCACGCTCCGCCGGAAGCGGCCCGCCTGCTCCCGGGCGCGGACGGTTTCTTCTACATCAATCTGAAGTGGATTCGGACCTTCAACGCCAGCGGGCAACTGCCGCCGGTTTCCCGCGACCCCGAATACCAGAGATTTGTCGAGGAGACGGGCTTTCAATTCGAGCGCGATCTGGACCAAGCCGCCTTCGCCATTCACTATCCGCAGAGTTGGGGGGGCGGAACCGCCGGATCGGCTTCAGAACCGCGCTTCTCAGAGGTATTCGTCGGCAAGATCGACTCCGGCCGGCTGACTGCCTACCTCAAGAAGATCTCCTCTTCAATCGACGACTATCGCGGTTTTGACATCTACAGTATCCCCCTCGAAGGCCGCACGGTTCGCGTGGTCATTCTTTCATACGACAGTGTCGCGGTTTCGAACCATCCGGACCCCGGCGTGATTCGCGGCATGCTCGACCGCTCCCGCAAACTGGCCTCGCCCTTTGGCGGACCCAGGTTGCTTCGAAGGTTCTACGGAAAAGTTCCCCTGGCAAGTCTGTCTTTTGCGATCCTGCGCGTGCGGCCCGAAACCAGTTCCCTGGGCGGACTAGGCAGTTGGAGCCTTTTGTTTCCCCATCCTGCGGTCGCCGTGATTTCCGCACGATATCTGCGCGCTCTCCACCTGCGGGCGGAAGCGTTCACCGACAGTGAGGCGGACGCGCACGCCATCACCGAGCAGACCGCCGCCTTTCTCAGCCTCTTTCACGCCGCCGAAGGCAGCGTCGGCACACAAGGCACTGATGCAGATGTAAAGGCGTTTTTCGACAGCCTCAAAGTCGAGCAGTCCGGAGATCGCTCCATTCTCACCGCAACCGTGCCGCTAGGATTCATCCGCAAGGTTTTGAGCGAAGCTCCACCCGAGACCGTGGCGCCCGCCGCGCCAGCCAAGGAGCCACCCGCCCCGGAACGGCCACAAAAGCCCGCGTCGCGATGACGACGGTTGCCGATGGAGCGCCGGGCGTCCCCGCCCGGCCCGCGAAAATGCTGCGACAAATGCTCTCTTCAACGCATCTTGTAAATAGGCAGTGGTGGGACTCTGCCCTGGTATCAGGGCATCGCTTCAGCGATGCCGCAAATCCTCGAGACGGGGCGCCCCTTCAGGGGCTGGAAAGGTGCGGAATTCTCCCGCTCACAATAGTGTCGCTACAATAGAGAAATATGACGAGTTTGCCATTACCGCTCGCCGCCTTCGTCGCAGGACTGATCTCGTTCTTGTCGCCCTGCGTGCTTCCGCTCGTGCCGGGATACGTTTCCCTGATCTCCGGCGTAGGCGTCGAGCAACTGAAGATGAAAGAAGGACACCTCTTCCATAAGGTGATGCTCAATTCAGCTGCGTTCATCATCGGCTTCAGCATCGTCTTCATCACGCTGGGCGCGATCTCGACGGAAGTGGGCCAGGTCCTCGCGCAGTACAAAGCGCTGCTCGCCCGCATCGCTGGAGTGATCATCATTCTCTTCGGTCTTCACCTGACCGGCGTCTTTCAGATCAAGCCTCTCCTGGCCGACACGCGGCTGCACGGTCTCAAAGGCAGTTCTTCCGCCTGGGGCGCGTTTGTCATCGGCTTCGCTTTCGCCTTTGGATGGACGCCGTGCGTCGGTCCAATCCTCGCGGTCGTGCTCGGATTCGCTGCCGCTCAGGACACGGTCTGGAAAGGCATTTTTCTTCTGGCCATCTACTCGGCCGGACTGGCCGTGCCTTTCCTGCTGACTTCGCTCGGCATCGAGCGCTTCCTGAAGTTCTACAACCGTTTCAAATTCCACATGCACGCCGTGGAAGTAGCAAGCGGAGTCTTGCTGATCGGCTTGGGTATTCTGCTTGTGATGGGCCGCTTCGCGCTCATCTCCGGCTATTTTTCGTTCTTGAATAGGTTTGCGCTGTAGCAAGGCTCGCTTTGAAGGGGCGCGGCTTCAGCCGCGCCGTAAGTGTCGCAAGATAGATGGCGGCTTTAGCCGCCGAGGTAACCCGTGAAAAGAAATCCTCTAATTCTGTTCTTCATCGCCGCCATCGTCGCGGCTATGTTATTCGCCGGCATTCGTATGGCCCGCAACAACCGCGCCAACGGTCCCGCCAAGGGACAACTCATCGGCCAATTGGCGCCTGACTTCGAACTGCCCGCGCTCGACGGCAAGAACCTCAGGCTCTCCGACCTTCGCGGCAAAGCCGTTCTTCTCAATTTCTGGGCGACGTATTGCGGCCCCTGCAAGATCGAGATGCCGTGGTTTGTCGAACTGCAAAAAGAATATGGCCCGCAAGGCTTCCAGATCGTCGGCGTAGCCATGGACGACGCCAGCACCGAAGACATCGCCAAATTCGCGAAGGAAATGGGCGTCAACTACCCCATCCTGCTCGGCAAAGAATCCGTTGGAGAGAGCTATGGTGGCGTCGGTGTGCTGCCCACCACTTTTTTCTTAGACCGCGACGGCAAGCTCATCGCCCGCGAATTCGGTTTGCAGAGCCGCAGTGTCTTCGTGGACCATATCAAAAAGGCCCTCAGCCAGGGCCAGCCGGTACAGGCTCGGAAGTAACTACGAATCGCGCCTGACCTCGAGTACTCTGGAGCTGGGGTAGCCAATGAAAATGCTTCTGGCGAGCGCGTTTCTTCTGTTCTCCGCGTGGGCGTGGGCGCAGGATGACCTCGGCCCGCAAGGCCCTGCCGTAAAGATGGCGCCCGCTCCGGTCCTGACCGTCGTGCAGGGCAAACTGGCTACTGTCCCGCTCTCGTTCCGCGTTTCGAGCGGCTACCACATCAATTCCAACCGCCCAAAGTCAGAGTTCCTGATCCCGACCGTGCTCAAGATAGGAGCCACCACCGACATCGTCGTCGGCAAAATCACCTACCCTGAAGGCCAGGATATGAGTTTTGCCTTCGCTCCCGATGAAAAGCTAAACGTCTACACCGCAGACTTCAAAGTGGATGTGCTGGTGCATCCTCTGCGCTCCGTGCAAGCCGGTAAATATATCGTCCGTGGAACTTTAAAATACCAGGCCTGCGATAACGCGGCGTGCTATCCACCAAAACAGCTGCCGGTCAGCTTTGATGTGAAGATCGCCAAGGCTCCTCCGGCGCCCACCAAGAACCCCGCACAGAGTCCCCACGCGCACTAACTCGTGTAGTCCAAGCCGAGCGCAGCTCGGCAGCTGCCTGCAGTCACAGCAACTCTGGATTCGCTATTAAGGTTAACTCCGACTGTTAAAGCACAACCGACCGCGCCTGATCCAGTTGCCGCGTCAGCGTGTCAATCTGCGCCTGTAGCACGTTGCGAATGGAAAGCATCCCCAGCAACCGTCCATCATCGTCGACGATCGGCAAGTGCCGGTAGTGGCGCTCCACCATGGTGGCAAGCGCTTCGCCCGCCGTGGTAGCCCGGGTCGCCATCTCGACTGGCGTCGTCATGATTTCTCGAACGGAAATTTTTCGCGGATCGTGTTCGCCGAGCGACAGCCGGCGCAGCACATCCCGCTCCGTAAAAATTCCGGCGACGCGATGGTTTTCGTCAATCACGGCGACCGCTCCCACGTCTCGATCCAGCATCGTCCGGATCGCCCGCTCGGCGGTCGCTTCCACCGGAACCGAAGCCGCTTCCGTATCACACATTTCCAGAATCTTCATCGCTCACCTTCTTGTCGGCAGAATAGTCCAGCGCTTCACTGCAACCTCCGGAAAGGCTGGATTGTACTCCTTGCGGCCAGTGCCATCCGGCAAAATTTCAGGGTGACGTCATCAGGCTGAAGTCATTCGGCAGGAGCGCCGACCCGGCGCGGAATGCGAAGAACGAATCCAGGATGCTCGACTCTAGCATGATCGACCCCAGTATGACCGTCGTCGCCGTCGCCGAACGCTAGCGACGCTCCGGCAGTTTCGAGCACACGGCTGGCGATCGCCAGCCTCACCCGGCACAACGTTGATACTGATACTGACGCTGATGTTGCCCCAACCAGATTGCGCTTCGTCTGCGTTGCGCTTCGTTCCAGCTCGCGAAAACCGCGTGCGCCTTCCACTCGCAGCACCGCTCCCGCCGGGCTCTCCCCCAGCAGAAGCATGACTTTGCCGCCCACCGGTTGCGCTTCGATCATGGGCGCAATCAAATACTGCAAAGCCAGCCGCAGCCGCGACTCCGGCACCGGCACCGCCGCCGTACATGTACCCATCAGGCGCAACTGGACATCGCGCACCTCCGCGATCGAGGATAGTTCTTCGATCACGCTCCTCATTGCCGGCGCCAGCGCGACCGGGTACGCTTCCGGCCCGGGCTGCTCGGCGTCCAGATACTCCCGCATCAACTGGATCATCCCAATAACTTTTTCTGTCTGTTGCAGAGCTGCCGAAATACTTTCCTGCTGCTGCTCCGCGACTTCCTCGATTGAGAGTTCGAGCGGGAGTTGCAGCGAAAGCTCGAGCGAACAGCGCAAGCCAGTCAGAGGCTGGCTTAACGAGTGCAGCAATTCGCCGAGCACGTCCGAACCTCGGGGCAGCCTCGGAAAAGAATGCGGACTCGCGCTCATGCCGATGCGCCGTCAGGACACATCTGATACCCCACCCCGCGGACCGTGTGAATCAAAGATGGCGAGAAGCCGTCGTCCACCTTGCGCCGCAGGTAGTTGATGTAAACATCCACCACGTTCGTGGTGGAATCAAAGGTCAGGTTCCAAACGTGTTCGATGATCATCGCCCGAGTCAGCCGGCGACCGGCATTGCGCATAAGGTATTCGAGCAAGGCGAATTCCTTGGCCGTCAACTCAATGTGATGCCCGGCGCGCTCCACTTTGCGTTCCACTCGATCCAAACGGAGATCACGGACGGTGAGAACCGATTCCGATGGCAGGTGGCTGCGCCGCAGCAACGCCCGCGCCCGCGCCGACAGTTCGAGATATGAAAAAGGCTTTATCAGGTAGTCGTCCGCCCCTGAATCCAGGCACTGCACGCGGTCTTCAACCCGGCTGCGCGCGCTAAGAATCATCACCGGCAAGTTCGCCTTATGCTGCCGCAAACTTTTCAGAACCGACACCCCGTCAACCCCCGGCAGGTTCAGATCAAGCACAACCAGATCGTAATCAAACTCGATCGCCATCGAACGGCCCTGGTTCCCCTCGCTGGCAACGTCCACCGCATGATGTTCTGCTTCCAGTCCCTTCCGGATAAAGCTGGAAAGTGCCGCATCGTCTTCCACAATAAGGATTCTCATGAGCTTCTTCCAAATCAGATGACTCTTAACCGATTCTCATTCTCGACGCACTCGCCCGAGCACACAAGATAACCAGCCCGTACAAAAGGACGTGCTTCCGGAAGTGAAACAGAGAGTTGCAAAATGGGTCAGGCTTGTGTGGGGACGGGCTTTGCCACGTCCAAGCGGGAGTAGCCCATTAACCTGCTAACGGATTCTAACCAGTAGATTGAGTTATCGCCCCGTCAGCATTTCTCGTATTCTCTTTACATTTTCCGCTACGCTACGATATGCGGGCGCTCCCAAGGCTCGTATTCCCGTGAAACCACTTCCTGCCAAGTTGGCGGTCTTAGCCCTTCGACGTCGGAGGCTCGTGTTTCCACTCGCCGTTTATGCTGTTCAGGATCGGAACACACTACTTCGACTTCAACCGCGCTTACCTGCGCAAGGTCCGCGACACCAATCCAAGCATCGCGGGTGATCTTAAGTGGATTGACTGAGTCCGCAATCACGGTTCGACCGGAACGGAGATTGTCCTCGGCCACCGCATAACCGGCGCGATACCCCGCGTCATTGAGAGACTGGCTAACCACTCCCGAATCCCGGATCGCTTGCTCGATCGAGTCAATGCGCAGATACACCGCGTCGAATTGACGAGCCAACTCCGAGGCGATCATCGACTTCCCAGTGCCCGGTAGCCCGCCGAAGATGATCAATATTGGCTGCAACTTGTTTCGTTGTGAATCCTCGTCTCCACGCTCTACGCGCCCAGTTCCGCCCGAATCGCCCCGACAATCGCTTTCGCAAGCCGATCCATCTCCCGCTTCGACTCCGCTTCAATCATCACCCGCGCCAGCGCTTCGGTGCCGGAATAACGCACAACCACTCGGCCATTGCCGTCGAGATCCCGCTCCGCTGCTGCAATCGCCGCTTGCACCGCTGGAATATGCGCGAAGGGAATTTTTTTTCGCACCCGCACATTCTGGATCGTCTGCGGAAACACCTTCAGATCGCCCACCAGATCGGCCAGCGGCTTGCCCGTCCGAACCATGATCTCCAGCACCCGGAGCGCGGTCAGCAGTCCGTCGCCGGTGGTTGCTTCCCCATCGCGAAAAAGTATGTGGCCCGACTGTTCGCCGCCGAGGGTAGCTCCAACGCGCTGCATTTCTTCGACCACGTACTTATCGCCGACATCGGCCCGCAGCATGCGAATGCCCGATCGCTTGAGCGCCAACTCCAGTCCCATATTCGACATGGTCGTCGCCACCACGGTGGCCTTGGCGAGCGCGGCGCGCGACTGCATGTCACGCGCCGCCAGCAGCAGAACCGCATCCCCATTGACCACTCGCCCATTGGCGTCACAAAAAAGCGCGCGGTCGGCGTCGCCATCAAAGGTAATGCCCACATCGAAACGTCCCTGCTTCGCGGCAAAGCTCTCCGCGACAAAGCGCGCCACTATTTCCGGATGCAGCGCGCCGCAATTCTCGTTGATGTTCTGTCCATCCGGCGCGGAGTGCAAGAAGGCCGTGTTGATCTTGAGCGCCCCGAACAGCTCTGGAGCTTCCGCGGTCGCCGCGCCATTGGCGCAATCGACCGCCACGCGAAGCCCGCTCAAGTCGTTAGAAACACTGCCCACGAGCCAGCGAACGTAAGCCTGCCGCAGGCCTTCCTCACCGGGAAGGCTCGAAACCTCTAGAGTGGAATCCGGGGCCGGAACTGCATCCGAATCAAGAAGCGCAAAAATCTCTTTTTCAATCGCCAGTTCGCGCGCGTCCGGCAGCTTGTAGCCATCGCCTGAAAAAATTTTGATCCCGTTATCGGTCCACGGATTGTGCGAAGCCGAAATCACGATACCGGCATCGAACCCTTGCGAGCGCGCCAGGAAGGCGACCCCCGGCGTGGTGATCACGCCAGCGCTGCGAGTTTCCACGCTCACCGATGCAAGCCCTTGCAGAAATCGGTCGGCGATCCATCGGCTGGAGATGCGCGTGTCCTGTCCAATCACCACTCGCGCCTTGGCATTCGCGCGCGCCAGATCGTGCCCCAGCGCCCGCCCAATCCAATAAACATTGTCCCGCGTCAGCGGAAATTCCTCCGCCACGCCGCGAATCCCGTCCGTACCGAAGAGTTGTCTGGTTTGCGTCATGCAAGGGCTGGGGAAGAAAAAATACTCCTTATTTTTTCTCGTCTCCCAACCGTTCCATGATAACCGTCACGCGAATCGGGGTGGGGTGCACAACTTGGATCAGAGGATCGGGAACATAGGCCTGCGTGACAAAAGACGCCCGCGTCACGGCTCCGCTGACATCCACCGGATCGGTGGTGGCGGCCTCCACTGCGTCGACGCGACGGCGAGGCCCGGTGATCTCGACATTCGGCGGATCGGCGGTCACCCGCGCCATTCGCATGCCGCTCGCAAAATTTCCGGTCACACGCGGTCGAACCTCAACCATGCGGGTCTCGCGATTATCGAAGGAGAGGTGAAACTGACCGGGTATGACCTGCACCACTTCCACCTCCTGCGGCACGTGAACTTGGCCGCCGGTTAAATCGAACGTCCGTTCCCCCGGGTGGACGCTGGCCAGATCAATCTCCGCACGCACATCCGCAGCCTGCAGGCGATGAATCACTCGCTCCGGTCCCCGTACCCTGATCTGCGCCTCGGTAAAGTTGGCGGAATCGATCTCCAGATTGTCGGGAAGATTACGGAACTCGAGCGGCACCTTCATTTCAACTTCGGCGGGGGGATCGTGCGCCACCGCCAGCCACAGGCCGATGGCGAGTAACAGGGAAATTATCTTGAGCCTGATATTGTGAACGAAGGTGCGCTGGAAAAATCCCGGCATCGTCACTCATCCCTTCCGGCATCCTGCCTGCGGGAGATCTGCGAACTGGGCGGCTCCTCTTCGATAAAGCTTTCCTCCACCGGACTCGGCAGCGTGGGCGCGGGAGCGTAGCGGCGCAGCAGAGCGCTTAAACGCTCACGCAGACGCTCCACCGTCAACTCGCGTTCAATGCTGCCCGCCACCGCAATGCTGATCGCGCCCGTCTCTTCCGAAATGATGACCGCGACCGCGTCGGTTTCTTCCGTGATCCCGATCGCCGCGCGATGCCGCGTCCCCAGTTGGGTCGAGAGCACCGGGTTCATCGACAGCGGCAGGAAACAAGCGGCGGCCGCGATGCGGTCCCGCTGCACAATCACGGCGCCGTCATGCAAGGGAGCGCTGGGACGAAATATCGTCGCCAGCAGGTCGTACGACAGCCTGGCATCCAGTGACACGCCGCTTTCGATGTAAGTGCGAAGCCCAATCTCGCGCTCGATCACGATCAGCGCGCCCGTCTGATTTTGCGAAAAAAGATTGGCCGCCAAAACTATGTCATCGTAAACGTCGGCCACCGAACTCGAAGACCGCATCAGCGAAACCCGGCTCCCGAGGTTGGCCAGTGCGTGCCGGATCTCCGACTGGAAGACGACAATCAGCGCGAACACAACGTACGGCAGCAGCGTGCTGAGCAGCCAGTTCAGGGTGCGCAGTTCCCCCAGCCGCGCAAAATAAAAAGCCAGCCCGAGCGTAGCCACCCCGATCAGCATCGGCGCCGCCCGCGTCCCCCGCACCAGCGACAGAAACTGGTAGATCAGGATCGCGACCAGCACGATGTCCAAAATCGAAATGACCGAGATCGCCGAGATGTGCGACCAGACCAGCGACGGCGTCACGCCACCCTCACGTCGGAAGTTGAGTTGGCTTTCATTCTAATGCAGCCTCGCCGGATTCCCGCCGGATTCGCGCCTGATTATGGTTCGCCGCGCTCGCTAGCGGTCACGCGGGCACGAACCCGTCCCCGAGCCAGGCGGGCCGACAACTCGTCCCCAGGTTTGAATCGCGCCGCATCTTTCACCAGCCGGCCTTTTGCATCGAACACCAGCGCGTATCCGCGATTCAGAATCGCAACCGGCGAAAGCGCTTCCAGGCTTGCAGTCCGGCGATCCAGCGCCCCGCGGCTCTCCAGCAAGCGCGTGTGCGTGGCGGCGGCCAGGTTCGCAACTTGAGCCTCCAGTCGCTGCCGCACCGCAGCCAGACGGCGTCGCGCGTCATAGTGCCGGACGGCCGCGGAAACATTGTCGCAGCGCCGGTGACATCGCTCCAGAAGCTGCCGTTCCGCCTTTTCCAGCCGGAAGCGCTGTTCGTCCAGCTTCTGCTGTCGCCGGTGGATGCCGTCCATCATGCGCGCAAACGCTCCGTGTTGGGCGCGCTCGGTCAGTTCCTGACGCGCCATCAGCAGCCGGTACCGCAATGCGCGCTCCATTCGCCGATATAAATCCTCGGCCTGGGCTTCGATCTCCTGTCGCGACCGGATTACCAGTTCCGCCGCCGCGGATGGCGTAGGCGCGCGCAAATCGGCGACAAAATCCACGATCGTGAAATCCGTCTCGTGGCCAATCGCCGAAATCACTGGAATCTTCGAATTCGCGACCGCTCGCGCCAGGCCCTCATGATTAAACGCTGCCAGGTCTTCCGCCGAGCCTCCGCCACGAGCAATGATGATGACCTCGACCGCGCCGCCGCGACCGAAGTCTTGATGGAAGCATCGCAACCCGGCCATCACCTCGCCCGGCGCCGCGTCCCCCTGCACCTGCGCCGGATAGATCAGCACATTCGCCGAGTGATGCCTGCGCGCCAGAATGTTCAGGATGTCCCGCAGCGCCGCCCCCTGCGGTGAAGTGATGATGCCAATTCTTTGCGGCAACGGCGGGACCGTTTTTTTTCGCGACGCCTCGAACAATCCCTCCGCCTGCAATCGCGCCTTCAATTGTTCGAACGCCAACTGCAGCGCGCCCGCGCCCTGCGGCTCCATGAATTCCGCGGAGATTTGCAGCTCCCCGCGATCTTCATAAACGGTGATGCGCCCCCGAACCGTGACGTGCAATCCGTTCTCCGGGCGAAACCGCAGCAGCTTCGCCGACGAGCGGAACATCACCACGCGAATCTGCGCGCTTTCTTCTTTCAGCGTGAAATACAAATGTCCGGAATCGGGAATGCGAAGGTTAGAAATTTCGCCTTCCACCCAGCAATCCGAATACTCGCGCTCGATATGCGACCGCACTGCCGAGACCAGCGCCCGCACCGTCCAAATGCGCCGCTCCGGAGGACGAAACTGGAACCCGAGTTGGTCCGCCATCTCCATGAAGTTTCAGGCAAGAAGTTCACTTACGAAGTTGTACCTTGTGGCATATACCCATATTGTCATCCTGAGCGAAGCGAAGGACCTGCGGTCTCATACACACAAGAAAGCAGATCCTTCGCCTCGCTCAGGAATGACAATCACGCATGCCGCGAACTTGCCGGACGACGCACTACCGCTTCAGTCGACCAATTAAAAAGAGAACAATAGAAAGCACGATACTAATCAGGATGCAACTCGCCAGCGGAAAATAAAAAGTCATGTTCTTGCCGTGATACACAATGTCCCCCGGCAGCCGTCCAAGCGGCAACCCCGCCCGCCCCAGCAACATGACGATGCCCCCAATCACCACCAGGGCCACACCGAGTATCACCAGAATCCGTCCCATCTCGCCCATGCTTCAAGTTTAACCCCGTCGATTGCTAAATTACATTCGGGCTCGTTAGTGTAAACGCCTTACATGCGCGTCGATGCCACCGCGCACACCCGGCCTGATTGCAGGAATCGCAGACGGGTTTTAGAATCGAAACCAGGCCGACGTAGCTCAGTTGGTAGAGCAGCCGATTCGTAATCGGCAGGTCATCGGTTCAAGTCCGATCGTCGGCTCCATTCTTTCAAGCACTTAGCGATCAGTTCACCAACCCTGCTGCACATGCTGCACTTTGGATTCTCCGCTCAAGCAGTTGCATGGCGTCCTTCACGTCTTGATGGGCAGTTTGGATGTAGAACTTCTGCGTCGTCGAGACATTCTCCTGGCAAAGGATCGCTTGGATCACGGTGTCTGGGAGCCCAAACTTCTTGAGGTTCATGGCTAGTCGGCGACGATAGTTGCTGGAAGTGCGGAGAATCCGGTCATGCACTTCCTTTTATACGTCTTTGCTCCGATCATCTGAACAGCACAATCGCCGCAGACTCTCCGCAGCAGCGGATTAAGGCCGGCACGGCATCGTTTCCTTCGGGCTGATGATTCCGTGTGTTGATGGGGCGAGAAAGCGGCGGGGTGGGGGCTGAAAGATGATTACAGACAGACGTAGTTGCCTGCGGCATAAGGTGCATGGGCCGGTCTTTGCCAGTTTCGATGGCGTCACCGGCGGCATGATTCTGGACCTCAGCGAGCAGGGCCTCTCAATGCAAACGGCCGTCCCCCTGGAAACCGGCGGCCAGGTTCAGCTCCGCCTCGATCTGCCGGATTCGGACACCCACCTGGAGACGACGGGCTATATCGCATGGGCAGATGCTCTGGGTCGCGCCGGGGTGCGATTTTCCGAACTCCCCGAGGGGGCCCGCCAGCGCCTCGATGAGTGGCTGGTACTCAATGACACAGCTCCCGGTCGCAAGGCACCGAAGCTTACCTTGGACCGAGTGCCTGGGCCGGGCCGGGGCAGCAAGTCTCTAGGCAATGGAACTTGTGAGCCGCGATCCATTAACTTGGAAGCGGAAGCTTCCACAGCAGAGATCCATGGTCGAGCACCTGTTTCGACCTCAATTCAGTACGAGTTCAACTCGCTTGGATCGGATCTGAATACTGCGCTGCGGGTGATCAGCGAACGCGCGCGGACGCTCCTACGCGGCACTGGCGCCGCCATCGCGCTCGTCGACAGAGGTCCGATGATGTGCCGGGCCAGCGTCGGAATCGGCGGCCCACCCCTCGGAACCCATGTAGATGTCAACTCGGGTTTTTCCGGGGGGTGCATACGTACAGGAAAAGCCCTGCGTTGCGACGACGCCGAGACCGATTCCCGCATCGACGCCGCGATCTGCCGGCGACTCGGCATTCGCTCGATAGTAGCCGCACCCATCCGGTACGAGCGTGAGGTCGTCGGATTGGTTGAGGTTTTCTCTTCGCAGTCCTTTGCTTTTGACGAGGGCGATCTCGCGGTTCTGGAGCGTCTGGCACAGACCGCGCTCCTCATGGTGAGCCAGACGCAACCTTTCAAGCGCGGTTAGCGGTCGATATGCTGAGTCTCTTACTGTGTTAACATTCCCCACGTCGTTCACCATTAACATTTGTCGCATGCCTGAGCAGCCGTTGCACATCGAAGATCTTCCCGGGTCGCGGGAGGGAATCCGCATTCTGCGCCTTGCGGGACCACTGACGCTTTCCAACCTATTCGGCTTTCAATCCAAGTTGCGAGCCGACAACTCGCGAGCGCTCATTCTGGACTTCACGGACGTCCCATTGGCGGATTCCGCGGGAATTGGGGCGCTGGTCGGGGCCTATGTCACTCGACAAAAAGATGGACGCAGCCTCGGGTTGGTAGGCGTGAATCAGCGGATCCACCACACGCTGGAAGTCACACGGGTGGAAAACTTCTTTCATTTTTACGGAACGGTCGCCGAAGCGGAGCAGGCGGCGTGAGGTCGTGGGGAAAGTTTTCTCCTTTCTCCGTGGCAGTAATCCAGCGCAGTTATCCAATCTGCCAAAAAGAAAAGCGACCTTTGCGGGCCGCCCTTCTTTTTCCGAATTTTGGTTGGTGGCCTAGACGCCCTTGACGTTCTCTGCCTGCCAGCCCTTGGGGCCTTTTACCACGTCGAACTGAACTTGTTGACCTTCCTGCAGGCTGCGAAAACCGCTTGCCTGGATGGCGGAGAAGTGAACGAAAACGTCCTCGCCATTCTGGCGGCTGATAAATCCATAGCCCTTGGCATCGTTAAACCACTTTACTGTTCCTGTTTCCATGATGTTGCTGTGTTCCTTTGGTGTTGAAATGTGCGCCGGAACTCGCAGGATAGTGCAGGCAGGTCACGCTGTAGAGCGGGGTACTGCTGACGACTGCAAAGATCAAACGCATCTAAATTGTACATATTCGCGGGCAAATGGCTAGAAGATTCTGCGCATACGGAGGTACTACAGATTGCCTCATGTCTCGCTGGCATCTTCTCGAAAGTTCCCCGACTGGGCCTTCCATTCTTTTGTATCGAGCTGAAAAATAAGGCCCATCGCCAGCCTGTTGCAACTTCCCGGAGCCTCATTCATCATCAACGTCATGCGTATTCAAATGGGGACGTGGGCGCTGGTTTGCGCCGGGATTCTCCTCTGGGTTCCCTTATCTGTTCCCTCGTCTGCCCAAGCCGACCTGGTCGGAGATGTTCGCGCCCAATTGGCGAAGAATTCCTTTTCCGCGGCCGAGTCGGAACTTCGCACCTACAAGGCTCAGCATGGCGTCACTCCGGAGTATCTCGAAGCCCTGTCGTGGATGGCACGCGAAGCGGCCTCGACGAAGCGCTGGGACCAAGCTGATGCCTACGCCACCGAGACGCGCCGGCTCTCGGAGCAGCAACTGACGGCGACGAAGCGCAAACTCGACGCCGAACCTCATCTGCCCATCGCCCTCGGTGCCGCGTACGAAGTCCTCGCTCAGGGGAGAGTGGAAAAAGGGCAGCACGCGCAAGCGGTCAGCCTGCTGCGCTCGGCTTTGGCGCGCTATGGAAATACATCCATCCGAGCGCGGCTCCAGAAGAACCTCAACCTGCTCGCTCTGGTCGGTCAACCCGCGCCGCCCTTACAAGTAACTCAGTATCTCGGAGCCAAGCCGCCGACGCTGGTGTCGCTAAAAGGCTCGCCCGTTCTTTTGTTCTTCTGGGCGCATTGGTGTGTGGACTGCAAAGCCGAAGTCCCCGTCATTGCGCGCTTGCGGCAGGAGTTCGCTCCGGAGGGCCTCGTCGTCATCGGGCCGACTCAGCTCTACGGCTATGCGGCGCAAGGAGCCGATGCCGCGCCCGAACAGGAGCGGACGTATATCGAAGCGGTCCGTGCACGATACTACGGCAGCCTGCAGGACATGCCTGTGCCGTTGAGCAAACAGAATTTCAATGCTTACGGGGCGAGCACGACGCCGACTCTGGTCGTCCTGAATCGCGCCGGGCAAGTGGCGATGTATCATCCGGGTGTACTCTCGTATGACGAACTGCGGTCTGCTTTGCAGAAGGCGATCGCTGAATGCTCGCATATAGCGTGGTGCACGGCTTAACAGGCTGCGGAAAAGCACTGGTTTTCGGATCGCAAGAAAGGAGTACCAATGAAAGCCCGCAATCTTGGACGTTCCGGTCTCAAAGTTTCCGCCATCGGCCTCGGCTGCATGGGCATGTCGGAGTTTTACTCCGGACGCGATGACGCTGAATCGATCGCGACCATTCACCGGGCGCTCGAACTCGGCATCAACTTTCTCGATACGGCCGACGTATACGGGCCGTATAAGAACGAAGAACTCGTCGGACGCGCGATCAAGGGCAAGCGCGACCAGATCGTGCTGGCGACAAAGTTCGGGATTGTCCGCGATCCCAGCAACCCCAATATTCGCGGCGTCAGCGGCAAGCCCGACTATGTGAAGAAGTCCTGCGAAGGAAGTTTGAAGCGGCTAGGCGTGGAGCACATTGACCTCTACTACCAGCACCGGGTCGATCCGGATACGCCGATTGAGGAAACGGTTGGCGCCATGGCGGAACTGGTAAAGGCAGGCAAGATCCGCCATATCGGCTTGTCAGAAGCCGGGGTCAACACTCTGCGCCGCGCTGCGAAGGTGCATCCCATCGCGGCGCTGCAGTCCGAGTATTCGCTTTGGACGCGCGATCCGGAACAGGGAATCCTGGCGGCCTGCCGCGAACTCGGCATCGGCTTCGTCGCCTACAGTCCGCTCGGACGAGGCTTTCTTACCGGCCAAATCAAGAAGTTTGAAGACCTGGCGGCGGATGATTATCGCCGATTCTCGCCGCGCTTCCAGGGCGAAAACTTCCAGAAGAATTTGAATCTCGTAAAAAGAGTTGAAGAGATCGCGCGCGAAAAAAGATGCCAGCCGTCACAATTGGCGCTGGCATGGGTGCTGGCGCAGGGCGACGACATTGTCCCCATCCCTGGCACGAAGCGACGCAAGTATCTCGAGGAAAACGCCGCAGCGGTGGATTTGAAACTGACTCCGGATGACCTGCGCCGCCTGAGCGGAGTCTTTCCCTCCGGCGCGGCTTCGGGATTGCGCTACCCGGAACACATGATGAATCTGGTCAACCGGTGAGTGAAAAAGGTTTTCAAGCAAGGTCAGCTGCCGCCAGGTTTTTCGGCAAGCCGCGTCTCTACAGGGGCGGACTTCTTAATTCCGACTTGACGCTAAGGCCGCCGTCCGTTCCGTCCGCCGCGCCTCGAAGCCGTCCAGCACGGCCCACAAAGCTTTGGCCGCAGTCTCGGCGGCAGCCAATGCTTTCTTGGCAGTCTCCGGATTGGCCTCGACCCGCTTCTCGAGCTGGGTGCGCCACGCCTGCGCGTGTCGCACGTCGGCGGTGGCGTGTAAAGTGAAATAGCCGCGCGTCTTCTCATCGGCGCCGTACCGTTCCCGCAGGACGCGATCTTTCTCCTGCGCCAGGCGCGGCACCTGCGATTCGTAGGCATAGAAAGCCGCCAGCGCCTCTTCCGGAGTGCCTTCGCTCGAGATACGGTGGAACCAGGAGATGAGCTTGCGAACTGCCCCCACCGGCCGCCGTTTCGGAATGCGGCGTCCACCCACACCTTCCACAAAGTCGAGCCACAGTTCGGAGTGCGAACGTTCCGGCTCGCCGAAAGAATCTTCGCCGCCCTTCTCATCGGTCATGTTGGCGAGAACGGCGTGGCGCAGTTCGCCTTCTTCAAGGCGAATGCCAAGCTGCGCCAGATAGCCCGGGAACGCCTCCACCTGAGGGTAGTAATCCTCGGCGTATTCGCGCAGATCGTCGCGGGTTAGCTCGCCTGCCGACCAGGCTTTGTAAAAGGGATGACAGAGCAAGTCGTATGGATGAATGCGTTCGTCCAGCAGAGACACAAATGCTTTCGCTTCCGGGATCTTCGTTTCCATGATTGCCTCGATACCTCTTCACTATACCGGTCCGGACCAGAGGATCACAAGACACGCCATCAGACCGGTGGTTATGCTTCACGGACTTTCTTCGCGCACTCTGCGGCTCATGGAATCCGCAAAAAGCTTGACGTCATCCACTCGATACGCAGTATTGCGAAAAGGGCTAAGCTCCGGCATAATAATGGTTCGTCTTTACTTCGCCGGACTCTTCCGGGCAAAGGATACTGAAGTCTGTGCTAATGATCCGACTGGCGCGCTTTGGTGCGCGCAAACAACCGTATTACCGAGTGGTAGTGATTGAGAAGGAGCACGCTCGCAATGGCCGCCCGGTGGAAGTGGTGGGGACGTACAATCCACGCACCAATCCGGCCACTTTCGACCTGAAACGGGAGCGCATTGAGCACTGGGTTTCGAAAGGCGCCCAATGTTCGGACCGGGTCAGGAAACTGCTTGCTCTCCCCGCGCCGGCTGCGGCCGCTTCGGTCGCCTAGCCGTGACCCCAGGATGAGTCCTACGGTGGAGAGACGGGCGTCTCGCCCGTCCAGCCGGGCGGGGACGCCCGGCGCTCCACCAGCAAGATCAGGAGAAAGTCAATGATCGAGCCCAGCGCCAGCCCACGCGCCATGATTGAGTACATCGCCAAGGCGATCGTCGAGGCCAAGGGGGAGGTTTTTGTTGACGAGTACGACGACGGAGACGAAACCGTCATCGAGCTCGAAGTGGCCGAGGCCGATTTGGGCAGAATTATTGGACGCTCCGGCCGCGTGGCCCGCGCCTTGCGCAACCTGCTCAGCGCGGCGGGCTCGAAGCTGAACAAGCGCTACGCGCTCGAGATCATTGAATAGAAGATCTCGAGTAGGAGATCATCGAATCGCGGCACCGGACATAAGCGGCGAATGGATTACCCTGGCGGTCGTGATCAAGACACAGGGACGCCGCGGAGAAGTAGCGGTCGAACTGCACACCGATGTTCCCGAGCGCTTTCGGCACGACATGCGGCTATGGGCGCTCGCGAAAGACGGGCAGCGCCGCGAAGTGACGGTCGAGAATCTCTGGCCGCATAAGAGTTTTCTGGTGCTGAAGTTTCAGGGCGTTGAAACGATTTCCGATGCCGAGCCGCTGGTCGGAGCCGAACTTCAGCTTCCGCGCAGCGAACGCGCTCGGTTGGAGCCGGGCTGGACGTACCTGAGCGACCTGATCGGTTGCACAGTGTTCGATGGCCAGCGCGAGATCGGCGAGATTGAAGACGTCCAGTTCGGGGCGGGAGAAGCTCCGCTGCTGGTGGTACGAGGGAAAGAGCAGAAGGCGAAGCTGCCTTACGAAATCCCGTTCGCCGAGGCGTATCTGGAGAAGCTGGATCTGGAGCGGAAGCGAGTCCGGATGAAGTTGCCCGAAGGTTTGCTGGAAGTGAACGCGCCGCTGGCAAAAGAGGAAAAGGGAAGAAGTCGTTAGTCGTTGCTGTTCGTCGTTCGTAGGGCGCGGGTGGTTGATCTTTAAATAGTTTACTCGGCGAACTCTGCGTCTCGGCGGTGAAAAAGGTTTAGTCCGCAAATGAAGATCGACATTCTCACGATCTTTCCCGACTTCTTTCGCGGACCACTGGATTATGGAATCGTCCGCCGGGCGCGGGAAACGGGCCTGGTGGAAATCAGCATTCACGATCTGCGGGCATTTACGAAAGACAAGCACCGCACCGTGGATGACCGCCCCTTCGGCGGCGGCGAGGGCATGGTCCTGAAGCCGGAACCGATCTTTGAATGTTTGGAGTCGTTCGGCGACGTGGCGTCGCGTGAACTCCGCTTGAACCCGGGCGCGAAACAGTCGGTGATTCTGCTTTCCGCGCAGGGACGCAGGCTCGACCAGATGCTGGCAGCGGAACTCTCGGCGCTTGACCGGATCGTGCTGATTTGCGGACGTTACGAAGGCGTAGATGAACGAATCAGCGAGCACTTGGCGGATCGCGAAGTTTCGATTGGCGACTATGTGCTGAGCGGCGGCGAACTGGGCGCGGCGGTGATTGTGGACACGGTCACGCGGCTGATTCCGGGCGCGGTGGGCAACCAGAATTCGACGCGGCAGGAATCGTTCACTGAACATGCGGAGTTGGCCGGCGACGGGCCGAGTTCGACCTGCGTTTCCGGCGGATTGCTCGACTATCCGCATTACACGCGGCCCGCGGATTTTCGCGGCATGGCGGTGCCGGAGGTACTGATGAACGGCAATCACGACCAGATTCGCAGCTGGCGCCGCAAGATGGCTTTGGCAAAAACGCTGTGCAACCGTCCTGACTTATTGGAGCGGGTTGCGCTGACGGCGGAAGACAAGGAATTGCTGGCCCAGATCAAGCTGGCCCAGATTAACGGCAAGAGTTAGGAAGGAAACGTAATGCGCAATCCGATTATCGAAAAGCTGTTGGCGAAATCGCGCCGCACCGACATCCCCAAGTTCGGTCCCGGCGATACGATCAAGGTGCTGGTCAAGATCAGAGAAGGCGAAAAAGAACGTCTGCAGGCATTCGAAGGCGTCGTCATTGCCCGGAAGCGAGGCGCCCAACCCAGCTTCACGGTTCGCAAGATCAGTTTCGGCCAGGGCGTGGAGCGCATCTTCCCCATCGACTCCAAGGTCATCGACAAGATTGACGTGGTGCGCTCGGCAAAAGTCCGCCGCGCCAAGCTTTACTACCTGCGTGGGCTCAAGGGCAAGGCCGCGCGGTTGAAAGAAGTCGAACAACAGTAGGTTGCGGCTGCTTCCCGCTCTCGTTCGTCTTGTCATCCTGAGCGAAGCGAAGGACCTATGCATCTGCCCGCAGCGCTGGAATGCATGGATCCTTCGCTTCGCTCAGGATGACAATTAAGGATTGTGCGTTGCAGCCCGGCAATGGACGCTAACTTCTCCTCTTGCTTCCCACCATTTCTTCGGCGATGATGCTGATCAGCCTCCGTGTCCAAGTCAGGATTCAAGTCCGCGCCCACATCGAACACTTCGAACGCAGATCGGATTTCTGCCTCCGCCGTCAAGTTGCGCCTGCTGAAAAAACTGCGCTGCACTCTTAATTTTGAAAAGCGGGCGTGGACCGCGGGCGCTCAACACGTTGCCGGAGTCGATGAAGTGGGCCGCGGATCGCTATTCGGGCCAGTCGTTGCTGCCGCCGTGATCCTCGATCCTGCATACCGCATTCGCGGCCTGCGCGATTCCAAACT
Source organism: Terriglobales bacterium (assembly GCA_049511255.1). Lineage (GTDB taxonomy): Bacteria > Acidobacteriota > Terriglobia > Terriglobales > Acidobacteriaceae > Acidiflorens. Next base: position 7,008 of record JBEKYF010000065.1, on the reverse strand, counting down.
GCTCCCCGCCGAGCGCCGCGAAGAACTTGCGCTCCGCATTCGCCAGCATTGCATCGCCTGGGCCGTTGCCGCCGTAGATTCCGCCCGCATCGATCAAATCAATATCTACCAGGCCTCGCGCCTCGCTATGCTGCATGCGGTGCAGCAACTCGCACCTGCGGCGAGCTATCTTCTGGTCGATGCGGTGAGACTCGATTGCGAGCTTCCGCAACAACCGATCATTCACGGTGACGCGCTCTCTGCCTCCATCGCCGCAGCCTCCATCATTGCGAAAGTCGAACGCGACCGCATGATCTCCGCCTGGGACCCGGTCTTTCCCATGTACGGCCTGGCATCGAACAAGGGATACTGCACGCCGTACCACCTCGCGGCCCTGCGCGAGCACGGCCCCTCACCGCTGCATCGCCAGTCGTTTTCGCCGGTCTGGAGCGTGCCGATTCCGCAGGAAGTCTTGGGATTTATGCTGGACGAGTCCGCTCCCGAAGTTGCTTCCATTGAGGGAGAGCCCGTGGAGGTGATTTCGGGGACGTAGCGGCCGCCCGTGAATTCGCAGCGTAATTTGGATTGTCATCCTGAGCGAAGCGAAGGACCTGTGTATTTGTTCGCAGCGCTGGAATGCATAGGTCCTTCGCTTCGCTCAGGATGACAGATTATTTGTATCAGGAAGCAGCCAGACTTCCTGTTCCTTTACTTCGCCCGATAAATTTCCGTCAGCAGATCCGGCTTGGACTCGTCCCGCACCAGGTGTGGATACTTCTCGCCACTGTGATAATCCAGTTTCACTACGCGAAAGTAATCCGTGTTTTCCACGATCAGCTCAATCGGCGACGGACTGGTCTTGGCGGCTCGGATGGCGTCGTGCCATACATCCGGCGAAAACCTGCGGCCGTCCACCGCGACAATCTTCATTCCCGGCCCGATCCCGGTCTTGGCGGCAAGCATGCCCTCGACCGTATCTCGAATCACGCCATCGCTCCCGGCCAACAGTCCGATCGAGTAATGCGCGTTGATGTTCTTTCCGTCGCGATCCTGGGCGCGATCCAGTTCCGAAGGGTTCTCATCGTACACCAGTTTCCATCCGCTGCCTTCGACTCCGCCGAGCGGGGCGCCCGGGCCATGGTTGGACAGCCGTTCCGTCCAGAACCCGCGCCAGTCATAGGAAGCGACCTGGTTCAGCGCGTTCACGACATCGTCGAAGGTGTAGGTCTTCACCATGGGCGGACCGCTTGGCGCGCCATAAAACAGTTTGCAGAAATCGTCCAAAGATTTCGCGCCCTTGCTTTGCTGACGGATGATCACATCGGCCCAAAGCCAGTTGAGCACGTCTTCATCGTAATAATCGACCGGCCGGCGATAATCTTCCCAGGCGCGGGGAGCATTCTGCATGTCGGGAACGCCATCTGCCGTATCCTGCAGATTGCGCCAGACACGGCCCGAACGATGATCGAGATCCGCCGCCATCTGGGCCAGCGCATCGCGGGCCAACGCAGGCGCCCGCTCGCCGCTACGCGCTGCGAGCATATCTCCCAAGTATGACGTCAAGCCCTCATACACCCAGAGCAAGTCGGTCTGCATCGGCTGTTCGTAATCGGGCGTCGCCAGATCCGCCGGACGCCGGTACTTCCCGTTCCACGAATGCACGTACTCGTGCGGCAGAAGTCCAGCGGTCAGTTTCCGTCCGTCCTCTTCGATCAGCGCCCGCTCTTCGGTTCGGCTGTCATTCGATTCGTGATGCTCCAATCCGAAATGCGCGACGTGATCGCTCAGGGTCAGCAGGAAGTGGTAATCGGTGTAGTGCCGCGCCCCAAACAAAATTCCCGCTTGCTTCACCAGGTTGCGGTAATGTTCCCAGACTTCTTCCGGAGCATCGAGCGCGCCGGCGCTGTCGGCCGCAATATCGAGTTCCGCGGGAGGATTTTCGGCGGGCGGCGTCAGTGGCACCACCTTCAAATATTCGCCTGCGATCACCGGACCATCCACCAGCATGGTCAGCGAAACGGGCGCAAAATGGATGTCGCTGCCCACCTGATTGGAAACATGCAGCGACGTCCCAAACTTCCAGCCCGCGGGTAGCCGCAAGCTCGCGCTATACGTAAGTTGATCAGAACCGTAACCCGCGGGATACAGCAACAGCGCGTTCCAGTTGACGATGTACAACTTTTCCGTCGCGGACATTCCGGCGCTATATCCAGTCTCATACGACGCGGGTGAAGCGTAATCGAGATTCGCGGTGACTTCGTTCTCGCCCGCCGGAACCTCCACGTGAAAAGTAAAGCCGTCGAGCAGATCGCGCCGCCATTTCAGCATCTTGCCGCTCGCTGTAAACTTCAGGCCCGTCAAATCGGTGATCGGACCGGTCGGCCCGTGCTCCCCGGGAATCCATTTCGGATAGTAGAGGGTGAGTGTCCCGGGCTTGGCCGGAATGCGCAATTGCGCGTGGAAGATCTTGCGCGGCGCTTCCGACGCGTCCACGGAGAGCGCGATGGTAGGACCATTTGCCCCAAAAGCTGAAAATGATGACAACAGAAAAATTGTTACGCAAAGAAAGTTTCTTACCCCAAAATGTGAGCCCATTAACCCTCCAGATTGTGGTTTCGCCTCACAGCGATGCAAATAGGACAGTACGTTTGAATATATCAGTCTGCGGGCCCGAGTCGCCGCCCGCAGGCACTCCGAGGCCGCTTCCCGACTGCTGCCATCAACCGGCATCCCAGCCTGCTATCATCCCGACGTGCCCGCGCGCGGAAAATTTATCACTTTCGAAGGTCTCGATGGCAGCGGCAAGAGCACCCAAATCGAGAAACTGGCTCGTTCCCTGCGCGCCCACGGCCTCTCCGTCACCATCACCCGCGAACCGGGCGGCACGGCCGCGGGCGAAAAAATTCGCGAAGTGCTGCTGCACTCCGCCACCTCGGGCCTTTCTCCGCTCACGGAAATGGCGCTCATGTTCGCTTCGCGCGCCCAGCACATTCACGAGGTCATTCTGCCCGCGCTCGCCGAGGGACGCATCGTGCTCTGCGATCGCTTCACCGATTCGACCGAGGCTTATCAGGGTGGAGGCCGCAAGCTGGGCACGAAGCCGGTGCTCGAGATGCACGAAATCCTCTGCGGCAACATGCAACCCGATCTGACCATCCTGCTGGATAACGAAGTGGCGTTCAGCGTCGAGCGCGCCCGGCGCCGCAACCGAAAAAACAAAGGTACCCGGTCAGAAAAAGGTTCGGAAAGAGACGAGAACCGCTTCGAGCAGGAAAACCGGGCTTTTTTCGGACGCGTCCGCCACGCCTACATGGCCATCGCGGCCCGCGAGCCCCACCGAGTGCACGTAGTAAACGCCCGCGGCACTCCCAGCGAAACGCATGCGGTTATCATGGAGCTGGTGCGGAAAAAACTGAAGATCTAGTGGAGGGACGGGCGTCTCGCCCGTCCTGCCGGGCGGGGACGCCCGGCTCTCCGCCGGTAAAGTTTCCTTATGCCATTTTCTGATTTCGCAGGCAACCCGGAAACCGTCCATCGCCTGCGCGAGATGCTGGCGCGCAACCGGTTTCCGCACGCCGTCATTCTTTCCGGTGCGCATGGATCGGGCAAGTACACGCTCGCGCTGATGCTCGCCCGCGCGATGAACTGCCTGGAGCAGTCTTTTGTCGGAGGCACCGGAGGCACCAACGGCTTGCCCGACTTCTGCGGACGCTGCTCGAACTGCACTCGCATCGCGCAATCTGAAGACCTCGACTCCCGGTTCGCCGAAGCCGTCGAGGCTCGCGAAAATCTGCGCGACACGGATAAGAAAGAAACCCGGCTCTTCGTCCAGACTCACCCTGACGTGCTGATCATCCCGCCCGATCCGCCGCAACTGATGATCAAGGTCGATCAGGTTCGCCACGTCATTCAGACCATCTACTATCGCCCCGCCGAAGCCCGCGAACGCGTTTACGTCTTCACCAGTTCGGCCTTCATGAAAGAGGCCGCCAACTCGCTGCTCAAAGTTCTGGAGGAGCCGCCCGAGTTCGCCACGATTTTTCTGCTTGCCGAAAACCCCGGCGAATTGCTGCCCACGATTCGTTCCCGTTCCATGACCTTCAACCTGGGAGCGCTCGCTCCCGCAGAGATCGAGAGCCGGTTGGCCAAGATTCGTCCCGATTGGAATGCCCGCCAGCGGGCGCTGGTTGCCCGTCTCAGCGAAGGCGCCATCGGACGTGCTTTGTCTTTCGATCTCGAAAGCTACATTGCCGCTCGCAACCACGCCCTCATCATGCTGAAATCCGCGCTCGGCGGCAACGACGACAACAGCGCCCACACCGAGTTGTTCAAAACCACCGAGAGCTACCGCTCTGGCGCTGAAGGCCGCGAGAAAATCGAAAACCTTCTCCGCACCCTCTACTTGTTGCTCGAAGACCTGATGTTTCTGCAATCCGGCGCGCCGCAACTCGTCCGCAATACAGATATTCTGGGCGAACTCAAGAAAATGTCCGAATCCGCCGACTTCGCCTGGGTGCAGCGCGCCGCGGACGGTCTCGGCGAAGTCGAGCGCGGACTGCGCCGCAACCTGCTGCGCTCCCTCTCGCTCGATGCCTTCGCGATCGCGCTGGAACGCGTTTCGTAAACTGACCGGTTCCGCTGTAGAGACGTGGCTTGCCGCGTCTCCCGCCGCATACAAAGGAGACGGGCAAGGTGCGTCTCTAGAGGCGGAATGCGCACTGATAAGGCTGATGCACCAAAGTCACTGCACAAAATATTGTCATCCCCTGCCCGCTGTGATACCGTAACTCTCAGTTCACACCTCTGGACCCACAAGCACAGGCTCAAGTGTTGTGGTATATTCTGCCCGCCCGGCGCGCAGGTGGTGCGATTTGAAAGATACGCTCGACTCCATACCAGCCGAACAACCCGCGGATCAGGAAAGCTTCGCGAATCGCAAGCTGATCCGCCCGACCCTCAATCGCGCCGATCACGCGCACAATAACCACGGCCCCAACCACGCGCCCGCCGAACGCAGAGACCGGGATCGGGACAGAGATCGGGACCGCGACCGTTCCGCCGCACCTGCCAAGAAGACCGCGCCCACCGAGCAGACCAACGCCGAAAATTTTTATTATCAGAAGCAGATGCAGAGCAAGACTCCCATGGTCATCGTGTTGCGCGACGGCGAGGAAGTCCACGGCTATATCGAGTGGTACGACAAACATTGCATCAAGCTGAACCGCTCCGGCTCCGCCAACCTGATGATCTACAAGCCCGCCATCAAGTACATGTTCAAGGAAGGCGAGAACGGGAAGAAGTAGGAGTTCGGCTCTGGGCGTTGCGCGTCTGCCCAGAGCTGACAGCCCAGAGCTCCTAGAGTTTCGGCAACACAATCCCCTTCTGCGCCTGGTACTTTCCCTTGCGATCCTTATAGCTGGTCTCGCAAACCTCGTCCGACTGGAAGAAGAGAATCTGGCACAGGCCTTCATTGGCATAGATCTTTGCCGGCAGCGGCGTGGTGTTCGAAATCTCGAGCGTGACGAAGCCTTCCCACTCCGGTTCGAACGGCGTGACGTTCACGATTATGCCGCAGCGCGCATAAGTAGACTTGCCCACGCAGATGGTCAGCACATCCCGCGGAATCTTGAAGTACTCGACCGATCGCGCCAGCGCAAACGAATTCGGCGGGACGATGGCGACATCGGCGTTCACGGTGACGAACGAGCGCTCGTCGAAATGCTTCGGGTCGACAATCGTGCTATTGACGTTGGTAAAAATTTTGAATTCGTCGGCCACGCGCAAGTCGTATCCATAACTCGACACGCCGTAGGAAATCACTCCCGCGCTCACCTGCTTTTCCGAGTACGGATTAATCATGTCGTGCTCCTGCGCCATGCGCCGGATCCATCGGTCACTCTTGATCATGAAACTCCTTCGGCATTTGTGATTGGTAATTTGTCATTGGTAATTTTGCGCTGGGATCGAACTCCGATCAGACGGAGTTTTCAATCGCAAATTACAAATTACCAATTACAAATTGCTTAGGCTGGTGTGCTGTCATCTTACGAGACAACAGGCACGGTTGACAATCCGCCCTATCCCCCTTAGCATCAATAACTTGAGAAACACCAATCCAGGCGAAACGGGGGATACCCGTGATTAAGCTCGACATCATCAACGAAGTGGTCAACCGCACCGGGATCACCAAGACCAAGGCGGAGCTCGCCGTCGAAACCGTCTTTGAGAGCATGAAGAAGGCGCTCTCCACCGGCGACCGCATTGAACTGCGTGGTTTCGGCGTGTTCAACGTGCGTCCGCGCAAGACCGGCATCGGACGCAATCCGCGCACCGGCGCCGAAGTTTCCATTCCGCCGGGCAAGGCCGTCCGCTTCAAGCCCGGCAAGGAACTGCAATCGATTGACTAGATACCGCCTGAGCAGGTAGCCCCGGCCGCCGCCGGACTAGCGATCCGGACTGACGATGCGGACACCCTGCATCCGGGCCGCAGTGGGTTGCATCTGAACCATGGCCCGATACCGTATGTCCGAACCCACATCCCCTTTTCCGACCGCCCTCGAATGGGAACCACAGCCCCAGCCCAGTGTCTGGGTCAGCCCGCCGCCGCGCCAGCGCTGGTGGCTGCATATCCTGCTTTTGGCCGCGACCTTCTTAAGCACGCTGGTGGTGGGTGCACGCTTCTACGCCAACTTCGACATTCACCAACCGGCTTTCTCGTTCAGCAATGACAACATTCCCATGTTCCCAGTCGAGTGGATGTGGCAGGCTCCAGCGAAACTGATGCATGGTCTCTCCTTTTCACTCACGCTGATGTTCATCCTGCTTGCACACGAGATGGGACATTACTTATACGCCCGGCATTATCGCGTGTATGCGACGCCGCCGTTCTTTATTCCATTTCCGAGCTTGATCGGGACGTTCGGAGCTTTCATCCGCATTAAGGGCCCGATCCCCAATCGCGCTGCATTGTTCGATATTGGGATTGCGGGTCCGATTGCGGGTTTTATCCCCTCATGTGCGGCTGTGCTA
>JBEKYF010000064.1:0-21007 GCA_049511255.1 Terriglobales bacterium | reverse complement strand
TTACCGACTTCAATACTACGTCTTTATTGGGACGGTCCTGGCGGTTGCGAGCGGCTTTCGAGATTTTTTCCACGACCTCGTAGCCCTCGACTACCTCGCCGAAAATTGTGTGTTTGCCGGTGAGCCAGTCGGTGTTGCCGACAGTGATGAAAAACTGCGATCCGTTGGTGTTGGGGCCGGAGTTGGCCATCGCCAGCTTCCCGGCCTTGTCGAAACGATGTGGCGAACCTTTGGTTTCGTCTTCAAACTGGTAGCCGGGACCGCCGAAACCCGTGCCCATCGGGTCACCGCCCTGGATCATGAAGTCCGGAATCACGCGATGAAAAATAGTCCCGTGATAAAGGGGCTCGGTGGTCTTTTTGCGGGTGGTGGGATGCGTCCACTCGCGCTTGCCTTCGCTGAGCTCGACGAAATTGGCGACCGTCTTGGGGGCGTCCTTCTCAAACAGGCGGCAAACGATGGTGCCCTCGCTGGTTTCGATCACCGCATAGGTTCCGGGTGTGCGGGTCATAGTCTCCCTTCGAATTCTTAAATTCAATCTTGCTGTAGAGACGCGGCAAGCCGCGTCTCTACATAGGCTACTTCATGCCAGCCGATGGCTTGGGCTCGGCCGATGCGGTCGATGCGCCCGCGCCCTGGATCTCGATGTGCGTGATCTTAACGGGATGTATCGGCGTTTCGCCGTTCGTAGGCATGCGAGCGATTTTCTTTACGAGTCCGACAGCGGCCGCGTCGCACTGGCCGAAAATGGTATAGCCGCCATTGAGGCTGGGGTAGGGAACTTCGGTGATGAAGAACTGCGAGCCGTTGGTGTCGGGGCCGGCATTGGCGTAGGCAAGACGCCCGGGGCGATCGAACTTGACCGTGGGTGAAGTCTCATTCTTAAATTTATAGCCGGGATCGCCCGTGCCGTTCCCGGCGGGATCTCCACCTTGAATCATGAATTCTGGAATCACGCGGTGAAAGATGGTGCCGTCATAAAGCGGAACGCCGTGCTTCTTGGCGTGAGAGACGGGGTTGGTCCAATCCTTGGTGCCCTCAGCCAAGCCAATGAAATTCTCGACTCCGATGGGGGCTATCTTCGGAAACAATGTGCAATGCAGGTCGCCGGCCGTAGTGTGGATGATGGCCGTAGGCTCGGCGGCAGCAGCGGCGGCGGGCTTGGAGACGGGCGGCGTTGCCGCCGTCGGTGGAGTTGAGGCTGCCTGTGCGGCGGCGAGCAGGGACGTGGAGACGATCAGGACAAGGGTATGCAGTAGAGTTCGCATGGATGCTCCTGTAGGGTGTTTTGGCAAACGTTAATTGTACGACAGTCAATCGAAGATTGTCGGTGGAGTGCCGGGCGTCTTCACCCGGCCGCGATGCTGCTGCAGGCGCACGCGGGACGGGCGAGAACGCCCGTCGACCATCGAATCACTCACCCTGCAGTCACTGCGGCCACAGCCTGCTCGACGCACTGTTCAAGCGGCTGGTCAGTGGAGATCGTCGTCTTGGGATAAGTGATGGGTTCGAAGCGGGCTTTCACCTCGAGGTAGAGCGCGAACGTTCGGTTGTGCGCGGGGTGCGAGGGATCGGGTTCGAGATCGAGACGCCGGCGAGCGGATTCATCGGAACAGGCGCACTCGATGATCGCCCACGGTTGAGCGAGTTCGCGGGCGAACCTCAGAACGCGGTCGATCTGGTAGCGGCGGGAGAAGGGGCGGCCGTCGAGAAAGATCTTGCGAGTGGGAGTATTTTGCAGCAGGAAGCGGGCAGCTTCGAGCATGACCTCCATCACGAAGTCGTCTTGTTTGACGGAGTATTCGATATCTTCTGGCGAGAACAGGGCGGCGCGGATTTCGTCTTTGCTAAGAATAGCGCCAGCGCCTTGCGTGCGCCTGGCCAGTTCGCGAGCCAGTGTGGTCTTACCCGTTCCCGGGAGACCGGCCATCAGAACAATCATTCTGTGAAGATTGTAGCGGAGGTGCAGTTCAGGTGAAGGCTCAGTTGGAGGCACTTACCGCAGTGGCAGTGGCAGTGACAGTGTCCGGTGCGGTGACAGGCTCTTCCACCGGCGGACGCGCGAAAACCGTTTGCGTCTGGCGCCAGTCGTCGTAACGGTCGGAAACCATCACGTGGAAGCACCAGTGGCGGCGCTCCTCTTCCGGTTCGACCAGATTGAGGGCATGCAGATAAAACAAGTAGTGCTCGACAAATCGAATCTGCTCGTTGGTCATACCTCGGCGCTGAAGATCGACCGTGACGCCGGCGAGATGGGACGACGCGGTTTCGCCTTCGGCGGGAGCGGCGTTGCGATTGCGACGGCGAAGCTTCTTTTGCGTCTTAACCGTACGGACGGCGGAGTTGACCTGGATTTGCTCGTGAAACTGCCGGTAATAAACTTCTGAAAGGTCGGTCACGAAATCGCGTGTCCACGGACGACAAAAGCGGCGTGAGGGATCAAGACTTGGTTCAATCTTCAGAGATTCGCTCTCCGGGATGGGCACCAGTTCACCCGAGGCCTTGAGCGCTTCCAGTTGAGCGTCATCCTGAATGCGTGGCAGATCAAGGCGGTCGATTTCTTCGTTTTGCCGGAGCAGGGAATCGTGCGACGGACGGAACAACGGGTTCCAGAGCACGGCACGAAGGCCGCGGCGAAGCGAGCGTATCCGGTGATGATGAGGGTCGACGCGGTGCAAGGCAAACGCCGCTTGCGGCGCTGCGACCACAAGGACAAGGACAATCGCGAGCATGATCGGCGTGATCAGCAGCGTTCCCGGCGGTTTGGAGCTTCGCGTCATTGCAATTGCATCATCAGCTTTGAGCACCCCGAGGCTGTCGAGAATTGTCCATTTTCCACGAGGCTACCGAATTGTAAACCAGGGATGAAGAATTGTGTGAAGCAATTCCGGCTAACCCCCCTTACTTAAGGGACTTACAGATGGTTACCGAAGGGCAATTTGTTGATTTCAGGTGCCAGTACTGAAAAAATGCCGTTTGCAGAACGGCGCGCCGCCCCGCCTTCACTTCCGGAACAGGTCGCCGAGCGCTTGCCTCATCACTTGGCCACCGACGTCGGCAATCGACGTAGTCAGCGGAATGTCCTTTGGGCAAATCTCGACGCAGTTTTGGGCATAGCCGCATTCCTGGATGCCGCCGTCGCCCATGAGTGCGGACAGACGCTCGCGCTTCAGGGCCTGGCCGGTGGGGTGCGTGTTGAACAGGCGCACTTGCGAGATAGTGGCCGCTCCGACGAATCCTGTGTCGTCGTTGAATTGCGGACAGGCTTCCATGCAGCAACAACAGGAGATGCAGCGCGAGAGCGGATAGGCCTTTTCCTGGTCCTCGGCGCTCATGCGCGGGCCGGAGCCGAGGTCGTAAGTTCCGTCGATCGGAATCCAGGCTTTGACCAACTTCAGGTTCTCGAAGATCACGCTGCGATCAACCGACAGGTCGCGCACCACGGGAAATTTGGAGAGCGGCTCCAGCTTAATCGGATGATCGAGGTGGTCGAGTAGGGCGGAGCAGGCCATGCGGGCGCGTCCGTTGATCAGCATGGCGCAGGAGCCGCAGACCTCTTCGAGACAATTCGAGGTGTAGGTGATGGGCGTGGTCTTCTTGCCGTCGCGGGTGACGGGGTTGGCCGCGATCTCCATCAGCGCCGAAGTGATGTTCATGTTCGGCTTGTAGGCGATCTCGAATTCCTCCCAACGCGGCTTCTGGTCGGGAGTGTCTTGGCGTTTGATCTTGATGATTACGGATTTGTTGTTAGCCATTAGCTTCTAGCCTTTAGCTCCTAGCTCAAAACTGTCTGTCATCCTGAGCGAAGCGAAGGACCTATGCATTCTCCTGGCGCGGACGAAATGCATGGGTCCTTCGCTTCGCTCAGGATGACAGAGCAGTTAAAGTCATCGGGCGTTCTTTCCAACTTCAGTACTTCCTCGGCCGTGGTGGAATCAGCGATGCATCCACCGGCTCGAACTCAAACTTCGGCTCGTCCAAATCGGGCGCGAAGCTTGCCTTCGTGGTCTTCATCCAGTTCTTGTCGTCGCGCTCGGGGAAATCCGGCTTATAGTGCGAGCCGCGAGACTCGTCGCGCATGGCCGCACCCTGCGCGATTACGCGCGACAACTGCAGCATGTTGTAAAGCTGGCGCGCGAACGCGATCGTCGTATTCGCCCACTGCGAGCGGTCGCTCAGGTTGATCTTCTGGTAGCGTTGCAGCAGTTCCACCACTTTGGCGTCCGCTGCCTCGCACTTCTTGTTGTAGCGGATCACGGTGCAGTTCGCGGTCATGACTTCGCCGAGTTCGCGCCAGAGCAGGAAGGGATTTTCGTTGCCGTCAGCTTTCATCAGGCCAGCGTTGATTTCCTGCTGGCGCTTGCGTTCGGCATCGAAGTGGCCGTTGCTGGGCGCCGCTTGCAGACCTGTCGCATACTGCATCGCTGCCGGCCCGGAGATGAAGCCTCCAAAGATACACGACACCAATGAGTTCGCTCCCAGCCGGTTGGCGCCGTGGTATTGGAACTCGCACTCGCCCGCAGCATAGATTCCAGGGATGTTGGTGGCTTGCTTGTAATCGATCCACATGCCGCCCATGGTGTAGTGCATGCCCGGGAAAATCTTCATGGGCGTGACGCGCGGATCGTCGCCGACAAACTTCTCGTAGATTTCGAGAATGCCTTCGAGCTTGCGGTCGAGAGTCTTGGCGTCAATGTGGGTGAGGTCGAGGTAAACCATCGGCTTACCGTCGATGCCGAGGTTGTCCTCGAACACCACTTTGAAAATTGCGCGGGTGGCCACATCGCGCGGGACGAGGTTGCCGTATTTCGGATACCACTCTTCGAGGAAGTACCAGCGCTCTTTTTCCGGAATGGATTTGGGATCGCGTGGGTCGTTCGGAGTCCTGGGAACCCAGACGCGCCCGCCTTCACCGCGCGCCGATTCCGACATGAGGCGCAGCTTGTCTTCGCCGGGGATGCAGGTGGGATGCACCTGGATAAACTCGCCGTTCGCGTAGTAGCAGCCCTGCTGATAGAGCGCAGACTGCGCCGATCCCGTGCACACCACCGAATTGGTGGACTTGCCGAAGATGGCGCCAATGCCGCCGGTGCAGAGGATGATGGCGTCGGCCGGGAAGGTGCGCACTTCCATCGTCCGCAAATCCATCGCACAGATGCCGCGGCAGACCCGGTTTCCGTCGAGCACGGCCGAGAGAAACTCCCAGTGCTCGTACTTCTTTACTTTGCCTTCGGACTCGTAGCGGCGGACCTGCTCGTCGAGTGCGTAAAGAAGTTGCTGGCCGGTAGTCGCTCCGGCGAAGGCGGTGCGGTTGTAGAGCGTGCCGCCGAAGCGGCGGAAATCGAGCAGACCTTCGGGCGTGCGATTGAAGGGAACGCCCATACGATCGAGCAGATCGATGATGCCGGGAGCAGCCTCGCACATGGCCTTGACCGGCGGCTGGTTGGCGAGGAAGTCGCCGCCATAGATGGTGTCGTCGAAATGGATCCAGGTGGAATCGCCTTCGCCCTTCAGGTTCTTGGCGGCGTTGATGCCTCCCTGCGCGCAAACCGAGTGCGAACGCTTTACCGGGACGATGGAGAACAGGTCAACCTCACCGCCCATCTCAGCGATCTTGATGACGGCGGCGAGGCCTGCCAGTCCGCCGCCTATTACGATGATTTTTGGAGTTGCTGCCATGCTGTATGAGTCCGATCTGCCGGGCCGGGCCCGGACCTTCTCGCACATCCTCGTACAAATCTCTCGTACAATCTCTATCGCATTACGATATTTTCCGACGCATTCGAATCCAAAGGCTGCAGCGGCGTCCTCAGGAATCCATACATGCTAGCCGCGCCGATCGAAACCAAACCCAGCGCCAGCAGCAGGCAGAGATAACCAAACCAGCGACGCGCTCTTTCGCCGGTCGTGATGCCCCACTTCGCGGCGAACAGCCATAGGCCGTAGCTGAAATGCCAGGAAGCGGCGATGATGCCGACGGCGTAGAAGGCGACCATCCACGGGTTCTGAAATTCTCCCTGGACTTTGGCGAACGACTGCATGGGATGCGTCGGCAGGTGCACGCCGGTGAAGCGCAGGTAATAAGTGTGCTGCACCATGTAGATGAGCGCGATGATGCCGGTCCAGCGCTGCGAGGTGTAGAGCCAGTTACCGGTCCAGGGATAATCGCCGACGTTGGTATCGCCTTGATACCAGATCCAGAGGCCGTAGAGGCCGTGGTAGGCGATCGGAATCCAGATGAAAAACAATTCGAGGCCGACTACGAAAGGCAGGCTGTTGAGAAACTTGACCTGCTCGCCGTAGGCCAGTGGGCCTTTGAAGGCTTCGGCGTTCGAGATGAAGTGTTCGAGAAGGAAGGCTCCAATGGGCACGACGCCGGTGATGGAATGCAAACGGCGCAGCAGGAACGAGGTGCCCTCGCCAGCGCGCAGTGGAGCTATGCCGGGCTTGATTCTTGGTGTGACTGAACTGGGAGCGACGGGACTGGCAGCTGATGCCACGATGACTGCTCCTTAGGTGGTCCGATGTGCAAACTGGCTATTATCGGTTTGCGCGGGAAGGGAAGTCAAGGAGAGCTTGCCCGATACCACGACAGAAAAGCGCGAAAAGCTGCGCCACGATGGCTGTAGTGCGCTTTTTCTACCGCGCTCAGCTCGGCGAAGGTCTTGCCGATTTGCGGAAAATAGAACAGCGGATCATACCCGAATCCGTGTCCGCCCCGGGGCGCGTCCAGGATGACGCCTTCCGCGGTGCCGCGGAAGGTGTGCAGCGTCTGGCCATCACGGGCGACGGCGAGCACGCAGACGAAACGCGCGGTGCGTTCTTCCGCGGGAACGCCCTTGAGTTTACGCAGCAGTTTCGCGTTGTTGGCTTCGTCATCCGTGTTGCGCTCTGCGGCGTGCGGTTCATTATTTTGCGGATCACGGGCGGCGTAGCGCGCGGAATGAACGCCGGGTGCGCCGCCCAGCGCGTCAATCTCCAGGCCGGAGTCGTCGGCCAGGACCAGTTCGCCGGGAACGGCCAAACTGTAGGACTCCGCCTTCTTGCGCGCGTTCTCCTCGAAGGTGGTCCCGTCTTCGACAACCTCCGGGAGGGACGAAAAGTGTGGGATGTTTGCGATCGTGATGCCGTAGGGCGCGGCGGCTCCGTTGAAATCGCGAAGTTTGCCGGGGTTCGAGGTTGCGAGCAGAACCGTGCGTGAGGCCATGCGACCGGGGCCCGCGGGTTTTGCAGGTCGTGTGTTGGGTGGCCGCGTCTTGACCCAAACGACAACCAGCAAAGCTAGGCTGATCAGCGAGACGACGTTTCCGACTATACGATCGATCGTCCGGCGGAAATAGATTTGAACATCGTTGTCTCCGGCGGCAATGGGAATGCCGATCAGGCCGGTGACATCGGTTGTCCGCGTTTTGGTGGGCTTGCCGTTCACAACGACGTCCCAAGCCGGGTAGTTGAAGAGGCGCACGATTAGATTTTGCGGTGCGGCAGCGTGGACCGCGAAGTGTTTTTCCGTTTCCCCCCATGCCAGCATCTCATTCGGAACCCGTGCTCCCGCATCGTCACTGACGCGGGGCAGGCTTTTGTTCAACTCGTAGGCATCGGCTCCCGCCGGGACGTATTCGTCGGTGCCCTCGTAGCCGGTGCCGTCGGCGATGGCATCGTTCATCTCGCGGATATCAGCGGCCGTGTCCCACCATGGCGGTTGGAAGCGATAGCCGGCAAATATAATCACAGCCAGCAGAACGGCACACGCCAGCAAGCGCGAAGACCAGCGTTTAGCGGCCATGGTCAGAAGCATCGCCAAAGCAGCGTTCATGCAGAGCAGCCAGCGGAAGGGAAGTTGCATATAGCGGAGCTTGGGCAAGTGCTGCCAGAGCACATTGCTCACCGGAAGCATGAGCAGCGCACTGGCGGCGCCCCAGGCGGAAAGCAGCATCCACGGGCTTTGGTCAGCGGCCACCGCGGTTGCGCTGCTCGCGACTGGACTGCCAAGAGCCTGCCCTGAGCTTGTCGAAGGATTGGCTGCCCCTATGCACTTTGCTCGCCAGCGGCGGGAGAACCAGATCGCTAAAGCGAGGACGCCGATTTCGGCAGCCGCTATGGTTGAAACCAGAAGATTGAAGCGGTTGTGATCGGGATCGGCGATGGTGGTAAAAATAAAATTGTCCTGCGGCCGGACTCCCGGAGACAGCACCTGGCTGAGGTTGATCCATCCTTGTTCGTAACTTGCCGGGAGCAGATAAAACGAGGCGAGGCCGGCTCCGAGGAACATCGCCAGCGTCGTCCGGATGAGGAGATGCCAAGTCTGTTGGCCCCATGATTTTTTGCGGGCGGCCTCACGCGCGGCCTCACGCGCGGTTAAGAGCAGCGCTAGCCCGGCCACGGAGTAGTGGATCATCACGGCCGCGGGTGCATTCGTCAGCCAGGCTGCCGCCAGCGTGAGACTCAACCATAGCGTAGGGCGAAAGCTATGGTGGCTGGACAGATTGCTGTCCTTGAGCCGCAGAAGGCAAAGCAGCAGAAGCGGGAGCAGGGGGGCGGCCAGCAGTTCGCTGTATGCGCTCCGCCAGTAGACGATCAGCAAATGGTAGGGATTCAGCGCATAGAACACGGCCGCAAACAGCGCGTCCCGGGCCGAAAGCCACTCGCGGGCGAGCCGGTACATGGCCGCTCCGGCAAGCGTGAGCACTATCCAGCAGTATGCGCCCGGCACCACCTTCCAGGGCAGAAGCGCACCGAGCGCGGCGCCCAGAGTCCAGGAAGCGGGGGGATAAAACAGGAAGCGAGCCTCGCCGTATCCCCAGTGCGCCAGCGCCGCCCAGCGCGGATACGCGATGCCGTGTTTCCACTGGCCGAGAACTTCCATCCAGGAAAACATGTGGAACTCGAAATCGTGCCCCGAGGGACTGCCCCACCAGAAAAATGGAGCAATGGCCACGAGACAGGCGCCAGCGAGCACCACCGCACGCGAGATCGGATTTCTGAGCAACTGACTTTTGCCTGACCTTGAACTGGAGCGTGTCGCGCTCCGTCGATCGGAGTGCTGCTGGGTCGGCGGCGCGCTGAGCAATTCTATTGCATCAGAAAATTCTCGGAAAATTAACCAAACCGAAATCATTCCGGAGGGGGTGTCGAGGTATTCTGCGTTCAATGAGGTGGAACAGACCGCCGGGGACTGGGCTGACACCAAAGACGGGGTGTCGATCTGGTCCCCGGTTTTTTGCCGGGATCAAGGCAGTATTGGGCGGACGCTGATTGGTCGGCTTCTATTGGCGGAAGTTTATAGGTGGATGCCTATTGGTCGACGCTCGCCAGAGTTCGCTGGCGGTGCAGCTCGGCGAGAAACGCTTCTTCGTCCATCGAATTGCCGGTCCGCAGCAATTCCAGGAGTGGATCTGCCGCATCGGTCGCGTCGCTGCTGGTCCGGCTCAAGTCAACCGCGTTGGCAACGAGAGAACGAGGAGAAGTTTCCAGTTGCGGAGTGGCGCCGGGCTGGCTGGTCAGGAACTCGATGAACTCGCCGACGCTCTTTCGCTGCTCTTCTGTGCGGGCAGGGAATTCAATGCCCATGCCATGTTCGGGATGCATGACCCGGACCAAACCTTCCGTGTGAATCTCCATCCCGGCGGCCCGCAGGCACAGGTCAACGGCTGAGGACTGAGGAAAGGGAGATGCGGTCTGCACATAGCAGCCGCCCAGACTAAGGTCCGTCAGTTTACATGGGATGACTGCGTCGGGTTCTTCGGGCAAAGCATCGTTTGAATGGGCAGCCAGCCACTCGCCCATTTTCTCGCGCATCTCGGGAGCCATGTCGAGAAAGCGCAGGCCGGTTTGACCATTGGCGTTACTCCAGGCAACTGCCGCGTCACCTTCAATGCCAGCGCCGTCGGGAAGCTGAAAGAAGACGCGAACCATGGCTGCGGATGGAAGTGGCTTGGCCGCCAGCACTTCCATGCCGCCGGTGCTCACGTCGAGCAGGATGCCTTCGACAGTATCGTTCTCGTCGATACGAATCGAAACCGCTGCCTGGACTGTGACCCGCAACGATTGCCGCCTTTCGCGCTTCAGCAGCGCTGTCGCGGCGCGCAAGGTGGTTTGAGCCTGCTCTGGGCTGATGGGCTTGGTAAGGATGAAATGAGCTCCCGCGCCGAGGATCGAGCGGATCTGCGAGGCATCGTGCAGCAAGGCAACGGTGACGGGCGGATTACCGTCGGGGCCGATGAGGCGACGACAATCCTCGAGCAGCAAAGATGCCGCTTCGGGATCATCGAAGTCAACGATGACCTGATCGAAACGCTCCTCCGCCAGCCGCGTCACGGCGACATCGGTCGCGCTCGACCGATCCACCGCGACGCCGAACTGCGCCAGCACCTGAATCAGCGTTTCCGCAGTCAGGTCATCCTTTGTCACCAGCAGTGCGTGCAATATCATGCGACCGAGCCTCCTGCTTCACTCTGCGCTTCTACGGCCAGCGCGGAGTTACGCTGCGCGCCGGCTTGGACGCGGCTGGCGAGGATTGAGCGCTGGCCTTGGCAGCCATCGCATTGGAATTTTCGTCGTCCACTTCCGCCAGCACTGCGCTATCCTCCTCGTTGTCATTTTCGGCAAGCAAGGGCGCGACTTCGCGCAATTTCTCGGCAGCCTGCTGCAGCATCTCGATCTGCTTACCCAGCTGCGTGTACTGCGCCTGTTTGCGGCGCAAAACTTCATGGATATCCTTCATACAACCCCCTGCGCCTGACTGTAAGTTTGGACCAAGATAAGGTCAACGGCAAAGCCATCCCGGGCCGTTACCGCGGTAACCGAGGGTAAGGATATGGGGCGGGCTTCAAAGCACGGGCTCAAAGCGATGTTCGAGTCAGGCTGGGCTTAGGAATACCAGCAAACGCCCTGCGGTTTTGGCCGATTCGATGGCCTAATCAAACTGAGGAGATGCCAAATGAAGAAAATCAGGCTCATCCTACTGGCCTTGGTGATCTGCATAGGCTTTCCCGCAACTGGGTGGGCAGGCAGCATAGCCGGCGACACCGTCACTTGGCACTTTGCTTGTCAGACATTTCGAGGTTAGGTTCGCAGGGGCAAGAGGCAGCGACTGCACTACCAACGGCATTCCGCATCAGATATCATGCAGAACATGATTGCTCGTCGGCGGCTATGTGCCGGAATTGTGTTGGTAGTCGTGCTGTTGGGCGTTGCCGGCATTGCTATATCCGCCATCCGACGACCGATTCTGCGGGCCGCTGGATGGGCACTCGTTGTCAATGACCGCGTCGACCCCGCCGACGTCATCGTCGTGACGGTCGATACCGAGGGCGCCGGGGTGCTCGAAGCCGCCGACCTTGTTCACAGCGGTGTGGCCACGCGAGTCGCAGTTTTCGGCGAACCTTCGGACACCATGGTGGAACGTGAGTTCATCCGGCGCGGGATCCCTTACGAAGACGCGGCCGCACGATCCGTTCATTACCTCAGGGCGCTTGGCGTCGACACCATCGACCTCATCCCGACATATGTAGCCGGAAGCGGGGACGAAGGTCCAGTGCTTGCCGACTGGTGCGACCAACACGGGTTCCGCTCAGTCATGGTGGTGAGCACTTCGGATCACTCACGACGTCTCCGCCGAGTGCTTCATCGTTCCATGAAGGGCCACCAGACGAGAGTCACGACTCATTCCGCACGCTACTCGGTGTTCGATCCCGACCGGTGGTGGCGATCGCACCGCGGGATCCGAACTGAAGTTATAGAACTTGAGAAGTTATTGCTCGACGTCGTGCGTCATCCGATTTCGTGAACGGACCGCAGCCAGTAGCCGATTCGCTGATTGAAAGCGGGAAACAATAAAGAGAAGCGATGAACTCGCTCATCGAAAATGCCCCTTGGGCCTAGCGCCTCCCGTGCGTGTCCCCGTCTCCAGCGCGTCTAGCTGCTATGTAATTAGACACCACTCCACTCCTCCATCAGCGATTGATTCTCTCCCGTTGAAGATTTGTAGCTGTGGTAGTTGATGCCAGAAAACAACGAAAACCGCAAGCGCGTTCCCATTGGAAACGTTACGATATTCGAGAACTCATACGCAAGCATCCGGAGCCAAGTGACAGATCACTTTTCACTGGGCCATCGCGGAGCTGATCTGCCACAAACGGAACGGTCTAAAACCGCTCTAAGAATGGCTTGCGGTCTGCTCAATTACTGCTAGCGATTCCCGAAACGGTAGACGATGCTGGTGACGATGCGGAGATTGTTTTGGGGCTGCATCGCCGCGTGGGAGTTGGCAAACGTGGTACGCAGATAGTCGCCGCCGACCCGGATAGAAAACGGCCCGGAGAGGTCGCGTTCGACTCCGCCACCAAGTGCATAGGAGAATCGGGTCACATATCCACCCAGGTAATAGGTTCCTGTGACGGGAACCGCGCTGTCCACCAAACTGACGCCGGCCAAAGTGTGAACGAAGATCCGGGCATTTCTGTACTCCGCCGGATAGAACACGGGGCCGGTCAGACAGCTCAGCACATTGCCGCTATGTCCAGTGCCAAGCACGTTGCCCGTGCGGGCATAGCTCAAATCCACCACCATTCCCCAGCGCGCGTTGAAGTCGACAAAGCCGCTGGCATCCACTCCGCTAAGGCCGACGCGTTGTCGTGATGGATTATCCAAATCAAGATAGACGTAGCCAGCGCTCGCTTGAAAAACCGGGCTTGTAGCCGCAGCTGGCGGTGCGCCAAAGCGGTCTTGCGCGAGAAGCGGCGCAACCAGGAAGAAAATGCAAACCGCGACTCTTCCCATAACTCTCATTCCTGCGCTATTTGATCGAACCCATTACCGTTAAGCATTCTTGTGGCCAAGCGTCTCGCCTTCCCTCCCGTCGGAATTTCCAATCAATCCGAACCACTACTGTCCGGTTATCGAATCCTGAAAGCCGTGCATGCAATTGTTGCAGAAAGGGTTAAGTGGCATTCAGACTTTTTCGATTTGAAGACGAAAACGACATTTTGGCCTCTGTCTGACCAGATTTCGGCATTGCGTGTGCACATTGGCCGAACCGTTTTTTCGCAGCTGATGGATTATCTACCCGAACGCCCGAGGATCGCGTCCACGTGTCGGTTTGGCCGAGCTGGTATTGCCCGGTTGGGGTCACCGTGCCGGGAGGACGCACCCACAGCCTTTGCAACGTGGTTGCAACGATCTTTCTCAGCCCGCCTCATCCGGACCGCCGTCGCGCTCGCCTTCTGGGTGACGCCATTCACAACGCCACGGCTTGTCTGAATCTTTATTTTCATAACCACGCGGCGGTCACCAACACGTTGCCGATTGTCAGTCGGTTACGGGGTGAAGATCGCCGCCATCGCGTTTTGGACAGCCGTTCTAGCGGTCGCCGCCTGGTCTGTTCCTCGGATCTGCCAGACCAACGCCGCGCTGCCTTCTCGTTACCTGAACCAGGTGGTTGTCCAAGTTGGTCGAAGCAAAGCGAGGCCGCGCGACTCGAATGCGGAGGCGCGGCCAACTTTCGGTGTTCATCGGCTGCCCGCCACGTGTATCCTTCCGCTCATGCCCACAGCGACGTTTCATAATTCCCGTCGAAGTACTCGTGTCCCTCTAAAGGTGTTTATCACGTTTGAGGGTGGCGCTGAGCGTCGGACGTGCGAGGGCGAGACCATCATCGTCAACTTTCACGGAGCATTGATCGCAAGCGCAATTGGGTTGAGTAGTGGAATGAGAATCTCGATTCATGTCTACTTGACGGATAAGCGTG
The DNA here is from genome assembly GCA_049511255.1 of Terriglobales bacterium. Taxonomy (GTDB): domain Bacteria; phylum Acidobacteriota; class Terriglobia; order Terriglobales; family Acidobacteriaceae; genus Acidiflorens. The sequence goes on along the minus strand of JBEKYF010000064.1, from coordinate 7,260 downwards.
CTGTGGCTCGGGTTGTCTATATCGATCCTAAGAACCCGCTGCACTGTGGGATCGAACTGGATGAACCCCGGAACATTTGGGGAGTTTCTTTGCCACCTGACGAGTGGGACGAGACAGCGGCCTTGGAGACCGAGCATTAGAGATGTGCCCCATTTTAAGTAGGACCTTCCGGGCCGTACGTGCGCGTCTAGAGCATCAGCGATCTCGATTCCGAGCGACAACAGGATTTCAATTTGCAGCGGACGCCCCGCGTTTCGATCATGTCTGCGACTTCCCCAATTGCGTTGATCCGCCGCCCGTCCGAAGTTCAGACATTTGCTAGGAAGTTCCTACGCGTCGATCAATAGAGAAAGGCCCACTTCCGACTAGGAGGAGAAATACCAAGCCAAGAAGCATGCAGTAGTCTGTCCGCGCTTCATGCACCATGCTCCAAAAGCCTGCCGTAGAAAACATGGGAATCTTGGTCGTGATTATGGCAACGCTGATATCGATGATTATCGGAATTGTGGAGAAACTTTTGAATGCCCTCTGACAGCAAAACGGCACCTACCAGCAAACGGATGAGAATAGTGGCGCGTGGAGCCTTCGTGCTGAACAAAAGGTTTCGCATGACTACCCTCAGGCATACTTCATCAGAGCCACAAAACCAAAGTCCATGTGTAGCTGCTGATGGCAATGGCCAGTCGCGTGAGTAAACCGATGATCAAAAGCGTTCCACAGACTATCTCAACAATACCCACTTCCCTGCGACCCTAGGCGTAGGCCGCTTCATAAAAATCGGCATTCCGGCTCCACAGTTCTTCGCGCCCTTTGTGCTCGTCTGGATGGCGTTCTGTGGGTTGGTATGGCTTTTTTGTGCCCTCTTCTGCTGGTGATCAAGAGCGCGATCTAGTCTTGGCGACTGACGGCCGGCAGTTCTTCTCGCAGTTGGCAGCCGCTCTTGTGAGTTTTCATCATCGAGGCTGCCAGATTTAGAATCCGCTGGGCGGCTTGCTCTGTGCTCACACCGCGGGCGTGAATGTTCGAGATGAGGTTCCGATGGGCGTCGCTGTCCGACGCTTTCGGTCGGTACGCCATGTACGCTGACAGGCTTTCGGCCGTTGCCAGCCCCGGTCGTTCGCCGATCAGGAGGACGGCAACTCGGGGACTCAGCAACTCGCCAATTTCGTTCAGAATACCTACCCGGCAGTGACGAACCACAAAAGTCTGGCCGACACTCCAGCCTCGAGTCTTTGCTCCTTCCGACAAAAGCGGCAATAGTCGAGGAGCTTGCAGGGCAACGGCGGTTACCGAGAGCCCGTCGCCGATCACGACTTGCAAATCGTGTCCCGTGGTGCAACGCCGGTTCACCTCCGCGCGGGACGCGTCATTCAGGTGACGGCCCAAGTCAGGGCGCAAAAGATACTCATCTTTGCTCGCCGCCCGGGAGCAGACTTCAAACAGATTCCACTTCCGCATGAAGTCGTGGAGGGGATCCGTGAAGGGATTCAACTCCGCGCGCACGGCATCGCGGGCGGCGGCATGCGCCTCGCGCAGCTCCATTTGCGTATTCGTTCGATACGCTGCCCCGCTGCGGCCTGCCAGCAGGCGCGCCGGAGTTTGTGCACGTACCAACTTCACGATCTCGGGCAAGTCATGCTCAGGCAAATCGTGGGGCGGGGCGAGTTTGTCTTCTCGTTTATCTTTTCCTCGAGCCATTCAGACAGTCCTCTCCAGAGACAATTCCAAACCCTGCATCAGTTGCCGCCGGGCGGACGAGTCGAGGGACGCCGGTTCGGAGCCACGGTAGATCCCCATACTCTGCAGCCACGCGAGGAACTCTGGTGCCGGACGCAACTGGAAGAGGCGCCGTGCGGCCAATGCGTCGTGATAGCTGGTGGATTGGTAATTCAGCATCACGTCGTCTGAACAGGGAACGCCCATGAAGTAGTTGCAGCCCGCAGCCGACAAAAGAAGCAGCAGGTTGTCGGCCGAGTTTTGGTCGGCGGCAGCGTGATTGGTGTAGCAGACGTCGCAACCCATCGGTAAGCCGAGCAACTTACCCATGAAATGATCCTCCAGCCCGGCGCGGATGATCTGCCTCTCGTCGTACAAATACTCAGGGCCGATGAAACCTACGACACTGTTGACCAGAAAAGGCTGGAAAGTCCGTGCGACTCCGTACGCTCGCGCTTCGAGCGTCAGTTGATCGACTCCGTGATGTGCCTCGGCGGAAAGCGCGCTGCCCTGACCAGTTTCGACATCACATGATCGCCTGCCCACCGGACATCCCGTTGGCGATGATCGAGAACCTGTTCGCGGCCCTCGCGCAGCATGTTCAGCGTGATTCCGAAGCTGCGGTTGGCCGCTTCCGTGCCCGCGACGGACTGGAAAAGAAGGTCTACTGGCGCCCCGCGATTTAACGCGGCCAGTTGAGTAGTGATATGCGCCAGGCAACAGATCTGGGTTGGGATCTCATATGCATCCACCAGGCGACTCAAAGCCCCAAGAATCGAACGGACTGTCTCCACCGAGTCCGTGGCCGGATTCACGCCAATGACTGCGTCTCCGCAACCGTAAAGCAGTCCTTCGAATGCAGCCAGAAGGATTCCGCCGATGTCGTCAGCAGGGTGATTGGGCTGCACGCGGATGCCCAACACTCCACGCTCTCCCATCGTATTGCGGCAGCGTGTGACGTTGCGGATCTTGGCGGCCGCGAGCACCAGATCCTTGTTGCTCATCAGCTTGGTGACCGCGGCGGCGACTTCAGGAATGATGGCCTTCTGCAGCGGCTGTAGCACGGCGCCGGCAGTACCGTCGTCCAGGAGGAACTCGCGAAACTCCCCGACGGTCATGCTTCCGACGCTTCCGACGGCGCGGAAAGCCTCCTCGTCGAATGTGTCCAGAATGAGTCGGGAGACATCGTCCTCGGAAGGGTCAATCAGCGGCCGACGGACAATTTCCTCCAGCGTCAAGTCTGCAAGTTTGCGTTTCGCCGCCACTCGCTCCCGTTCCGATCGTGCTGCGATGCCGGCCAACTGGTCGCCAGACTTTTCCTCGTTGGCCTTGGCGAAAAGTTCGCGGAGATCGGAAAAGTCGAATCGCTCGATCATGGCGTGGTGCCGGTTCGGAGACACCATGTTACCGGAAAAAGTCGCGAGCAACGGGCTGCCAGTTTATCGGAAAATTCGGTCCGCCTTATAGACCGCGCGGTTCTTTTGCTCCGAGATGTTTTGCCCAAGACGTGTTCCGTTCCGTCGTCCGCGTTCGAAGCAGGAGAACTGGGTTGGCGGAATTCCCGTTTAACAGGGAACAATACAGGGAATTTGCACGTCTCCGAGCCGAATTTATGGCCAGCATCGCGTTTCACGCAGGTTTATTCCACTAGTCCCGACGATTCCGTCAGATCCGATCAGGGATTTATCAGGGAAGCGTTCCTGGATCGACATGAAGATGGGATGCGTAAAAGCCCGGTCAACCGGGACTGCTGATCCCGATCCACCGAACCAAGAGGGAGGAGATGGCACTTTTACTCCTTTATTCTTTCTCCGGGCGCTTGCCATAATTACGATGCAGCTACATTGGGGGTTCCTTTGCGGAAACAGTCCAGTCAGCGGGATCGGGAGAAGGGCCCGAAACTGCCAACCCTAGGTCAGTTGAAGTCCGTGTGGAACGGGGTCCTAAAGGATCCGCAAGCGCAGGATGCGCTTGATCGCTTGGAGCAGGCCGGGTTCAAGATTAAACACCTGAGCCCCAACCGTCTGACCTTCCGTCATCCATGCTGGGCAGATTACATAGCGGCCATACCATTTCTCGAAAACCTACCCGCTCGGAGGCGTTTTCATCGCGGAAGCACGATGCGAAAGTACCGGCCTCTCGTGAAGGTGTTGCGCGATTTTGGGCGGCAGCTCGACGACCGCTTTAGCAGCGTAAGTCTGATCACCACCAAGGATACAGACATTGAACTTGGCGAAGATTTGCGTGGTCTTGCCGCCGGGGCTGCGAGTTTTATCGAGAAGTTCATCTCGTGGGATTGGTGTGTAATAGAACGCAATCCCAGAAATAGCCTGATTGCCGAGCTGCGTTGGACCATCCGGGCCCGCACCGGCAAGCCGCACGATAGAGAGCTTTCCGCGGTTATTGACGCTGCATGTCGTGCGGCTGGCCGTAAGGAACTCTACCTGGATAATACGACCTTGGACAGAATTGAAAAAAGGGACGGGGAAACCCGAGTCAAGTCCTTCCGACGCTTGAAATTCAACGCCGGGTTGAGCCCAACACCGAAGAGCATGTCCACGCGAAATCCCAAAAAGAGGCGCTAATGCGTTGAATGGGTTTAGCCCCGCAGGAAATATTCTTACTGCGGAGTAATCCTATGGAACGCACAGTCCGTGACAAGCCCGTACCCGCGTCAAACAGCCACGTTGGCTATCGCTCGCCACCCGAGGCGACCCGCTTCAAGAAGGGCGCTTCGGGAAATCCACGCGGGCGTCCCAAGGGCAGTTTGAATGTGGCGACGGTACTCATGCGGACGCTTCGTGAGAAGGTCACCGTCCACGAGAACGGCCGGCGAAGAACCGTAACGAAGCTGGAAGCGGCGCTCGAACAACTGGTCAACCAGGCCGCTGCCGGCGATCTCAGAGCGCTGCGTCATTTGACTGCCCTGGCCCTCGATGCCGAGGCGCAGCAGAACGTGCGCAATAGCCAGCTGCAAGATCTCGGCGAATTGGATCGCGACGTGATGCAGGGGATTGTGCGGCGATTTCAGGTAACCGAAGAACAACGAAATTCATTCGAAGGAGATGACCGCCATGACGTTGAGCGCTAATGAGTATCATGTGATGTGCCGCCAGGATTTCTACACTTTCATGCATCGGGCTTTCTGCGAGCTGAATCAAGACTCCGTTTTCTCCCACAACTGGCACAATGAGCTGATCGCATCAAAGCTGCAAGCGTGCCTCGATGGGCAGATCACGCGACTTATCATCAACGTGCCCCCGAGATCCTTAAAGTCTCACGCTGCTTCAATCTGTTTTCCAGCGTTTGTGCTCGGACACGTGCCGAGCGCGCAGGTTATTTGCGCCAGCTACGGCCAGGACCTTGCCAATAAACTCGCGCTGGACTGCCGAACGTTGATGGGCAGCGAATGGTATCGCGGGCTGTTCCCGGTTCAGCTTTCCCCCCGGAAGCAGTCGGTACAGGAATTTCTGACCACCACGAATGGGTTTCGGCTTGCGACGTCGGTGGGCGGCGTGCTCACAGGCCGAGGGGCGGATTTCATCATCATCGATGACCCGCTGAAGCCGGACGAGGCCGTTTCGCAAACCCAGCGCCAAGCGGTCAACGACTGGTATGACCACACGCTCTACAGCCGGCTGAATAACAAGCGCACGGGCTGCATCATCATTATTATGCAACGCCTGCACGAGGACGATCTGGTCGGACACGTACTGGAGCAGGAGAGCTGGGAGCATGTCCGACTGCCGGCCATCGCCGAAGAGGAGGAGACTCACATCATAGAATCTCCATTCTGCACTCGCACGGTTCATCGGCATATTGGGGAACCACTTCACCCCGACCGCGAACCCTTGGAGATCCTCGAGCACCTCCGCCGCACCATCGGCGAGTACAATTTTGCCGGACAATATCAGCAAGAGCCAGCGCCACTCGGAGGCGGCATGGTGAAGGGCGAATGGTTTCAAAGCTATGTCCCGGGCGAAGAGCCGGCGTGTTTCGATCGAATTGTCCAGAGTTGGGACACCGCGAACAAAAGCACGGAACTGAACGACTACAGCGTTTGCACTACCTGGGGGCAGAAAAACAAAAAGATCTACCTGCTGCATGTGCGGCGAAGACGCCTGGACTATCCCGATTTGAAGCGGGCAGTGCGGGAGCAGTACGAGCGCTTTCGGCCGACCACTATCCTGATCGAAGACAAAGCGTCAGGCACACAACTCATACAGGAACTGATCCGGGAGGGCGTCTACGCTGTCAAGCGCTATGAGCCCACCCCAGATAAGGTAATGCGGCTGCACTCGATCACCAGCACCATCGAAAATGGATTCGTATATTTGCCAACCGAAGCGGATTGGCTCGCAGAGTATGTGCACGAGTTGACGACGTTTCCGAGCGGCAAGCATGATGATCAGGCGGACTCCACGTCGCAGGCTCTCGATTGGCTCAAACAGGAAACTCACGTGTATGGAGTGTTGGATTACTACCGACAAAAAGAGCTGGCCAAAAAGTTGGGGTTGCCTGAGGGGTACGAATTCACGCAGTGCGAGGAGGGCGAAGAGATCCTCGCTGTAAATAAGGCCACCGGACAAAAGATCCGGTGGACGGACCACGGTTGGGTTGACGCACGCTCGAACGCCGCGGCAGCGCAGGCAGAAGGCTGTCCCAGCTGCGGCGCTAGTCTGGTAGTGACGGTGTTCGGTAAGCAAAAGCGATGTCAACAATGTGGCCACCAATGGCCGCCTTTGCCCCGTGTTCAACAAATGCTGACCAGAAGAGATGTCCTCAACCAGAGGGAACACTGGGTGGTACGAAGAGACAGGTTTTGGAGATGATGGCCGTGGTGGTGAAGGCTTGTGCGCGCAGGCCGCAAAACGGCTCGCTGCTGGACCGCCTGGCCGCGCGGATGTCCATTAACCATGTGTATCGTGTATTGGTACACTGTACATACGCTTAAGAGCTATCGGCACAAAGGCGTCAAGCAGTTTGCCGAAACCGGCTCGAAGGCTGGCATTCAGCCAGAACACACAAACCGACTGAGAAGACTTCTCTCCGCTCTGGATGCGGCCACCTGCCCGGCCAACATGAATGCGCCAGGGTACGCCCTGCACCCACTCAAGGGCGACCTGCAAGGGCACTGGGCAGTGCGGGTGAGCGGGAACTGGCGGTTTGGCGACTCGGCGCTGCATGAACTTTTGGGCCCTTCCTTCTTGCTTGTAGGCCTCGGCACCGTCGTGCAGCAGCATCTCGCCTACTTGGATTCGGTACCCTTTTTCCCAGTTGTTCAGTCTGCCGTTGCGGCCTGTTCTTCCCTCCGCACCGCAGTTCACCCGGGAATGGGGATTTGGCCCCGCGCACCTTGGCCAGATGCCGCACTCGTGCTGAGTCTTTTGCAATCTATGACTCGCGGCAGCCAGGAGCGAAACTGGTCTTGTCGGAGCTCGGACCTTGGGGCTCCGGTGATCCGAAATCCCCCGCCGTGGTATGCGGACACGGCACATCGAGGTCGCATTGAGCGGTCATCGGTTGCATCGCCGCTTGGCTATT
>JBEKYF010000063.1:0-22229 GCA_049511255.1 Terriglobales bacterium | reverse complement strand
CCCACCGGGAACGACATGGGGTCATGCCCGCGCCTACGATGGCTACGTCATTCACTGTATTGCTCCTGATTTATTTTTTTATTCCCCTGAACGCCTGGATGGTTGCGAATCCGCCCAGTGCTTGCCGACAATATTGCAGAGGCCGAGGCCTGTCTGGTAAAGACACATGTCACAGAGACCCGACACACACGCCTCGGTCAGCGGCATTTGCGCCAATTCTCTCAACGCCTTGTCAACCGACGGGGAACGACATGGGTCCGTACTCGCATTTACGATGGCTACGTCATTCACTGTAGGGCTCCCCGTCTGGTTGTGCACTGTCACGAGACACCCGTGCTGTCCGTGCGACTGCTCTAAAAGCTAGCAGCTCCGAGCTTGCGAACGCAGTGACGAAGATCACCTCGGAGGGGTTGATAGCCGGGCGGCGGTTGCGCCACCGTGCAGCTTTTGCCACCTTTTTCACAGGAGTACAGATTTGATGTCAAACTAACGCCCGAACAGAGAAGCGAGCTCGGACGCAAGGCAGTTTTAGCCCGGTGGGCCAAAAAGCGGAAGAGACAAGTCGGCCGGCAAATATAATCCGACCGGATTTAAGGAGCTTGACATTTAGCGAATAAAAAGCGAACATGGTCAGTGATGGCAAAGCCCAAGCAATCGCAAACACGTGACAGGACCCGAGGACTTTCTGGCACACAAACGCTTTCTGGAGAGTCCCCCCGGGGTGCGTCTCAGGCCCGAATTTGTGCACCCGGGGTGCACAAACATCGGATTGCCTTTTGTGGTCTGAGCGCGGCCTAAGTGGTGCCGAGGACAGGCAGCGTTTCGATTGTGCAACCTGGTTGCACAAGGCGCGCGGGATGTCGAAGGAGAATTCAAGCGCGAAGTCGAGAAGGAACTGACATTGGGCGAAACAGAAGCGTGGAGATTATCTATTTCAAGTTGTACAAGAGCCAGATCCATGTTATTGAGCTTCGAGACAGCGACTCTGATTGCTTCGGACGGACAAATCCCGGGCTGCCTGAAGAGATCTGCGCGGATTTTCTGGTGGGCGCAAACCTGGACAACGTAGGGTCCTTCCCTTGCCTAAAGTCTGAATGATGAATAAAATCCGGGAAACTAGCACTAGCGCCTGCCAGGAGAATCTCGTGAAAGTAGTGATGCTGTGCGGAGGGCTCGGTACGCGCTTGCGCGAGGAAACTGAGTATCGGCCCAAGCCCATGGTCGAAATCGGCGGTCGTCCGATCCTGTGGCATATTATGAAGTTATATGCGCATAATGGTTTTACTGATTTTGTGTTTTGCCTCGGATACCGCGGCAACATGATCAAGGAATATTTCCTGAACTACGAGGCGATGAACAACGATTTCTCCCTCTGCCTCGGCCGGAACTCCAAGATTGAGTACAAAAACGTCCATCGCGAACAAGACTTTCAGGTCACGCTCGTCGATACCGGACAGAACACGATGACGGGCGGACGGGTGAAGAGGATTGAGAAGTACATTGGTCAAGATGAAGATCTTTTCATGCTGACCTATGGCGACGGCGTGGGCGATGTGAACATCCGAGAGTTGTTGGAATTCCACAAGAGCCATGGGAAGCTTGCCACCGTCACGACCATCACACCGAGTTCTCGCTTCGGAGTCATCGAGGCAAACTCGACAGGTCGCGTGACAAAGTTTAAGGAAAAGGCAAAAATCAGCGGCCGCGCAAGCGCAGGCTTTTTTGTGCTCGATCGCCGGGTGTTCGATTTTCTCGGCGGTGACGATTGCATCTTCGAGAAGGAACCGCTGGAGCGGCTGGCCGACGACGGGCAGTTGATGGCCTATCAGCATGACGGCTTCTTCTACGCGATGGATACGTATCGCGAATACGAGTACTTGAACCAGTTATGGAGCACGAACCAGGCGCCATGGAAGGTTTGGCAGGAATAATAATGAAGAACGGCTTCTGGCGCGACCGTGCCGTCTTTATCACTGGCGCCACGGGACTGGTGGGCGGATGGCTGACGAAACACCTGCTGGAGCAAGGCGCATCCGTGACGGCGCTGGTGCGCGACTGGGTTCCGGCCAGCGAATTTGTGCACCAGGGACTGGCCGACCGAGTCAACATAGTGCGCGGCGGTCTCAGCAGTCCATATCTGCTGGAACGTGTGCTGGGCGAGTACGAGATCGAAGTCGTCTTTCATCTCGCCGCGCAGACGATCGTGGGCATCGCCAACCGCAATCCGCTTTCAACTTTCGAGAGCAACGTACGCGGAACGTGGAATGTTCTGGAGGCTTGCCGGCGTTCGCCGATGGTGAAGTCGGTCATCCTCGCTTCTTCAGACAAGGCTTACGGCGATCAGACGGTACTTCCCTATAAAGAAGATATGCCGTTGCAGGGGAAGCATCCCTACGACGTAAGCAAGTCGTGCGCGGACCTGATTGCGCAATCGTACGCGCGCACGTTTGGCGTCCCAGTGGCGATCACCCGCTGCGGCAATTTTTACGGCGGCGGAGACCTGAACTGGAACCGCGTGGTGCCGGGCACGATCCGCTCCGTGATTCGTGGCGAACGACCCATTATTCGCTCCGACGGCAAGTACGTGCGCGACTACTTCTACGTGGAAGATGGCGCCGCGGCCTACATGCTGTTGGCAGAGCGGCTCATGCATAATCCGAAGCTTTGCGGCGCAGCCTATAACTTTTCGAATGAAGCGCAGATCAGCGTGCTTGACCTGGTGAATGCAATCCTCGCGAAAATGGGATCGAGGTTGAAGCCCGAGATTCAGAACCAGGCTTCGAATGAGATCCGCCATCAGTTCCTGAGCGCTGAGCGGGCACGCGCTGAATTGAACTGGAAGCCCATGTTCACGCTGGATGAAGGCTTGGAAAAGACCATCACGTGGTACCGGGAGGCGCTGAAGTAGTGTCACGAGCAGACGACTTGCGCGACCGGATCCGCGGCTTGGTGGCGGAGTACTACCGCGAGGCCTTCCCTTCCCCCGCGTTCGTACCGGGATCATCGCCTGTGCCCATTTCCGGCCGTGTCTTCGACGAACAAGAACTCGAACTGCTGGTCGATTCCTCGCTTGATTTCTGGCTGACCACCGGGCGCTTCGCCGAGCAGTTCGAACGTGAGTTCGCCAAATTCATCGGTGTCCGCGAGGCGGTGCTGGTCAACTCGGGCTCGTCGGCCAACCTGCTGGCGGTCGCAGCCCTAACTTCGAAGAAATTGGGCGATCGGCGGCTGAGACCCGGAGACGAGGTCATCACCCTGGCTGCGGGATTCCCGACTACGGTCAATCCGATCGTGCAAAACGGACTGGTTCCCGTCTTCGTCGATGTTCATATTCCCACATTCAACGTGGATGTCAGTTATCTCGAGCCGGCGCTATCCGGCCGCACGCGTGCCATCATCTTTGCGCACACGCTGGGAAATCCGTTCGATCTCGATGCCGTTACGGCGTTTGCGAAGAAGCACGGCTTGTGGCTGATCGAAGACTGTTGTGACGCGCTCGGCTCGACCTATCGCGGACAGAATGTCGGAACCTTCGGCGATCTCGCGACCGTCAGCTTCTATCCGGCACACCACATCACGATGGGCGAAGGCGGATGCGTTTTGACGGACAAGCCACTGATGCGCACACTCGTAGAATCGTTTCGCGATTGGGGGCGGGATTGCTGGTGTGCCCCGGGTAAAGAGAACACCTGTGGCAAGCGCTTCGACTGGCAAGCAGGTGAGCTGCCCCACGGGTACGATCACAAATACATTTATTCGCATGTGGGCTATAACCTGAAGGCCACTGACATGCAAGCTGCCGTGGGAGTCGCGCAGTTGAAGAAACTGCCGGCATTCATTGCGGCGAGAAAACGAAATTTTGCGTATTTGAAGGCAGGACTCAAGGACGTCGAGGAGCAGTTCGTCTTGCCGGAGGCAACCCCGAATTCCGACCCGAGTTGGTTTGGATTTCCGCTGCTAGTACGGGAGACAGCTCCATTCTCGCGTCATGCGCTCATTGAGTTCCTGAATGGGAGAAAGATCGGTACTCGCCAGCTGTTCGGCGGCAACCTGGTCCGTCAACCTGCCTATGCGGACCTCAACTATCGTGTAGTGGGTGATCTTCGAATGAGTGACCGCGTGATGAATCAGGCCTTCTGGATTGGCGTATATCCCGGACTCACGCAGGCGATGTTGGATTACGTTCTGGAAACGATGAACGAAATCGCTTTAAAGGGGGTACTTTCCGATGCCGCACGAAAATAACATACATTCCTCCAGCCAGCTTCCAGAGGTTCGATTGGGGTCCAAGGTGATCGGACCTGGTAGACCTTGCTACGTGGTCGCTGAAATCGGAATCAACCACAATGGAGATATCGATCTTGCGAAAAAACTTATCAACGTGGCCTTGGGCGCCGATTGTGACGCCGTCAAGTTTCAGAAGAGAACCATTGACGTCGTCTACTCGGCGGAGGAACTGGCGAAGCCTCGGGAAAGCCCTTTTGGAACGACCAACGGCGATCTGAAGCGCGGCCTCGAATTCGAGCTCGAAGAGTATGAGGAAATTGACCGTTATTGCCGTGAGGTCAAGATTCCCTGGTTCGCGTCTTGCTGGGATGAGGCATCCGTCGATTTCATAGCCCAGTTTCGTGTCCCCTGCTTTAAAGTCGCTTCCGCATCCCTCACCGATGACAACCTGCTGCGCCATACGCGCGCGATTGGTAAGCCGATCGTGTTGTCGACCGGAATGAGTACGATCCAGCAAGTCGACCATGCGGTGGAAGTTCTGGGCAAGCAAGATCTCGTCCTTCTTCATGCCTGCAGCACGTATCCCGCGTACTACGAAGAATTGAACCTGCAGGTTATCGATGTGCTGAGAGATCGGTATGGCGTGCCGGTTGGTTACTCCGGCCACGAAACGGGGTTGCCTTCGAGCGTCGCGGCCGCGGTAATGGGCGCCTGCATAATCGAGCGGCACATCACTCTCGATCGCTCCATGTGGGGTTCGGACCACGCGGCGTCGCTGGAACCGAATGGCATCACTCGCTTGGTTCGAGACATCCGCTTGATCGAAAAATCGATGGGTGATGGCGTCAAGCGAGTGCTGGAGCGCGAGCAACCGATCATCAAAAAGTTGCGGCGCGTGGGAGCCGTCTAGTGCCCGAGATCGTGCCGGAGGTCCTATCAAAGATCAAGGCCATCGCCATGGATGTCGATGGTGTGCTCACCGATGGGGGAGTTTGGTGGGGGCAAAACGGCGAAGAATGGAAGCGCTTTCACTTTTCCGACATCATGGGCCTGTCGCTGGCACGAAAATCGGGAATGGTGATTGCGTTGGTGTCGGGCGAGAGCAGCCCCCTGGTCGACCGGCTTGCCAGTAAGCTCGGCATCAGCGACGTTTACAAGGACTGCAAGGACAAAGCCAGCGCGCTGCGCGCGTTCTCGGAACGGCACGGGTTGCGCCTGCAGGAGATTTGCTTCATTGGAGACGATGTGAACGACTTACCCGCGCTTAACATCGTTGGTCTCAGCGCCTGTCCCGCGGATGCGCGTCCTTCAGTCCGGGAGCATTGCCAGGTGGTCACCAAGCTCGCCGGCGGTAACGGAGCTGTGCGGGAGGTCGTGGACATGTTGCTCGGGTCTGCCCGAATGGCGGCAAAGCCGTGACTGAGTTGTCCGGACACGCTAACCGCAGCAGCGAAGGAACGATGGGTTGTGTCCGTCGCGACAGATGTCCTGATAGGACCGCATGCTGAACGCATTTATGCAGTCCGTAAAGGACTATCTCGTCCGGCTTGGGCCGAATAGTGTGTTCGTTCAAGCGGCATTGCGGATGCACGGTCTTCGTCATGGCTACAGTGTCGAATTTGCGAATGATGCGATCACGCTCCACAAGGCTGAGCGGGAAATGATACTGAACAAAGCTCAATACGTTCAGGTTCCGATAATGATGGAATGCTATGACCTATACTTCGACACCATCGAAGGCCAGGCTATTGAAGGTCGAACAATCCTGGACTTCTCCAGGCCCGGTCTCCAACGCTACCGCAAGAGTGGCGCTGCATTTCATTTTCCGTCAATTCCTGAAGACGATGTAATGGATGCCTACACGCATGGCTACGTGCCTCAACCGGGCGACGTTGTTTGGGATGCTGGCGCACATGCTGGCGCCACTGCCTATTTCTTAGCGCAGATGGTGGGACCCAGCGGCAAGGTCTATGCTTTTGAGCCCGACCAGAATAACTATAACTACCTCTTGCAGAACATCGAATTGCACAAACTGCACAACGTCATACCGGTTAAAAAGGCGCTTTCAGGTTCTAGCGGTACTGCTGAATTTTGCATGGACGGCTCCATGTGCGCGGGGCTAACCGACTACCTCACGTATTCGGAAAAGGATAAGTTTCAGAAGGTGGTAACCGTCACCTTTGCGGACGCGTGCGCCGAATTCGGCGAGGTTCCCACCTTCGTGAAAATGGACATAGAAGGCGCGGAGGTCGTCACAATCGAAAGCTCGCGAGAATTTCTGAAGATGCATCCGATCAACTTTGCAATCGAGAGCAATCACCCAGTCGATGGAGAACTGACCTGGAAGCCCTTGGAGAAACTGTTTGCCAGCATCGGATATGAGGTTTGGTCTTCAGATAAATTTGGCCAGATGTTTACGTGGGCGAAGCCGGTTTCGTAAGGGACATTCCTCGTCCGCTGCGTTGGAGAACGGCCTCGTGAGAATTTGACCCCGCCACAAGGTCGCGCGTCAATGCGCCTGCAGCTTAACCACCGGGTTTGTTAATCCGAGGGAAGCAATCCGGTTCCGGATAGCTTGCGTATGCAGCAAGGTCGCGAGGATAATGGGCGCCCTCTGGTTCTCCAACTGGTCGGGACGAATGATGGGCACGCCGCGCAATGTTTTTCCTACATTGACCGGATTCCCATCCACGAAAGCAAGCACCTTCGCATCCCTCAACGCTGTATCGCACAGAAGCTTCATGGTCAGTTGGCCCGTCCCCCAAACGATCACTTCCATTGAAGATGCAAGCACACTCCGCAGATGCTGATCGATTTCTTGCATCATGACACGGGACACATTGATGTAGCGTTCCATCTGCCCGCGAAATGCGCTGTCGATAGGCCAGGGTTGCTGAACCGGACCGGAACGACGTTCGTATCCGGCTTCAAGGCCAGGGAACAATAGGCCGGAAAACCCGGTCACCAGCACGCGTTTCTCGAGTACGGGTGCAAATCCAAACTGGGTCATTAAGTTTCGCAGTGAGGTTACGTTGAAGTGATTGATGTGCTCGGTATTGATGTCCTGAAATGGGGAATGCAGATAGTCAGCGTACCGGGCCGCATCCGGCACTTCGAGGAAGATTCGGCCGTTCGCACTGCAAACACTCACCAATGCCGAGATGGCACGCTTTACGTCAAGGACGTGCTCCAGGACGGAGGTTAGGATTACGGCATCGAAACAACCTATCTCTCCAGGAAGATGAGCAAGGTCTCCTTGATAGGACTGACATCCCCCATTGCGTGTGTTTTCCACGCACGCAGGAGAAGGATCGACACCAACGAGATTGCGAAATCCCAGACGACCCAGCACTTGAAGCAGCCCCCCGTTGGCGCACCCTACATCGAGGATGCAAGCCTCCTTGGAAGGAATATGGTTGGCGAATATCGCTCCGGTTTGCTCAAGGCGCGCGATATCTTCCGGGGGAGTCTTCCCCACCTGGGCTCCGGCTGGCTGCTCGTAAATGGAGCAGGTAGCATAGAACTTGTCATAGTCAGCCTGGGTCGCGGGTGTGTCGGCATACACCATTCCGCATGCCGCACAGATCACGACGTCGTATTCATCCGGCAGCGGATAATCGTCTGAGACTGCGAATCTTTGGTGATGCAGCACATCTCCACGTCCGCCCCCGCAAACCGGACAGGGCCGCAAAAGAGTTTTCATGGCCGCCTTCCGTCGTCCCTGTCAGTTCGATTCGACAGCCGAGGTTTCGGAATGGCATAACAGACCAGGTCCCACCCTTCCACCAAATGAGGGTGCAGGAAGAAGCTGTAATTTGGATTGATTGACTGGATGACGAGCGGAATCTTCCAGAGATGATCCTGCACATGATAGCTGCAGACGGCAAGCACCGGAGAATATCGTTGGATGATTTTGCGCGCTCCATTCAGTGCGTCCAATTCAGCGCCCTCGATGTCCATCTTTATATAAGTCGGTTGCGTGCCGGAAAGAGCTTCGTCGAGAGCGAGGCAGTCGACCACCATGTCACCCTTGCCGACAGAGGAGGCTTCGTTTCCACCACCGGAGAACATGACGGTTCCGGTCCGGGCTCCCACGGCCGCGCGTTGCAGCGTTATGGATTCGCGTTCCGGACGCAGTGACACCTCTTTTTCGAGTTTCGAGAAGTTGGCAGGGTCAGGCTCAAAACTGTAAATTCTCTTGAACGATTTCTTGGTCTGATCC
Organism: Terriglobales bacterium; assembly: GCA_049511255.1. Taxonomy (GTDB): domain Bacteria; phylum Acidobacteriota; class Terriglobia; order Terriglobales; family Acidobacteriaceae; genus Acidiflorens. Next base: position 13,780 of record JBEKYF010000063.1, on the reverse strand, counting down.
AGGAAGCTCCGGATGCTGTCACCGTCGTAGGCGCCGCAATCAACGAACACCTCGTGATCGGTAAGCGGGCAGAGTTCCAGTGGAAAATACATCGTGTGCTGGACAGGACTGTACAGCGCATCAAATTCGCCCAACAGACGCCAACGCAACTGCGCGAGATATTCACTTCGGGAGGCGCTGTCTGACCACAGACGGCCGGCCCGGCGCACGTCATCCGCCTGTTGATGCACCCTGTGCGGGAGATCGAGGGCGTAGTGCGGCAGGAAAACCTCCGCGTGCTTCCAAAACAGCGGCTGGAATGTGACTACGTACTTGCAGCCCAAGCTTCGCAGCTGCGATTCGCGCTGTGCCATCCGATCGGTAGCCTCACCTCTCCAGATCGTGATAACAAAGGTTGCTTGGTCGCCGTGACGTCGTGCCGCCTCTTCCGGAGAGAGCACCTCCACCCCTTCTACAGGGGTGTTCCATAGGCGCGCATCGTTATCTACAAAGGCGATAGGTTCAATGCCGGCCTTGCGCAGTCCGGCCAAAGTCTTACGACCAACACGTCCCGCTCCGAATAATACAATCAGATCTTTCGATGGTCCCGCTATCAGGTCAAATGCCGATCTCTCCCGCGCCGTTGCTTTCGCCTCACCTTCGGCGAACAACTCTTCCAGTGCCGTAGTCACGTCTTTGTCAGCAAGCCCTCTCGCTCCAGAAACCATTCGTTCTCACCCCGGTATCGCAACCTTGGCCCGATGGTACTCTTACCAGCAACTCCTACCACCATCGATCACGAGATTCGTGCCCGTCATATATGACGATGCGTCCGAACACAGAAACACAATGGCGCCCTGATATTCGTTAATCGCAGCCATGCGTCCAAGCGGGATCAGGTTGCTCAGGCGTGCAACAAAATCCTCCGGCTGGCCGTTGTACACGCCACCAGGCGAAATGGCATTGACGCGTACCTTTTTGTCGGCCCAGTAGCTGGCCAGATATCGCGTAAGGCCCACCAGCGCGGACTTTACTACAGAATAGGTGACGGGCTTGACGGGCTGCATCTGCTCCGGCACACCGGGTTGCCTGTAGATGCGCTGATCGGGAGCGATGAGCGCGAGATCCGACGCCACGTTTACGATGACTCCGCCGCCCTTGCTGGCCATGTGACTTCCAAATACTTTGCTGCACAGGAAAGCGCCGGTCAGGCCTACGGCAATGTCCGCCTCCCACTGCGCCAAAGGAAAATTCTCTAACCGCGAAAAGTTTACCTCTGTGCTGGCCTCCATCTTGGGATTGTTAGCCGCGTTGTTGATAAGGATATCGAGACGCCCGAACTTGGCCAGGATCTCGCCCCGCAGCGCTTCAATTTCCGACTCGTTTGTTATGTCCGCAACGCAGCCGATTGCCGGCACACCGTACTCGTGCGACAATGCTGCCGCTTTTTCGCTGGCGCGCTGCTGTTGAATGTCCACCAGAACCGGGATGCCGCCCGCCGCCGCAATAGCTCGGGCATGTTGCTCGCCGAGTAGTCCCGCGCCCCCGGTGATAACGGCAACGCGCCCGGTTAAATCAAACAAATTCCCAAGCTCTTTCATACTTTCTCGATTCTTCAGGAAAGCTCCACTACACGGCCGGTTGCGATCGATTCCTTCGCGGCCAGCGCCAGTTTGAGGCTCCACATACCTTCACGCAGGTCAACCACTGGTTTGCTCCGCGTCTTCACACAGTCAAGAAAATGCTGCATCTCAAGGATGAACAGTTGATTGCGGTCCAGTTGCTCGCAAGTGAACCGATCCGCCACGTTTCCTTCTACGCCGTACAGGGTGACCGAAAGCGTCGGAAAGTCGAGAATGGCTTTGCCCGCGTCCCCTATCACCTCACACTGCCGCTGTGGCGGCCGCTGCAGATAGTCCTGCTGCAAGTGGACGGGGAGTGGCCTTCCGGCGAACTCGCACTGCATCAGTGTGCTGGCTACGTCCTCAACGTCGATCTCAAGATTACTCCAGTGCCCGCCGATGGAGAACAAACGCTTCGCCTTGCCAAACAAGGAGTAGAGATAGTCGAACTCGTGAATCTGCGAGAGTATTACGCCCCCGCCCAAGTCTGCCCGCGCGGCATAGCCCTGCCGGTAGTCCTCATAACGATGCCAGCCTGGCAGGTACTCGCCCACCGAGGCGCGGACGGCAAGCAGGTTGCCAAGTAGGCGCTTTCCCACTATCTCCTGCATGCGCAGAAAGCAGGGATGGAAACGAAGCTGATAGCCGACCATGACAATCCGGGCCTGTTCCTCAACCAGAGCTTGCAACTCAGGCAACCCCTCTAGGTCATCCGATAGCGGCTTCTCTACAAAGAGATCGCAGCCGGCCCGAACGCAAGCCAATGCCGCAGGAACATGCAAGCTGCTGGGGTTACAGATCAATGCGATATCAGGCTTTTCCGCGAGCGCCGATTCCAAGTCCCCAAAGACGCGGAGTCGATACTCCCGTTCGACATCGCGATCAGCGTCAATCTGCAAAGTGGGCGTAATGACCGAGGAAAGCTTTCGGACACGGTAGGCGAGTATCTCGACATCGTCACCGAGCAGCGCGCGCAAATTTCGTAGATGGCGCTGTCCGATGCCCCCAAGTCCGACCATCAATATCTTCATCGGTTCGCTCCGAACACGAAACCCGCCGCCTGCAGTTGACTCAGCACAAGTTCCCGATTATGCCGAATCCAGGCAAGCTCTTTTCCAGCGTCGCCTCTCGCAATCTGCATTACAAAGTCTCCCTCGTATCCGAGTCGGAAGAGCTGGGAAAGCAAAACCGGAATCTCCGCATTGCCCGTTCCAAGCGGAACGGTTCCGCCGCCGCGAATCCGATCTTTTATATGTACGCTGCCGATTCGGTCGCCGTAGGCCGCAATCTCTTCGTGCACATCGTAGCCAAGAGAAGCGCTGTTTCCTGAGTCGTAATTCACTTTCAAGTAAGGATGTGGCAACTTGGCTAAAAGTGAACCAAAGCGTTTTGGATCGAGCGATGTCTCCACGTGCAATTCAATATCAACCTTTTCGGCATGTCCAAGAACACGGCGCAGCACCTGCACGGCCTGGGCTTCCTCGGCATCGCTGTCAATCCTGGAATTGTCCACAAAAGGAAGAACAACGCGGCGAATACCGGCCAGCTTGCAGCGATCCAACAGCCACAATAATTTGTTGGTTCTCTCTTCCGATTCGGCTGCCCCGGCTTTAGCGAGCGGACACTCCATGAAGTAGTCGGCGCAGACGGAGACGACAGCGATATCACATTTTTCAGACAGCCGAACGATTTCCGCTAGACCATTATCGGTGCCGAGCGGATTATCGCTCTCGCCCGGGGAGTCGTAAATCCACTCAATCGCGTCAAGTCCCGCCTCTGCTGCCAGCGGAAATTCCTCTCTCCAGTGCCCTCTGGGAAAGCACTGAAAGCACCCGTCCGATGGCGGCAGAAGCCGGCCCTGCATCACTGCAATTCGCATAATCGTTACTCCTCTTCCACGGGGATCAACATGTTCGAGAGAAATTCCTCGCGCGAGAGGAACGGGTAAAGATCTTCCAACGGCTTGGAGACAAACGATCCATCCGGGCGTTGCACGGAGGAAAGTCGCGGACCGCGGAACTCATCGGGAAGAACGATCGTGTCGCACACCAGCGGGCCGCCACGACTGAGCACTCGCCGCAGATCGGCGCGCAGATCGGATTGATCGCGGATGACGTCAGTCTGCAACCCATAAGCCTGGGCCACCTTGGTGATATCCGGTAAAGTCTGTCCGGTCTCGGGGCTGCACCCGATACTCGGTGCGCCAAAGAAATTCGTCTGCGAAGTACGAATGGAAGCATAACCGCCATTGTTCAGCACAAAAAACGTGATTGGCAGCTTAAGCCGCGAGACGGTTTCCAGTTCCTGGATGTTGAATTGAAAACCTCCATCGCCATCCAAGCACACTACCGGGCGGCGGCCGTTTGCCATGCAGACTCCAATGGAAGCGGCAATGCCATACCCCATCGCCCCCAACGCCGTGGTATGAAACACCCTCTGCCCGGCCTTGACCCGCAGCGCAAGCAGGAAGAGTTCAATCGCGCTGCCCGAACTCCCGGAGACGATGGGAGTATCCGCCGGCAGCACGTCCTGAAGCGCTTCCGCCAGGTGATACATGCTGACCAGCCCTTCGGGCTTGCGATGTTCCGGCAGGATGACGGGATAGCGCTTCTTCCAATCCACGCAGCGCTGCTTCCACGCCGACCGGTCCTTTCGCTGAATTTCCGACTTGCGGCGAAGCAATGCGCGAATGAACTCGCCTGCGTCAGCCTGCACTTTCGTCTGAATGGAATCGCCCATCTTGGCCAGCTCGAAGGGATCAATGTCCACCATCACTTTGTGAGCGGCACGGGCAAACCGCTCTGGGGAGTAGCCCGTGATCACGCGATCCAGGCGCGCGCCCAGCGCAAGCAGAAAATCGGAATTCTGAACAGCAAAGTTTGCCCCACGCGGCGCAAGCGAACCGGGACGACCAACAAATAAGGGATGGTCATCGGCAATCAGATCGATGGCGAGCCACGTCGACTCGACTGGAATGTCAAGTACTTCGACCAGTTCCAGAAATTCCTTTTCCGCACGCGCCAATCGAATGCCGTTGCCGGCCAGAAGCATGGGACGCTCGGACTTATTCAACGCGCGGATCGTTTCCCCGACCAGCGCCTCCAGATCAACTTGTGAACGAACTTCGCACTCGCCAGGATCGAAGCGGCGCAGGGTCTCCGGATCGATCGGGCTGGCCTGTACATCGAGCGGAATGTCAATCCAAACAGGACCCGGACGGCCCGATTTTGCGAGATGAAGTGCCTTCTCCATGTGGTAGCGGATCGAACCGGGATCGTCGATAGTTATCGCGTACTTGGTGAGGGGGCGGACAATCGAGACGATATCAACCTCCTGCATTCCAACTTGCCGAACACCCAGCGGCGATCCATCGGGCCGAAACATCCGGTCCGCTCGTTTTACCTGACCAGAGAGAAACAGGCACGGCGTCGAATCCAGCCAGGCACCGGCTAGGCCGGTGATCGCATTTGTGCTGCCCGGACCAGTAGTCACCAGTGCAACACCGAGATTATTGGTAGCCTTCGAGTAATTTTCTGCTGCAATTGCACTGGCCTGCTCGTGCAGATTGCAAACGAAATCAACCCCGCTACAGCGGCTGAGGGAGTCGTTGAGATGCATGGCCCCACCGCCGGGCACCAGAAAGACATGTTTCACACCGCTGTCTGCGACAACGCGAAAAACGTAGTCCGAAAGCTTCATTGCTGCTCAGGCTCCATTGGCTCCAACACTGAAATGTTATTGAACTCATCAAATGCGCAAAAGCTGCAGCGACTCTTGATAATATCGCAGTGGGGCATATTGCCCGTGTAAAGATGTAAAGAGATGAGCCTCTCAGATTTTGGTAACAAATGGAGCACGGAACTCACGCGGCACATCCCGCCCAGTCAGTTCGGGCGATACCTGCTGGTGGGCGCCTGGAATACCTTGTTCGGATACGGCTCGTTCGCGTTTTTCACCGCAATTCTCAGCCCGATGATTCCGCACAGTTATATCCCCGCCTCGGTGATCGCGAGTCTGCTGAACATCACGGTCTCATACCTCGGCTACAAATGGTTCGTATTCAAAACCAAGGGCAATTACCTGCGCGAATGGATGCGCTGCGTCGCGGTGTACAGCGGCGGCATTCTCTTCGGAGTACTCACGTTACCTGTACTGGTGTTGGTCATTCGGCGGAATACGCGGTTCGTCGCCCAAGCGCCCTACATTGCCGGCGCTATTCTGACGGCATTTATGGTTGTGTACAGCTTTTGGGGACACAAGAAGTTTTCGTTCCGGTCGCCTGCATAATGCGCATACTCATCACCGGCGGGTCAGGATTCATCGGACGAAATCTGGCGGAGCAACTTGCTTCCACGCATGAGGTGTTGGCGCCTTCCTCCGCCGAACTGGATCTGCTGAACGAGCAGGCGGTGCGCGAATACCTCAGCACGCACAGTTGCGACGTGATCGTGCATGCGGCAACCACGCGGTCGAATCGGCACCTGGCTGCTCCCCCGGACCTGCTCGACCGCAATTGCCGCATGTTTTTCAATCTCGTGCGCAACCTCGTAGGCGATGAGCGACGATTCGGAAAAATGATTCACTTCGGCTCAGGCGCGGAGTACGACCGTTTTCAAGTGCCGGCGCGAGTACGGGAAAACTATTTCGATACCCGTGTGCCCAGGGACGCGTACGGGTTTTCCAAGTACATTTGCGCTAAATATATCGAGCGCTCCGACCGAATCGTTAATCTGCGGTTGTTCGGAGTTTTTGGCGCCTACGAGGACTACACGGTGCGTTTCATTTCCAACGCATGTTGCCGGGTGCTGAAAGGATTGCCGATTGTGCTGCGGCAGGATATCGTGTTTGACTACCTGTACATCAAAGACCTGGTCAAGATCACGATGTGGTTCATCGAGAACGACGCCCGCCACAAGGCGTACAACATCTGCACCGGACGGCCTGTGGCGCTAACCGAATTAGCCCGAGTGATTGCCCGGGTCTCGGCCCAGGTCTCGGGGCGCAATCCCAGTGTGTCAGTCCTGACCGAAGGGATGGGGCCTGAGTACTCAGCGGACAACTCGCGTATGCTAACGGAAATGGGGGGATATCAGTTTTGGGACTTAGAGGGCTCGATCAGGGACCTTTATGCCTGGTATGAGCGGTACGAAGGGATCGACGTCGAATCGCTAAAGTTCGACGAGAAAGCCGCGACTCATGCCTAAGACCCTGACCGTCCTCACGCCCTGCTATAACGAAGAGGCCAACGTGCGCGAGGTGTACCTCCGGGTGCGCGCTGCCGTCGCCGCCGCCGGCAACTACCAGTACGAACACATCTTTATCGACAATGCGTCAACCGACAACACTCTTGGGGAACTCAAGGTTATCGCCGCAGCGGACAGGAACGTCAAGGTGATCCGCAATACGCGCAACTTCGGCCACATAAGGTCACCCATGCACGCGTTGTACCAGGCCAGCGGAGACGCGGTGATCGGCATTGTGGCGGACTTGCAAGACCCGCCGGAGATGATCGTGGACCTCGTGCGTAAGTGGGAAGAGGGATACCCAGTAGTAATCACGGTAAAGGCGACCAGTGATGAACACGGACTGATGTTCTGGATTCGCAAGCAGTATTACCGGCTTGCAAACCGTCTTTCGGGGATTGAAACGTACGAGAACTTCACGGGATTTGGCCTCTTTGACCGCAAGGTGGTGGAGATGATCAAGCAATTGAATGATCCTTACCCCTATTTCCGGGGGATAATTGCCGAGATTGGGATGCGACGTTTCGAGATCCCCTACCATCAACCCGCCCGAAAACGTGGCCTAACGAAAAACAATTTCTATTCGCTCTACGACACGGCGATGCTCGGGATCACAAACCTGTCCAAGGTGCCGCTGCGGCTGGTCACCTTTTCCGGTTTTGTGGGCGCGCTACTTTCGGTTCTGGTGTCGCTGGCATACTTCATGTACAAACTAATCTTTTGGAACAACTTCTCAGTTGGCATCGCCCCATTGGTCATCGGCGTATTTTTCTTCATGTCGGTGCAAATGCTGTTTATGGGCATCGTTGGAGAATACATCGGCGCCATCCACACCCTTGTGCAGAAACGGCCGCTGGTGGTCGAGCAGGAGAGGATCAATTTCGAATATGGCCCGGGTGAACCATTGCGGGACACATTGCCGGACAATGAGGCCCAACCCAGTGCGACCTCGTGAATGTCCGCATTCGACAGTGGGCACGCGGCGGGTGCTCGATGATCTTCCCTCGATGAACTTCGAACGAGTCATGGAACGAGTCATGAAGAGCTTTCAATTGCGCTGGGCCGGAGATGTTCTATGAACGCGGACACGGCGCAGTCTCTGGCGGTCGCCAGGATTCGCGACTGCGCGTCGGTGATGCAGAGTCTGCTGGAGTCTTCAGGGTACTTGAGCGCAGTGGTTAAGGTAGCGGACGCAATGACGAAGTGCCTCCGCTCCGGAAACAAGATCCTGTTCTTTGGAAACGGCGGCAGTGCCGCGGACGCACAGCACCTGGCCGCGGAACTGAGCGGACGGTTCTTGAAGGAACGGGCAAGCCTCTCGGGCTGGGCGCTGACTACCAATTCTTCCGTCCTAACCGCCATCGGCAACGATTATTCCTTTGACGACGTTTTCGCGCGCCAGATCCAGGGGATGGGTAGTCCTGATGACGTCGTCTTCGCCATCAGCACCAGCGGAAACTCCCCCAACGTGCTGCGAGCCGTGAATGTGGCCCGCGAGAGGAGACTCGTCACAGTAGGCTTGACGGGAAAAACCGGTGGGAAACTGCGTAGCGCGGTCGACCATTGCATCTGCATTCCCAGCGAGCAGACACCTCGTATCCAGGAAGGTCACATCTTAACTGGACACATTCTTTGCGAACTGATCGAAGAATCGCTGTTTGAGAAGAATTGACGCCGCTGCGCGGGTGGAACTAGGCGCGCCTCAGAGCTTGTATTCGATCGCGACTCGGCGGTGAGTCAAATACCTGTCCCTCCGAGCGAAACTTTCCTGTTGCATTTCATGGCATGAAATGATTTATTTCATGACATGGAAAGAATTAAGCCACGTTGGTTTCGACACAATCTCCAAACGGCTCTCCGGGTCTTGCCCGTCACCGTATTAACGGGTGCACGACAGACAGGCAAGACCACACTAACGCAAGCGATTGAGCCAACGCGGGCGTATTTCACTCTCGATGATGTGGGTGTGCTCGATCAGGCCGAGCGCAATCCCGACTCGCTGCTCGCTACGCGCCCTGTAATCTTGGATGACGTTCAACGAGCGCCACAGATCTTGCTAGCGGTCAAACGTGCAGTGGACAAGCACCGGCGGGCAGGCGACTTCACACTGACCGGCTCTGCCAATCTCCTGCTAATGAAACATGTGGCAGACACGTTAGCGGGCCGCGCGATCTATTTGGAGCTTCGGTCGTTCTGTCCCACGGAGTGGCAGGAACGTAAGGATGCGTTACTGCCTCTGGAACGTTTGTTCGCCCCGGATTTTGACTGGCGTGAATGGCCTGATGAACCCGGCGACTGGCCGACATGGCTGCTGCGTGGAGGATTCCCGCCCGCGCTGCAAATTGATTCCGAAGCGGATCGCGGCCTGTGGTTCGCCGCTTATGTACAAACCTATCTGGAGCGTGATTTGCGCCAGCTGAGCGCCGTCTCCAGCCTGCCTGATTTTCAGCGCATGATGATGCTGGCCGCGCAAAGGACGGGCAAGTTACTCAACCAAGCCGACTTGGCCCGCGACGCGGCGCTCAGTCACCCGACGACGCACCGGTATTTGAACCTGTTGGAAACCGGGTGTCTGATTACACGCATACGCCCGCTGGTGACCAATCCCTCGGCCGCACTCGTCAAAGCCCCAAAGTTGCTCTGGACAGATTGTGGCCTCGCCGCATGGCTTGCCGGGATCAAGTCGTCCGCCGACACCACGCAACGCCTGGATGCTGGTTTTTGGTTGGAGCAAACCCTTTTTCAGACTCTGGACACGTGGCGTGCCCTTGATTCACAACGACGCAAGCTACATTTTTGGCGCGACCGTAATGGGCACGAAGTGGATTTCGTTTTGGAAGAAGCCGGCAAGTTGGTAGCGTTAGAAATTAAAGCGGGGAGTCAGGTGACCGCGAGTGATGTGATGGGGATTCGTGCGTTCCGAGATACTTTGAAACGCAAAGCATCACTCGTCCGAGGCGTCGTATTGCACGGCGGCAAAGCACGTCCGCTTGGCGCTGACGATGTTGCGCTTCCTTGGGGATGGATGGTCTCCACATCGCGATAACCCGCGGCCCGTTCGCGATCCACCATTCGAGGCTAACTAGAAACGCTGATCAACATAAGCCAGCTTCTTCCTCCAGGGTCGAATGCGGCCCGTGAAAGCGCCGTCATGGAAAGTGCCAAGCGTGAAAGTGGAGCGTGTCCATTCGTGGCGTTAACGGCGATGTGCTGTGGCGTGGCATGCGGCGCAGAGCGTAATCAAGTTCTCCTCTGAATCGGCTCCCGAATGGCTGCGGAACTCCCTGTGGTGCACCTCAAGATTCGACAGCGTGCCACAGGATTGACACCGCCAGCCGTCGCGACGCAGGATCTGCTGGCGCAGACTTTCGTACGACAAGGGATCCAGCCGCAAGCGGGCGGCTTTGGGGCAAATCATTCTCAGGACGCCTTCTCACGCAGGTTTTCGAGAAAAGCCTGCTGCTGTTCGCCGGGCAAGAACTTGTAGTAGCGTGAGATCGAGTTGAGCAGGATCTCCGGGTTGCCATTGTCCAGGTGCGCGCCAGCCAGGAAGTCGGCACAAATCATCTCCAGACAATACCCGCGCGATTTGTCCGTGCCCAGCATTAGGGCTGCCGTCTCGATCGCCTGCTCGATGACGGGGATCTGGCTCTTGTAGACTTTGAAGTAGATCAGTTCCGACGGCTCAGTTTCTTTTCCCGTCAGTTCCTTCTCCACCTCCCGCCTAAAGTCCTCCTTCGGCAGCTCTCGAGCTTTGTGCAACCAGGTTGCACAATCGAAGTGCTGACCGTCCCTGCGGGCGACCTTCGCTAGCTCCAGTCCCTTCGTCCATCCCACTTCTTTCAGTTCGCGTCTGGCCTGCGGCGGCAGGTGCTCGTGAATCGACATGAGGTAATAGGCCTTCCTTCTCGATTCCGGGAACCGCCTCGCCAGGAACTCGTCAAACGACTTCAGGTTCTCGAGCCTCCAGTACTGTCCCGCCCGCACCTCGCACAGATACCTGCCAAGTTCGACGAAACGGGTGTCGCGCTCCATCTCTTTCTGCTTTTCCCACGCCAAGATCTCGTCGATCTTGGTCAGAACAAAGAGGGCGCGCTTGCGATTGAGCTTCGGCGGCATCGGCATCGGCCTAAAACGAAAGTTCGTCAAACAGACCAAGATCAACTCCTGGCTTGCGGATCAGCACAGCCTCAACCAGGTCGGGCTTGTCGAGGCAGAGCCCGATAAAGGGGCAGGTAGTGCACGGATTCTGGGGAAAGCGGATGCCACTATGCGGCAGGAAGAGTCCCGACTCGATCCGTCGGACTGTGTCCTCGACCAGAGTTGTGAACTCCTGCCGCTGCTCGTCAGAAATGGTGGCCCGAAGGTACTGAACTTCAACCAGCCGCTTGCGGACGAAAACAATCTGGGCAACTTCGTCGATGCCCGTCATCCACGAATAGCAGACGAGTTGCGGATCAAGTGCTGAAATGCCGACCGGCTCTTCTGGATATCGAGCAGACGTAGTCTTCCATTCCAGAACGCATGGTGTACCGTCCAGTTCACCAATGGCGTCGATGTAAGCTACAAAATTGTTGCCTGAACTGAGTGTCCGATTGAACTGAATCTGCTGGGTGGAACGAGGGCGGCGAATGCGAACGCGGCCATCCTGAGCAAAACGCTCGAGCAACTGGATGCCTTGTTGCAGCATGCGGTCCCAGGTGTCGTTGCCGGAGTAGGTCAGGCTCATGTCCTTGCATGCGCCCCACTGCTCGAACAGCACAGCCGCCGGGTCTTCACGGCGAAAAAGGGCGGCGACTGCCTGTTCGAACGCTCGGCCAAAGAGCATGGCGGCGCGAGTGTCTTTTTCCTGCCAGCCGTCGAGGTAGCGGTGCCGGTAGCGGCGCGGACAGCTCAAGTACTGGCTGATCTGGGTGTAGGAGTAGGTCATCGGGTTGCCTCCGCGGTGTTGGAGCGAGAAGCACTCGAAACCGGATCTGCGGACAGTTCTTCCCAGTGGCTGGCCGGGGCGAAGCCGTCGAGGTTGATGAGCGAAATACCGTTGATCACGGTGTGGCTGATCTTCACCACGCCGCGGAGTCCGGGCAAAGCCTTCTCATCGACCTGTTCGTGGGCCAGCAGTTCCGGGTCATAGAGGAAATCGCGCAGGAACCAGCCCAGCTTCCACATCGCCTTCTGGGTACAGTAAAGACGACCCACGATGGACTGACCGGCCAGAGTGCAGGGCTCGAGAACGGAGAGTCGGAGGATGTAGAACGGCTTATGGGTGTGCCAGCGGAACTGGGCGCCATCGACGCGCACGAGGAAGATGCCGTCGGGAATCTCCGGACGAGAATCGCGGGCGGTTTCGGCGAGGCCAGGGACTTGGCGTTTCATGCGACCACCTCCTGCTTCGGGCCATGTAGCTGTTGAGCTGGCAGAGCAAGGCATTGCGGTCCTTCTCGGCCCAGTCGGCCAGTTGCACGACGAAGTTCTCAACCTGTTCCCTGCTGGCCTCTCGCAGCGTCTTCGTGCCGCAGAAGGCGACGGCGTAGGCCTTTACCAGTTCGGGATCGAGCTTGTGCTGGCGGATGATCTGGCAGAGACGGTCCCGAACTTTGGGGCCGCTGCCATTCCCGTTCCCATTTGCGTTTTGGGGAGAAAGCTTTTCAATCTGATTCGGAACTGACCCGATTTCCTCGACCGAGCAGATGCCGATTCCGTAGGCCTTTCGCAGGGCGCGATTGACAGCTCGGGTCTCGGCCACGCGCATCTCTGCCCCGCGGACGAGCGGGGAAACATTGGACGGATCGGCGTCACCGTAGCCAACGAAGCCTTTGCACGTTTTGGATTTATAGACCGTGGCCTCGAATGCCCAGCGTTGTGCCGACGGATCACAAAATGGCTGAACCGGCTGAACCTTGATGCCAGCGCAACGATTCCGACGTGCCAGGCCTGTGAGTCCGGAGTGGGTAACGTACCACGCACTGTCTAAGAGAAGTAGGTCGCCGTTTGCAACGGAAAACTGAAACTGTTCTGTGAAGTTCTTGAGCGCCCCTAGGGCGACTCGCCCAAGGACGCTTCCCCAGCGTAATTTTGCATATCGTCTGTTCTGTCGTAACAAGTCTTCTGTGGCGATCATGAAGGCCTCCTCAGCGTTGTTTTGCAATTCTCAATACTTGTACAGTACAGTACAACAGTACAACAATACCGTACATTTGTCAAGGGAGGGGCACTCTATTGCTGTGGGAGATGTACTTCAAGCGGCTTTCATAAAAAGGGGGAGCGGTATTATCGGATTACCCGGCGAGCTTCCTTTAGAGCGGCGGACGCCACAAAGCTGCTCATGCTGATCTTCTGCTGCTTTGATGCCTTTGCTATCTCCATCTGTTCTTGATCGGTGTAGTAAGAGGTGATCGCCTTCCTTACCACCGCTGACAGTTTGCGTCTCTTGAAACCAGCAGGTTGTTTCTTCACAGGCGTGATAGTAACACCGCTATCGAACCATCGCACATCTCGGCTGGGCGGATTGGTATCCTACTAGGCAATATGAGCCCTTTTCTGCAGACAAACTGGGACTGCGGGGACAGGTATTGTCGAGAGCGAAAGCACAAAATACGTTCAAAGATTTCTGGCTCGGCAGGAACAAGAGCCCTAAATGCAGCGCCTGGTCGCCAAACAGAAGTCCAGGGTCAAAGATGCATGATTTGCACTCCGGGAAACTTCTTTTTTGCCGGACCGGCGCCTGGTCCGGGTATCCTCTGCGTTTGGCGGGAATTATTTCGCGTGCTCTTCCAGCACGGCCGCCATGCGGGTCTGATAACCGCGGCCACCCGCCTTGTACGCCTCGACCGTGCTTTCTTCAAGGCGCAGAGCGATCAGAACCTTGCGCGGTTTTTTCTGCGGGCCGCGCTGGCCGCGTTTGCGTTTCTCCGAATGTGCGGCGAGATCGGGAAA
>JBEKYF010000062.1:0-23803 GCA_049511255.1 Terriglobales bacterium | reverse complement strand
GAGCTTTCGTCTCGTCTGAGGAAGACCAACGAAGAGCTTAAGAACCTGCAAAACTCAGTAAAGACCGGAATGATCAATGTGAAGGTTCTGATGGATTTCCGGACCGCTACCGAACGAGCTCGCCAGGCAAGCGCAGCCGTACAGCAATGGCTCGATGCACAAGGAAAAGGAGGCGATCCTTACAAGCTGATGGAGCAGGTAGTAAGACAGCGCGTTGAAATGGCCACTCAGCTGATCAAGGACGTTACAGTTGACCTCGAAAGCCTCGACGTAGACTTCGACACCCCCGGCCTTCCTGCACTCAACGAGGCCGTGCGCAAGCTTGCCGAGCGTTTAGAAAAACTGTTCCCCCAGTGATCTCTGCACATTACACGGTCGCTGCCTGGAATCCGTCAGTCTCGCCCGGTGCCGGATGTGTCTTCGCGGGGAGGCAAAGGGGAGGCGGGTACCTTGGTACTCTTCCCTTCCGTGTTTTCGGGCGCAGAATAGATAGTGAGTGATCATCCAGCGGTAGCTCCAAGGGAAGCTTCCTCTGTCGTACCAGAATTGCTCTCCCAGATCGCGCATTTTGGAGCCGTGCCATGGCAAAGCTGTTTCTCAAATTTGAAGACCGAGTCTTACAAGAGCTCTCGCTATCCGGCGGCACAGTCACAATTGGCCGTCAGCCGGACAACGTCCTGCGCATCGATAATCCTGCAGTGTCCGGACATCACGCCAAGGTCTACGCGGAAGGCGATCACTATGTGATCGAAGACGCCGAGAGCTTTAATAGCACGTACGTCAATGGTCAACGCATCCGTAAGGTAGTACTGAAGGACGGAGACAACGCCACAATCGGCAAGCACACGATCGAATTTCGTGATGACGCACGTCGAGGCGCCGCTGCGCAGCATGGAACTCTCGACATCCCCGCTGACGGGCAACTCCTGAAGGCCCCGCCACAGCTCGATCGCACCATGGTCTTGGACACGGCAAAAGCGAAAGAAATGCTCGCTAAAGCAGCCGCAGCAGCTACCTCCGCCGGCCCGGTTATTGGCACGCTGACAATCGTCAAAGGCCGAACTGACCAGCAGCGCTACGTTCTGACCAGTAAACTGACCCTGATCGGAAAATCGAGGATGGCCGGCATTCGGCTAAAGCGGTGGTTCGCTCCCCGCGTCGCAGCCTTGATTTACCGAGCCGAGGATGGCTACGTCATCGCTGCTTCCGAAAACAAGGTAAAGATCAAGGTGAATGATATCGCGGTTGAGGGCGGCCAAAAACAACTCGAAGCGGGTGACGTAATCGAAGTCGCAGATATCAAGGCTGTTTTTGCTATATAACTCGCGGAGCACAAGAGGATGAGTTTCATGCGCGCGATTTTATCACTGCCGCGCTGTCGATTCAGGCCGACGCGTTGGTGGTGAAAGTGACTCCGCATTTCGGGCAACCCACTTGAGTCGAGCTGGTTCGGCGCAGTTCTGCCGGTGGAATGTTCGTTGTTGCGCGGGGGTTGCGGATTTTGCAGGACCTTGCCGGATTCTGCCGAGCTAAGTGCTCTATCTTCTTTGTCTGCACCAGGCGGTTCAGAACTCATAATCCGTAGGTCGTAGGTTCGAGTCCTACCGCCGCCACCAGTACCTTCAATAACTTGCATTAGATCAGGCGAGATCTCGATTTCGCTTGGTTATGCCGGGGGGTGCGGATTGTTGCAATCTCCGCCATAGCTTCGGATCGGTCATCCGACGGGACGATTCTCGACCCAGGGGCGGCTGTCCCTACTCGAGCAGAGCACCCGGTTACTGTTGCGGAGTCAATGACTTTAAATAGGCAACAACAGCTTCGGCATCACTGCGGTCCATGCGAAACTGGGGCATCGGAAGCCGAAGACGATTACCGGTGGTCCAGATGCCGGTCGTCAGTAGTTTGATCATGTCATCGTCGCTGGCAGGTGGAATGCCGCCAATCCGCGGCGCGTCGAGGGGCCAGTTCGAGTCGTGCTTCGCCGATAGGTAGGGGACGGGCGCGCCCTGCAGCCATCGAGTCTGGTCAAGATTTCCATTGCTGTCGCGCGGGGTGTGGCACTCTCCGCACATGGCCACCCCCTCGACGACATACTTTCCACGAGCCACCTCAGGTCCCCCGCTAGCTCTTTCGCTCTGACGCTGCGGGTTGTTGTTCTGAGCAAAAGCGCGCGTGACCCCATCCGAGATCAGGGCGAGGGCGATTGCTGCAGAGATCGAAAAAACGGCCAAATGAAGGACCAGACTGCTTCGATGGCCCCTGTCGAATTGAGATCCCGAGAACATGATTGTCACCTGCTCAATGATACATTTCGCGACACTACTGAGGTATCGCGTGGATCCATAGACGACTCGCCATTCTCAGGAATGGTCGTTATGACAACATGCTCACTATCAAGCTGGGTTTTTCGTTTTTCCTCGATGCCTGTCATGGCGACAGGTCCATCACACTCGTAACTCATCGCGTCCGAGGCCAATACTCATTTTGCCTTGCCGTCTGTATCTGCCATGATCTACAGCACTTAAGTCGGTACTTGGATTCCGACCAAGCTTTAGGCGGCTCTGATTGCGACACAAGTCACCCCCAAATGTGATGAATGGCACAGCCGACCCTGTCACCAAGCGAGAGAATAGAAAGTAAACCATCTTCACCGGGGACTATCCATGAAGAAAGTCTTGATTCTTGGAGCCGCAGGCAGGGACTTCCACAACTTCAACGTTTTATTTCGCAATAATCCCGACTACCAGGTAGTCGCATTCACTGCCACTCAGATTCCTGACATCGCCGGCCGCCGTTATCCGCCGGAACTTGCCGGACGCTTGTATCCGGAAGGCATTCCTATCTTCGAAGAGAAGGATATGGAAAGCCTGATCGCCCAACACAAGATTGACGCGGTGGTGTTTTCCTATAGCGATGTTTCCCACCAGACTCTTATGCATCTCGCTTCCCGTGCCGTGGCTGCCAACGCCGATTTCTGGCTTCTGGGAACCGAGCATACGCAGATCAGGTCGTCGATCCCCGTCATTTCCGTGTGTGCGGTGCGAACTGGATGCGGCAAGAGCCCGGTCTCGCGCCTGGTCGCAGCAGTGTTGCGCCGCCTGGGTCGAAGGCCAGTGGTCATTCGACACCCCATGCCTTACGGAGATCTTGCGGCGCAGGCTGTCCAACGTTTCGCCACCATGGCGGACCTCGACCTTCAGCAATGCACCATCGAGGAACGGGAAGAGTATGAACCGCACATCAGCCAAGGAACCGTGGTGTATGCGGGAGTCGACTACGAAAAGATTCTCCGCCAGGCGGAGAAGGAAGCGGATGTCATTTTGTGGGACGGCGGCAACAACGACACTTCCTTCTATGTCTCCGACCTGGAAATCGTTGTAGTAGACCCGCACCGTCCGGGGCATGAACTGTCGTACTTCCCCGGCGAAGTCAATCTGCGGCGCGCGGATGCGATCGTGATCAATAAGGTGGACACCGCCGAGCAGCGTGACATTGAGACGGTTCGCCAAAACATAAAGCTCCACAATCCCAGGGCAGTTGTTTTTGAGATGGCCTGCCGGGTCTCCGTCCCCGACCCGAGCCTGGTGAAGGGACGGCGCGTGCTGGTGGTGGAGGACGGTCCCACACTCACTCACGGAGAGATGCCCTACGGCGCCGGTGTGGTCGCGGCGCGGCAATATGGGGCGGCAGCATTGGTAGACGCTCGGCCTTATGCCGTCGGATCCATCCGCAGCACCTACGAGCGTTATCGGCACCTGACGAATCTTTTGCCCGCCATGGGTTACAGCGCTATCCAACGGCACGAACTCGAGGAAACCATCCGCCGCACTCCGTGCGATCTCGTGCTGATTGCCACCCCCATTGACCTCGCGCGGGTGATTAAACTCGATAAGCCCAATCTACGCGTGACCTATGAGGTCGAAGAACTCACCAAGCCCGGCCTGGCCGAATTGCTGGCCCAGTTCACGCGCGAGCATGAGCCGGCACTGGCCGGAGTCGGAACAGGAGTTGAAACAGGAGTTGAAAAATGAATGGCCACGGCAATGGCAATCACAAAGACTTTCTCTCGATTCGAGATTTCTCGCCCTCAGACATCCAGTACCTGCTCACTCTAGGCCGTCAAGTCAAGGCTCACCCGGCCGCCTACGGCGCGGCGCTTCGGCGCCAGACCCTGGCCATGATCTTCGAGAAACCCTCTCTGCGCACCCGCGTAACTTTTGATGTCGGCATCCAGCAACTGGGCGGCTTCTCCCTCTATCTCTCTCCCGCTGAGATCAATCTGGGCAAACGCGAGTCGGTGTACGACGTGGCGAAAAACCTGGAGCGCATGGTACAGGGCATCATGATCCGCACTTTCTCCCATGAAGTGGTGGAGCAGATGGCCCGGTACGCCGCCATTCCCGTAATCAATGGGCTCACCGACTACAGTCATCCCTGCCAGGCGATGGCGGATTACCTCACCATCTGGGAGGCGAAAGGCAATCTGGAGGGCCTGAAGATCGCATTTGTAGGCGATGGCAATAACGTCGCACGTTCCCTGCTGTTTGCCGGAGCCCAGCTAGGCGCGCACGTTTGGCTGGCTACGCCTCCGGGATACGAACTCGACGCCGAGTCTGTGAAGTGGGCCCGCGAGCGTGGCGCCGAGACGGGTGGCACTTGCACCGTAACCAATGATCCGGACGAAGCGGCCTCCGGCGCGGATGTGATCTACACCGATATCTGGGCCAGCATGGGGCAGGAGTCCGAAGCCGAGAAGCGCAAGCATATCTTCCTCCCTTACCAGGTCGATGCGACGCTGTTCCGCCGGGCCAAGCCGGATGCCGTCTTTCTGCATTGCCTGCCGGCACATCGTGGCGAAGAAGTCACCAACGATGTTATCGACTCGCCGCGGTCGCTGGTATTTCAGCAGGCGGAGAACCGGCTGCACGCACAAAAGGCGATCATGCTGGAATTGATGAAAGGTGAGTTCGTCAAATTGCCGGGACTCGCCGAGTTGCAGGAGTTGGCGCACATATAGGTGGAGGGACGGGCGTCTCGCGAGCCTGCCCTGAGCGGAGCCGAAGGGTCCAGCCGGGCGGGAACGCCCGGCTCTTGATTTTGTTTTGAAGGGGCGCGGCTTTAGCCGCTGCGGGCACACAGCCAGCGACCATTTATGAAGACCATGCTTCTTGCCGTTGGCGGAAACTCCCTGATTCGCGCGGGAGAAACGGGAACCATCGCCGAGCAACGGGCAAACGCTCAGCGGACCGCGGCCCAGATCGTCGGCCTGATCCGTGCCGGTTACCGGATCGTGCTCACGCATGGCAATGGTCCGCAGGTTGGGGCAGCGCTTCTACGGTCGGAGCGGGGGGCGAGCCAGGTCCCTGGGCTCCCGCTGGACGTTTGCGGCGCCTCTACCCAGGGTGAGATCGGATATCTTCTCCAGCAATCGCTCGAAACCGAACTGCAACTGGCCGATCTGCACGTGCCGGTTGCGACTGTTCTTACCCAATGCCTGGTGTTGGCAGATGATCCCTCGATGACGCACCCCAGCAAACCGATCGGCCCTTTCTATTCGCGCGCCGACGCCGAGGAACGCAAACGCCTTTTCGGATGGGAGATCGTGGAGGATGCGGCCCGCGGTTATCGCCGTGTGGTTCCGTCGCCGGAGCCGATTGACGTTGTTGAACTGGAGGTCATTCGTAATCTGGTCGGGCAAAATGTGTTGGTCATCGCCTGCGGGGGCGGAGGGATTCCTGTGGTCAGGAACGACGGCAGATTGCAAGGCGTCGAGGCGGTCATCGACAAGGATCGCGCCTCGGCGTGGCTGGCTTCACGCCTGGGCGTAGATCTATTTGTTATTTCTACCGACACCGACTACGTGTATCTGGACTACAAGAAACCGAGGCAGCGTCCGCTGCGGCGCGTCGTAGCGGCCGAGTTGGAAGAATACGCAAGGGCTGGCCATTTCCCACCCGGAAACATGGGCCCGAAAATCGAATCCGTGTTGCGCTTTCTGCGCCAGGGCGGCAAGGAAGCTATCATTACTTCTTGCGAGAATCTGTGCCAGTCGGTCATCGGATCGGCGGGCAAAGGACCCGCCGGCACACACATGTTCCCCGATCACGATCGTGCGGAAATCGAGCGCAACGCTGATCTCGAAAACAAAGCGCTCGAAAACAAAGCGCTCGAACTCCCACTGGAAGGACGCTAATGCCAAAGCCGACTGTTATTCCTCTCCAGCCTCTCAAGCCCATCCAGCCTCCTGCTTCGGAATCGACGCTGAGAGGGACGCCATTGAAACATGTCATCGAGTCGCAGCAATTCACGGTTCCCCTGCTCATGGAATTATTCGAGCGCTCGCGTGGCATGGAGCACGTGGTGGCGCGCGGAGGCACCCTCGACTACCAGAACCGCATCATGACCGCGCTTTTTTATGCGCCTTCTACCCGCACTCGACTCTCGTTCGAGGCCGCCATGCATCGCCTGGGCGGCAGGGTTTTATCCACCGAGCAAGCGGGTGCGTTTTCTTCGGAGATCGAAGGTGAGCAGGTGGAGGATTCCATCCGCATCATCAGCGGCTATTCGGATGTGATTGTCATCCGCCACCACGAAGAGGACGGCGCACGCCGGGCCGCGGAAGTCTCGCTGGTGCCGGTGATCAACGCAGGCGATGGCAATGGCGGGCAGCATCCGACCCAGGCCCTGCTCGACCTGTACACGATTTATCGGCAGCGTCCGCTCGATGGCCTAAGCGTGGCCATCATTGGCGAGTTGGACAAGGGGCGTACGGCGCGCTCGCTCGCCTATCTGCTGGCCAAGTTCGAACGGGTAAAGATGTTCTTCGTAAGCCCGCCGCAACTCCAGATGAAATCGGACATCCTGGAGTATCTCGATGAGCATGGCGTCCGCTACGAACTGGAGTCGGACATCGACCGGGTGATTGGCGAGGTCGATGTGGTTTACCAGACCAGAATCCGGCCCGAGCGAGTTCGAGACGTTAGCGGCCTCAAGCGTTATGCCATCGATTCGAAAGTCGTGCAGCGCATGAAGCCGGACGCTCTAATCCTTCATCCCTTGCCCCGCACGGTCGAGTTAGATAAGTCAGTCGATGCCGATCCAAGAGCCATGTATTTCCGCCAGGCCATGAATGGTCTCTATGTGCGGATGGCCCTGTTGACCATGCTGTTGGACAAGGAACCGGCAGCGGGGAGTGCCTGGTGGTAGGGAACAAGCGCCGTGACCGAGCGATGAGTCCTGCGGTGGAGGGACGGGCGCCCCGCCCGTCCTGCTACCATGACATGAATCCTCATCCCTCAGAGTTGGTCGAGAGCAGGGACTGGACAAGATGAGTGAAGTCGCAGATTATTTTCTCCGCGCCAAGCACTGGCAGATCTTTGTCCTTTTGTTCGGAACGTTCTGTGTCGCGCTGTCGGCTGAGAGTTTAGGGATGGTCGGTCTCCATTGGGTTGTGCTAGGCCTAGCCGAGATCTCCTTTCTGTTCTGGTTGTGGTCCCTGGGATCATTTTTCGGTTCCATCGTGCCTCCGGCCCTGAGATTGAACAAGGGGTTATTTCTCTTTGCCCTGGTCTACGCGCCGGTCTATCTGTTTGCTTTTAATGTCTTTTTTCAGGACCTCCGGCCCCTGATGCTTGTGTTCGTCTTCCCGTTACACCTGTTGGCGATGTTCTGTATGGTCTACATCTTTTATTTCGTCTCCAAGAGCCTAATGTTGGCAGAGAGAGGTGATTCGATCTCGTTCCGCAACTATGCAGGATTATTTTTTCTGATCTGGTTTTTCCCGATCGGAGTTTGGGTTGTCCAACCGAGGGCTAATCTGCTTTATGCGGACAAGAAGAACACCGGTGAAAGGAACTTATGACAACGGAACTTATAGAAACATCCAAGCGCACAGATTACTTCATCGAACTCGAAAACCTGTATGGAGCTCACAACTATCATCCGCTCGACGTAGTAATCGAGCGCGCCGAAGGCGTGTGGGTGTATGACGTCGAGGGTAAACGTTACCTCGATTGCCTAGCCGCCTATTCCGCGGTGAATCAAGGACACTGTCACCCCAAAATTCTGCAAACGCTCAACGAACAGGCGCGCAAAGTCACCCTGACCTCGCGCGCCTTCCGCAACGAGCAACTCCCGCTGCTCTACAAAGAACTCCACGACCTGACCGGCTTCGACATGACGCTCCCCATGAACTCCGGCGCCGAGGCCGTCGAAACCGCGATCAAGACGGCGCGCAAGTGGGGCTACAAGATCAAGGGCATCGCGCAGGACAAGGCAGAGATCATCGTCTGCGCCAATAATTTCCACGGCCGCACCGTCACCATCGTCGGCTTCTCGACCGACGAACAATATCGCGATGGCTTCGGCCCGTTCACTCCGGGATTCAAAGTCATTCCCTTCGGCGACGCCCGCGCCCTCCGCGAAGCCATCACTCCCAACACCTGCGCCTTTCTCGTCGAGCCCATTCAGGGCGAAGCCGGAATCGTCATTCCCCCCGCGGGATTTCTCCGCGAAGCGGCGGAAATCTGCCGCCAGAATCGAGTGCTGCTAATGGCGGACGAAATCCAGTCTGGTCTCGGGCGAACCGGCAAGCTCTTCGCCTACATGCACGAAGGAATCACGCCCGATGTGTTGATCATTGGCAAGGCGCTGGCCGGCGGCTTCTATCCCGTCTCGGCGATCCTCGCGTCGCGAGAGATTCTCGGCGTGTACAAGCCCGGCGACCACGGCAGCACCTTCGGTGGCAACCCCATGGGCTGCGCCATCGCGCGAACCGCGCTGCGCGTTCTAATCGAAGAGAAGATGGTGGAACGTTCCGCCGAACTCGGCACTTATTTCCTGACCCTGCTGCAAACCCTGCGCAGTCCCGATTTGAAAGAGGTGCGCGGCAAAGGCTTGTGGATCGGTATCGAACTCCACAGCCCAGCGCGCCCCTACTGCGAAGCTCTCAAGGAAGAAGGAATCCTGTGCAAGGAGACGCATGACCGGGTGATTCGCATCGCACCCCCGCTCGTTATCACCCGTCAGGAAATTGACTGGGCCTTTGAGCGAATCGCGAAAGTCATCCAGAAGCATTGAGTGAGCTGCAGAGACCTTGTCACGCGGGGCAGAGCCAGCGAGTCAGGCACGACGTCAGATCGCCATGCGCAGCCAGGGGAGCAATCACTTCGCGCGACTTCCTTTGTTTTTCCAGCGAAGAATAGAAACTTTTCTGGGAGAGCAGACTTGCGGCAATGAGAACGCTGGGAAAAAGGTAAAGGCTGTGACATTGGTTATGCTCTAGCCACCAACTCCTGCGAGGGAGCCAACAGCGTGGAGACATGCACCGTCACAGCCCTTGATGCGATCACCGCTTTCGCGGTCCCAAACCCCAACTCCTCCTCGCAGAGCGGTCGGTTTTTTCAGGTCT
Organism: Terriglobales bacterium; assembly: GCA_049511255.1. Lineage (GTDB taxonomy): Bacteria > Acidobacteriota > Terriglobia > Terriglobales > Acidobacteriaceae > Acidiflorens. Next base: position 14,391 of record JBEKYF010000062.1, on the reverse strand, counting down.
GGCTGCCCGTCAGGTTGCCCCAACGCGCTGATCACTCAGCCTACTTCGGACTGGCAAAAGTTTAATTAAGCCAGCCTTTCAGCCGTCGACGGGACCCACCTTAGAGAGTTGCTTGAAAATTGTCAATGCCCTTTTTCAGTGCAATCAGCCTTCTGCGATAGATCAAAATCCAGAAACGCAACCCGTTGAATCATTGCTACTTAATTAATGGGAGATTAAATTCTTCCCGTTTTTCCACAGGAATATCCACAGGTACCCGAAATCGTTAGCCGCCAGCGCGAAGCGCTCATACGAAATGTCAATCTCTTTTGTCTGTTTCCGACCGCTCGCCGCGAGTGCGCGCCAGGAACAAAATCGCAGTTTCCGCCGCATTCTTAAACCTCTGGGTCAATTTCCTGGAACCAAGCGCGCTTCAACAATGTTTCAGCCGCAGGCCGATCTCGTCTAAGCTCTTTGACTTTGAAAACGAAAAATAATTTACACCCGAGGTTTGGAATCTTTTGTCAGCCTCCACCTTCCCAGCCCCCGGATCAGTCCTCAGCAGTGTTATCCTATGGCGGGATCACGCCGCAGACACTGTAGCCTCTTAATGACCAATCCAAAGACGTCCAATCCAAATATGTCCAACCCGGCCGCTCCGGGAAGCGCGCCAGCCAGCGAGTCGGCCGAATCATTCCCGACCGAATCGTTCAAAGACATTTTTTCCGAGTACGAGCAGAGCCATTCCCGCAAGAGGGAACCCGGCGCTCAGGGCCGCGAAGGAACGGTGATTGCCGTGACCGCCGACTCCATCGTTCTCGATATCGGATTCAAGACCGAAGGCGTTCTGCCGCTCACGGCGTTCCCGGCGGACACTCCGCCGAAGCCCGGCGACAAAGTGCAGGTCACCATCAAGGGGCGCGATCCCGAAGGCTACTACGAACTGACTCGCGGCAAGGTCGAACGTCCCACCGACTGGGCGTCGCTGGAGAAGGCTTTCGCAGAGAAGTCGACGATCATGGGCACCGTGACGGGCGTGGTCAAGGGCGGGTTGAGCGTGGATGTGGGAGTGCGAGCCTTCATGCCCGCTTCGCGCAGCGGAACCCGCGACGCCTCCGAAATGGAGAAGCTGGTCGAGCAGGAAATTCGTTGCCGCATCATCAAGCTTGATGTCGAAGAAGAAGACGTGGTGGTCGATCGCCGCGCCCTCGCGGAAGACGAAGAGCGCGCCGGTAAGGAGCGCCGCTACTCGGAACTGAAAGAAGGCGACACGGTGCACGGCGAGGTGCGCAGCCTGACCGATTACGGCGCGTTCGTCGATATCGGTGGCGCGGACGCCCTGCTTCATGTCGGCGAAATTTCCTGGCGTCGCGTCAACAAGCCCTCTGACGTGCTCTCTACGGGCCAGCAGATCGAGGCCGTGATCATCAAGATCGACTCGGACAAGCACCGCATTGCGATCAGCATGAAGCAGCTTCAGCCGCATCCGTGGGACGCCGTCGCCGAAAAATACAAGCCCGGTGAACGGGTGCGAGGCACAGTCACCCGCATCGCCGATTTCGGCGCGTTTGTCGAACTCGAGCCGGGCATTGAAGGTCTGATTCATATTTCCGAAATGTCGTGGGCCAAAAGAGTAAGAACCGCGGCGGATGTAGTGAAACCGGGCGAGACCGTTGAAGCCGTGATCCTCGGAGTGAACCCGGCCGAACGCCGCATCTCCCTTGGCCTGAAGCAGGCGCTGGGCGATCCCTGGGCCGGGGCTGCACAAAAGTTTGCGCCGGGCACAGTCATCGAAGGGCCAGTAACCAGCTTGACGAAGTTCGGCGCCTTCGTGCAGCTGACCGAAGGCGTCGAGGGCATGATTCACGTCAGCGAAATCAGCGCGGAAAAGCGCATCAATCACCCGCAAGAAGTGCTGAAAGCCGGGCAAGTAGTCAAGGCGCAAGTGCTCGCGCTCGATACCGAAAAGCGGCTCATACGCCTGAGCATGAAACAGCTGGTTCCAACCGGCCTCGATGAATACCTCGCCGAACATAAAGAAGGCGATATCGTTACCGGCCGCATGGTCGAGCTTTCCGAAGGACGAGCCCGCGTGGAGCTTGGCGAAGGTGTCCTTGCGACGTGCCGAATCCCCGAGGAGGCTTCGGCGAAACAAGAGAAGCGCGCCGATCCCGATTCGCCGGCATCTTCGTCTTCGTCCAAGCCCGATCTGTCGTCATTGGGTTCCATGCTGCAGGCACGCTGGAAGAGCGGCGCTGCCGCCAGCGAGGCTAAGCCGGAATCCTTGCGGGCAGGGCAGATCCGCAAGTTCCGGATCGCAAAACTCGATCCGGCCACAAAAAACATTGAACTGGAATTGGAGTAAATCCTCGATTTGTTTAATGCCCATTGATGGCGACCTTAATGCGGGCCGCAACCCTCCGATCCTGCGCGACAATCAACTCGTTGCCATGCTTGACGAAATACAAACGATAGGCGCTATCTATCAGATTGGCAGGCCAAGGCTTGGGCCGTCCCTCGAAGGAGTAGCGATATCTCCGGCCGTCACGACGTTCGATGACCCGCAGCCTGTCGAAAGTTTGTGGCTTTGGCAAAAAGAGCGCCTCGAACTCACCCTCGTTTGTTCTGTACACCGCCGCTCCCGTCTGCCCTTCAAACGTGTCGGTCATTTTCGAAGGGCTGACGCAAGTCACGGTAAAGTGATGGTTGATCAAGGTCTTAGCTAAGTTCATTGCATCGGGATATGCCGCTTCGCTCTCGGAAAAGGTGGGCCAGTTCACATCGCTGCATCCCGCCATCTGGTTATTCCCTCCGGCCGCCAAGTCAGGTAGACCCACGACGGCAAGACCAATTACGGCAAGGAGAAGAGCTGCTTGTGGCTTCACCGACCACCTCCTCGACCAATAGAGTCAAGTCGCGATTGTTACCGCCGAGTAACTCCCCGAGTCAAAAGACAGCATCGATAACGCGCCATCTCTTCAATTTCGCCAAAACTTAATGCCACAGCGCGTCTCGCTCTCACGATCGTCGCATCAAACGCAATCCTTGGCAACTAGCGACGACCATTAGAAAGGATGCGACTTCAGCCTCGATTTCCTTGCCCAGAGCGGGATTTCATCCAAAAACGGGAATGTTGTGCCAGTTAACAAGCCCTTCCGCAGAACGGCCTTGATGTTCAACTTACAAGTGATAAAATCACTTCATGGCAAAAACACTGATGCAGTCCGTAGTCAAGCAGCTCCAGCAGGAACGCACGCGACTTGAGGGTGAACTTAACCGCGTAAGCGCTGCCCTAACCACCTTCGGGAAAGTCTTTCTCCAGGGGAGCAAGCGTAGACGAGTCACAACTCGCAAGAAACGAACGATTTCAGCGGCAGGACGCAGGAGAATAGCAGCAGCGCAGAGGGCACGATGGGCAAGGGTCAGGGCAGGCAAGAAATGAGTATGCCGATCTTCCGCCCATAAAGCAGAAAATCGGCTCTGCCTCATAGCGCGCCCAACGTGGGGGCTTCAGTTCGGGGGGTCCCCCACCACTGCCGCCACAAACTCTGCGAATTCGCGGACGTCCTCTTCGGTCGTGTCGAACGAGCACATCCACCGCACCACCGACTCCTCTTCGCTCCACACATAGAAGAAGTACCGCTCCTGTATCTTCTGAATCGCCTCCCGAGGAATTTGCGCAAACACTCCATTCGCCTCCACTGGATACACAATCTTGACTCGCGGAATCTTCTTCACTTCCTGTTCCAGCAGTCGCGCCATCCGGTTCGCGTGCTCCGCGTTCCTTCGCCAAAGATCGTCCGTCAGCAGCGCCTCCATCTGCACCGACATGTAGCGCATCTTCGATGCCAGCTGCATCCCCTGCTTGCGCACAAATAAAAAATCCTCCGCCAGTTCCGGACGAAAAAACACCACCGCCTCCACGCCCATCAACCCGTTCTTCGTCCCGCCAAACGAAAGCACATCCACTCCCAAATCGCGCGTCGCCTGCCGCAAGGATAATGACGGTCGCTGCGCCGCCACAGCGTTCGCAATCCGCGCCCCATCCATGTGCAAGAACATCTTGCGCTCGTGGGCAAACCGAGCCAGCGCCTCGATTTCGGCCGGCTTGTACACGGTTCCCATCTCGGTCGATTGCGTAATCGAAATCACCCGCGGCTGCACATGATGCTGGTCCCCAATTCCGTGATACGCATGCGCCACCGTTTCCACCGTCAGCTTCCCGCCCGGCGCTCCGAGAGGCACCAGCTTGCAGCCCGTAAACTTTTCCGGCGCGCCACATTCGTCCGTATAAATATGAGACAGCTCGGGACACAGCACCGCATGAAACGGCCGCGTCAGCGCCTGCAAACTCAGCACATTCGCCGCCGTCCCATTGAAAACGAAGAAGACCGCCACATCGGCCCCAAACTGCTCCCGGAATTTTCCCACCGCCGATTCCGTGTGCGGATCATCCCCATACCCCACGACATGCCCCTGGTTAGCGCGCCGTATCGCCTCCAGCACCTCGGGATGCACCACCGCATTGTTGTCGCTCGCAAAACTTCGGCTCGGTTTCATGATCAAACAATTTAGCAGAACCGAAAATTCTCCGGAGCCCCCCTTGCCGTTGCCATGAATCTATAATGTTTGTACTGGAAGCTATCTCATAAATCGTTTTGCGTAGGGCACGGCTTCAGCCGTGCCGCCCAGAACTGGAATGACGAGGGCTCTAGCCCCGGCGCGAGGTCAAACCAATGAAAAAATCACGGCTCACAATTCTTGCTCTCCCACTGATTCCCTCATTGACGATTCTCTCGTTGACGATTTTCTCGATGGTGGCCCTCGCCAGTCCCGCCATCCAGGACAACCAGCCAACTGGCGCGCTCCCTCAGAAGAGCATCGATCGCATCTACAAGGAAGTCCGTCATGAACTCGTCATGCTTCCTTACTACGGCGTGTTCGACAACCTCTCCTACAAGGTTGACCCTGATGGCACCGTGACCCTGTTCGGCCAGGTCGTGCGTCCCACTCTCAAGTCCGACGCCGAAAACGCGGTTAAGCACATTGAAGGTGTCGAGAAAGTCGTCAACAACATCGAGGTGCTGCCTACCTCCATGAACGACGACCGAATCCGCCGCGCTGCCTACCGCGCCATCTACGGCAACAGCGCCCTAAGCGAGTACCAGTTGCGCGCCGTCCCGCCCATTCACATCATCGTCAAGAACGGAAACATCACGCTCGAAGGCGTAGTGGCCCGCCAGATGGACAAGCAAATCGCCGGCATGCAGGCGAACGGCGTCCACGGTGCATTCTCCGTGACCAACAACCTTGTAGTTGAAGAACCAGAAAAAAAAGACGACAAGAAAAAATAATTCGCAAGCCCGGCTCGTGTGGGGACGGGCGCCCTCGCGAGCCTGCCCTGAGCGAAGCCGAAGGGTCCAAGCCGAGCGCACCGGGGCCCCCGTCAAGCCCGGTGTTGGCTTGACGGGGTGGAGGAGCTCGGCAGGCTGCCGGAGGTCATAGCAACTTTGGATTCACTCGAAGATGCAGATTGAGCCGGGCGCTTCTCCAATCTAAAATCTGACCTCTGCAATCTACAATCATCCAATCATCCATGTCCCAACCCGCCGATCCCGGCGAAATCGAACACGCCGCCCGGCTCCTCCGCGCCGGCCGCCTCGTCGCCTTCCCCACCGAAACCGTTTACGGTCTGGGCGCCAATGCCCTCGACGCCGAAGCTGTAGCCCGCATCTACACCGTCAAACGCCGACCCGCGACCAGCCCCCTCATCGTCCACGTAGCATCCATAGAAATGGCGGAGTCACTAGTTGCGCGCTGGCCAGAAATCGCCGCCCGCCTGGCCCAGAAATTCTGGCCCGGCCCGCTGACCCTCGTACTTGAAAAGCAACTTGAAAAGCAGCCTGTCATCCCCGACATCGTCACCGCCAACCTTCCTACAGTCGGTCTCCGCATGCCCGCGCATCCGATCGCGCTTGCCCTCATCCGTACCGCCGGCGTTCCACTCGCCGCACCCAGCGCCAATCGCTTCACCGAACTTTCTCCGACCACCGCCGAGCACGTCCGGCGCAGCCTGGGCTCGGACGTAGATCTCATCCTCGACGGGGGCCCCTGCCAGGTCGGCATCGAATCCACCGTGCTCTCGCTGGCCGAGTCGAAACCGATCCTGCTTCGTCCCGGCGGAATTTCGCGGACGGAACTGGAAGCGATAGTCGGGCCAGTCGCCTCCGCGCAGGAAGTTCAAGCCGGAGCCCATCCTGCGCCCGGACTGCACCCGCGCCACTACAGCCCGCGCACCACCTTATATCTAGCGAAGAATGGAAAACTGCCCGATCAGGGCCAGGGAATCTACCTGCAGCATGCGAGTCCGCCCAACCGCCCGGACATCAAGACCATCCAGATGCCAACCGCAGCCGCCGACTACGCCGCTGCTCTCTACGAAAAGCTCCACGAAGCCGACACCGCCAACGTCGACTGGATCGCAGTAGACCTGCCCCCAAACGCGCCCGAATGGGAAGCTGTGCAAGACCGCCTACGCCGCGCCGCCTCGAATGAATAGAAAAGAACTCAACGTCAAGTAACGTTTCTGGACAGTCCGACGCGGCCACCTCTGCAATCTGACCTCTAACCTCTGACTTCCCCCGGCACCCGCACCCGGATCGTGTGCGGAACGGCGCGCAGTTTTCCGAGCAACTGCTCATCGCAGGCTCGATTGATGTCGTAGATCGCATATCCCAGCGGCCCGCGAGTATCCAGCACTTGCCGCTCAATATTGATGCCCCGATCCGCCAGAATATCGTTAATCGCCCGCAAGATTCCCGGCACATTGTGGTGGATATGCATCAGCCGGTACGATCGCGGCTCCGAGTCCGGATCGAAGTCCAGATGACAATGCGGCAGATTCACACTCAGTAAAGAATTCCCGCTCTTGAAATAATCGATCATCCGCGCCGAAACAAACTGCCCGATATTCTGCTGCGCCTCCTCGGTGCTGCCGCCAATATGAGGAGTCAAGATCACATTCGCCAGCCCTAGTAATGGGCTTGAAAATGCTCCGCCCGTCTCCGGTTCCTGCGGAAACACATCCACCGCCGCTCCCGCCAGCTTCCCGCTCTTCAAATGCCGGGCCAAAGCCTCATGATCCACCACAAACCCGCGGCTAAGATTAATCAGGCAGGCTCCATCTTTCATTCCGCGGATCTCATCTTCCCCAAACAGATTCTGGTTCTGCGCTTTCCCATCCACGTGCAAAGTGATCACATCGGAAATCTCCAGCAATTCGCGAAAGCTAACCGGCCGGGCATTTCCGCGCGCCAGCACATGCGCCACATCATGGAACACCACCCGCATGCCCATAGCCTCAGCCAGATCCGATACCTGCGACCCAATCTTTCCGTATCCCACAATCCCCAAAGTAAGCCCGCGCACCTCATGCGATCCCGCCGAAGATTTATTCCACACCCCGCTGTGAAGTCGCGTGCTAGCCTCAAACGTCCGCCGCATTAGCAGAATGATCTCTCCCATCGCCAACTCCGCCACCGACCGGCTGTTCGAATGCGGATCGTTAAACACCCCAATCCCCCGCTCGCTTGATGCGGCGCGGTCAATCTTGTCCACGCCAATGCAGAACGCCCCCACCGACACCAGTTCCGGCGCCGCATCCAGCACCGCCGCCGTGATGCGCGTCTTCGAGCGCACCCCCAGAATCAAAGTCCCGCGCACCTTCTCGACCAGCTCGCGTTCGTCGAGCGCTCGCTTCAGTGACTCCACCTCGAACCCCGCTTCTTCAAACTGCGAAGCCGCCACCCCGCTAATGTTCTCCAGCAATAGAACCTTCAAGAACCCTCCCGGACCCAGCAAAAGCAAGCCTGAATTATAAAGACAATCCGCCTAGCGCGGGCATTCCCGTCCGCGAATCCCACCTGCGCGCGATTCCCCTTTGCCCCTCTGTGTCCCCTGTGGTTAGGGTTTTGGCCAGTCGCAACCCGCACTCTCGCCAGCCCACCGCCCCGATCCCAAAAACGGCAAAACTATAAAGACGCGCGCGCATGCCTGGGCGTAGAATCTTTCTGCCCTGCCCCGTCATCGATAACACTCTGGAGGAAATGAAAATGGCGCATGAACTGCCCCCCCTGCCGTACGATTACACGGCGCTCGAACCCACGATCGACGAAAAGACGATGCATCTGCATCACGACATGCATCACGCCGCCTACGTCAAAAACCTAAACACCGCCCTCGACAAGCATCCTGATCTGTACAAGAAAACTGCGGAAGATCTAATCCGCGACCTGAACGCTGTTCCAGAAGACATCCGAGGCGCCGTCCGGAACAATGGCGGCGGCCACGTCAACCACACCATGTTCTGGACCATCATGAAGCCCAAGGGCGGAGGCGATCCCACCGGTCCCATCGCCGACGTGATCAAGAAAACTTTCGGCGACTTCAAAACCTTCCAGGAAAAATTCAACGCCGCCGGTGTGGCCCAGTTCGGCAGCGGATGGGTCTGGCTGGCAGGCAACTCAAAAGGCGAAGTAAAAATCCTCAGCACCCCGAATCAGGACAACCCCATATCGCAAGGCCTCCATCCCATCTTCGGCAACGACGTCTGGGAGCATGCCTACTACCTCAAATACAACAACCGCCGCCCCGAATACCTGCAAGCTTGGTGGAACGTAGTCAACTGGGAAGAGATCAACAAGCGCTACCAGTCTTCGCTGAAGAAGTAACAGTGAATCGCTCGTGTGGGGACGGGCCCCCGGACCGCGCGCTTTTCGTGGGCTGCGGTGGTCGCCCGTCCAAGCCGAGCGCAGATCGGCAAATGCGGCTATCGCCACGAACCGCAGCGGGGGTCTTCCACGAACTCCTGATCAAAGGTTTCGCTTCGACCATCGCGCGCCGAACCCGCTGGCAACTGGGTACTGGCAACCGGCAATTGTTCTTAACCTGTGCGCCCCTTGTGCAAATTCCGGTCGCCGAGCACAAAGGCGTCCCGCTCAATTTTCCGTCCCCTACTCAAACCCCGCCGCTCGTGCGCCAACCGCAGTCAACCTCGACCCATGCTTGAATCGGATTCACCACATCGAATTCGCGAACGGAAATTCCACCGTTGCACAATTCTTATGTAATTGACCCGCCCTCTTTCTGCGCGTACAGTCGCTCCACTTGAAACAAGCATTCCGCCGAGCGGCGACTGTGCTCGGTCAAAACCTGAACGCCAGAAACGAACCCCGGCCCTGCCGAGGGATGGAAGAAAGCATTATGAATTTCGAAAGTCAGTGGACCGTCTACCGCACCCGTTTTCTGGTGCGCGCTCGTCAACTCACCGAACCCCTCGTCTTTACCGACACTCTCGGTCGCGAACAATCTGGCCGGCCCGGCGACTACCTCGTCGAGTCCTCTGACGGCATAAGACGAATCACCACCCAAGCCATCTTCGAAGATATCTACGTGCCTCTTGCACCCACCCAACTTTATTTTCCGGCCTCAGGAGTTCAAGCTGGAATCCCAGCCGATAAAGCGCCTGCCATTCTCGCCCGGCCCGTGACCCGCGCCTCGCCAGAAGATAGCCCCCGTGCCACCGCCTGAAGCGGGCAAGAACCGGTTTCATACATGGGGTAGGGAAAGCCGAGTAGGATCGGCAATTCCCCAATTCGGTACCCTTACCACTTTCGGGCTACAAGATGTTGTATTTCCCTCTTGACAGGCCCCATATACGGGAGTACGTTAAGCATCCCAGAGCACTTTTGCAGATCTCTTTTGAAGGAGGCTGCGGCCCGCAAACACGGGGCTAGACTAAAAAGTTGAGGTGACTTCGCGTCTTCCCCTTCACGGGAAACCATCCCTCCGGAGTGGATGGAAACAAGCGGTGACTTCCCCCGGTCTGGCCCTGCCAGGCATCCCCTCGGGGGATTCATCAACAGAATTAGAGCGGATTCAGCGCTGCTGTAGCCCGCTCGTGTAGAGACGGGGCTTGCCCCGTCTCCTTCGCGCCATTAGGAGCCCCGATGGAAAGTTTGATCGAACTCGTAGCCGCCTCTTTTGCCCGTCATGGCATCGAATGCCCAGCCGGCGATCTTCAGTTGGCCCAACCGAAGTCAGCCCAAACGAAGCTAGTCCAAGCGGTCTGCCCCGCTGCTGAGCCCACCGCGCTCCCAGAGCACAATTACGGAAAGAGCTCGCAGGCCGATCCAGTTCCATAAGTCGTGGCTTTCGCCGTACCGCCGTATGCATTTGAGAAATGAGTACTAAGTGCAAGATCAACTGCTTTTTGCCATCATCTAATTAGGAGAAGGAAATGCCCGAAGTGCGCGACCAAATCAAAACTCAAACCGCCGCCGGCAATACCGCCGTCAATAATAAGAAGACGAAGGCCCCCGGCCTCACCTTCCGCCGTTTTTTCACCAAGCCCGGTGTTTCCCCCTACTCCGAAGTCGAGTGGGAACTCCGCAACGCCCAGATCACCGACTCCCAGGGAGGCATGATCTTCGAGCAGAAGAATGTCGAAGTCCCCAAAGATTGGTCGATGACCGCGACCAACATCGTCGCCTCGAAATACCTTCACGGACAGATCGGCACCGAGGAGCGCGAAACCGGCGTCCGCCAACTGGTCACCCGCGTCGCCGAAACCATTCGCGACTGGGGCATGAAAGACGGATACTTCCGATCCTCCGAAGATGCCGCCACGTTCCACGACGAGCTCGTCCACCTGCTAATCCGCCAGTACGCGGCCTTCAACTCGCCCGTCTGGTTCAACGTAGGCTGCGAGCGCGTCGAGCCTAAATCCGACGCCACCAACTGGCACTGGAACTTCACCACCCAGCAAGTGGAATTCGGTGTCACCGGATACACGCGCCCGCAGTGCTCCGCGTGCTTCATCAATTCAGTGAGAGATTCGCTCGATTCCATCCTCACCCTGGCCAAGACCGAAGGCATGCTCTTCAAGTGGGGATCCGGCACCGGAACCAATCTCTCTCCGCTGCGCTCCTCTACCGAAGTTCTCAGCGGAGGCGGCACCGCCAGCGGCCCGCTAAGTTTCATGAAAGGCTTCGACGCCTTCGCCGGAGTAATCAAGTCCGGAGGCAAGACGCGCCGCGCCGCTAAGATGGTAATCCTGAACATCGACCATCCCGACATAGTCGACTTCATCGAGTGCAAAAGTAAAGAAGAAGCCAAAGCCCACGCGCTCGTAGCGCAAGGTTACGACGGATCGCATCCCGACTCCGATGCCTACAGCTCCATCTTCTTCCAGAACGCGAACAACTCCGTCCGAGTAACCGATGACTTCATGGTAGCCGTAATGCGCGACACCGATTTTTCCACCCGAGCAATCGTAGACGGTCGAGTAGTCAACACCTATAAAGCCAAAGACCTGCTGCAGAAAATTTCCGAAGCCACCTGGCAATGCGGCGATCCCGGCATGCAGTACGATTCCACCGTCAACCGCTGGCACACGTCGAAAAACACGGCGCGCATCAACGCTTCGAATCCCTGCAGCGAGTACATGTTCCTAGATGACTCCGCCTGCAACCTGGCCAGCCTGAACCTGCTGAAGTTCGCGCCCAACGGCACGTTCGACGTGGAAGCCTACAGGCACGCTGTGGACGTGGTCACCACTGCGCAGGAAATTCTGGTAGACAACGCCGGATATCCCACAGAAATCATAGCCAGGAACTCGCACGACTATCGCCCGCTAGGATTAGGCTACGCCAACTTAGGCGCGCTGCTGATGGCCGCAGGCCTGCCCTACGACAGCGACGCCGGAAGAGATTACGCCGCCTGCATAACCGCCATAATGTGCGGCGAAGCCTACCTCCAGTCGTCACGCATAGCCGAATTCTGCGAGCCGCTGGCCCCAATCACCGACACAGTACAAACGCGCCTGGGAGTAACTACTGCCGAAGCTATGCCCGGAGCCGCCTGCCCCGGCTGGTACATCAATCGCGAGCCCTTCTTAGACGTAATAAGAATGCATAGGGCCAGCGTAAACAACATAGGCAGTGGCACAAATCACGTAGGGACGGCCGCCCCCGGCCGTCCAGCCGAGCGAAGCTCGGCAGCCAATCAACTGCCCGAGTTAATTGAAGCCTCTAAGCAATGCTGGGACGAAGCCCTATCCCACGGCGAAAAACACGGCTACCGAAACTCCCAAGTCACCGTCCTGGCCCCAACCGGAACGATAGGCTTCATGATGGACTGCGACACCACCGGTATCGAGCCCGACTTGGCGCTCATCAAGTACAAGAAACTAGTCGGCGGCGGGATGATCAAGATCGTGAACAACACCGTCCCCGGCGCGCTCTTCAAACTCGGATACACGCATGAGCAGACCGATGCGATCGTTTCTTACATCGACGCGACCGGAACGATCGAAGGCGCGCCCCTAGTTAAAGACGAGCATCTGGCCGTGTTCGACTGTTCGTTCAAGCCGGCCAAGGGCACGCGTTCCATTCACTACATGGGACATCTGAAGATGATGGCCGCGGCCCAGCCCTTCATCTCCGGAGCAATCTCAAAGACCGTGAACCTGCCGAATGCAGCCACGGTGGACGATATTTCGGAGGCCTACATCCAGGCCTGGAAGCTCGGCCTGAAAGCAGTCGCGGTTTATCGCGACGGATGCAAGCAGTCGCAGCCGCTATCGGCGGCCGGAACCAAGACCGCGCAGAGTAGCGCCGGTGGCGCGGCGGGCGTCTCGCCCGTCCCCGTCCGGGTTGAAGACGACAACCTCGACGCTCCGCCGCGCGCCGTGCGTCACAAGCTGAAAGAAGAGCGCATGTCGGTGACGCACAAGTTCAACATCGGAGGCCACGAAGGCTACATCATCGTCGGCCTGTATCCCGACGGCGAACCCGGCGAAATCTTCATCAAGATGGCGAAAGAAGGCTCGACCGTGTCGGGGCTCATGGACAGCTTTGCCTTGGCCACGTCCATCGCGCTGCAGCATGGCGTGCCGCTGAAACTGCTCTGCGAGAAGTTCGCGCACACGCGCTTTGAGCCGAGCGGCTGGTCGAGCCATCCCGAAATCGGCTATGCCAAGTCGATCATGGACTACATCTTCCGCTGGCTGCACCTGCGCTTCCTCAGCGGACAGCAGCAGATGCTGTTCGACAACCTGCGTCCGCGAGCGCTGGGCACGCCCGCTCCGGAAGGTGTCGGCGATCTTTCCTTGAACGGCTCTTCGAACGGCCCGATAGGTTCCGGCCCCGGGGGTTCCCTGGCACCTGAGAACCGGGACCTGAGGCCTGGTTCTATTCATGCGGCCGATGCGCTCGCCGGCATGATCGACATGGGCGACGCTCCCAGTTGCTCGTTCTGCGGCTCCATCATGGTCCGCAACGGCAGTTGCTACAAGTGCATGAGCTGCGGGAGCACCAGCGGCTGCAGCTAAGTCAGCTCGTGTGGGGACGGCGACTGTGTGGTGACGGCGACTGTGTGGTGACGGGCGACTCGCCCGTCCAAGCGGAGCGAAGCTCCGCAGAGATTTAGGGAAGGGCACGACTTCAGCCGTGCCACAACGATAACCAGACTTCGACGGCTTTAGCCGCTGAGGGGGGCTGGCCCACCCTTTCGCTCATCTCAACTTCGGTCATCTCAACTCTCGAGGGTGCCCCGTCCTTGTCGCGTTTTCTGCGACAGGGCGGGGACTTTGACTTCTTTCCCCATCGTCCGACGTTGTTGTCCAAATTGGCCGTGGCCCCACCTTTCGCGCTTTTCGAAAGCCGGGACTCCACGTCTCCCGTCCTTCTGCGATTTTGCGACCTCTGACCTTTTTCATCACAAACAACCAGTGAGCGCCATCACAGACGTCGAACCCGCCCAATGCGACAATACTGTTAAATTGGGGCAGGGAAGAGGTGCACCCGTCAACCAAGACGGCCCTCGAAGCTGCCCCAAACCCACTTTCAGCGCTCTTTGACAAGCTAAGTCCTTATTCCGGAATATTTTCCATATAAGTCCTTTAAACTCAAAGATTTTGCAGGAATTTTCCTCTAAGCCTATGATTCTTATAGATCGTAAATTTAAAAAAACCGGGGGCTGGCCCACCCTTTCGCTCATCTCAACTCTCGAGGGTGCCCCGTCCTTGTCGCGTTTTCTGCGACAGGGCGGGGACTTTGACTTCTTTCCCCATCGTCCGACGTTGTTGTCCAAATTGGGCCGTGGCCCCACCTTTCGCGCCTTTCGAAAAAGTGGGATTCCACGGTCCCATCCCTCTTGAGATTTTGCGACCTCTGACCTTTTTCATCACAAACAGCCAGCGATCGCCATCACAGACGCCGAACCCGCCCGATGCGACAATATGAAAAGGGAGCGGATCTCGTAACTCCCTTTTGTGGAATATGCGTAAGTCCTTATTCCGCAATATTTTACAAGTAAGTACTTATTTATCAATATTTTACGGCAATTCGGGGG
>JBEKYF010000061.1:0-24159 GCA_049511255.1 Terriglobales bacterium | reverse complement strand
GTCACCGGAACGTTATCGGGACTGGTGCAGGTGCAACTGATGGTTGACGAAGTACCGGCCTGGACCATCGACGGGCTCGCCGAGCAGGAAATCTGCGGCGGGTTCTTGGGTGGTTCCTTCACCGTGAAGTTGGCGGTGCAACTGGCCGTGTTGTTCTTCGTGGCCTTGGGATCGGTGACCGTGGCAGTAGTTGTGTAGCGGCCGCCGCTGACGCCGTTGGTGTCAATGGTGGCGCCGGTATCTTTGCCTTCAATCTTGCCCCCGTTGCTGGCCCAGGTGTAGGTGAGCGTGTGCTTGGGGTTGAAGTTGCTAGCAACGACAGTCGCGTGCACGGGTTCGCCCACCATGACTTCGCTGGGCTGCACTGAGCAGGCCGCCGCCACCGGAACTTCGGGAGCTCCGCCAAGGTTGAACACCAGACCGGTGCGCAGCAGGGCACCGTGGTATTCCGGACGGCGCAAAGAGCCATCCTCAGGCGGCACGACGCTGGCAAAGTTTTGGTGCGACCACTGGTAGTCGGCTTCAAACACACGGAGTGAGACCGTCTTCCAGAGTTTCAGATCCATACCGCCGCCCAAAATCGCGACGACACCGTTGCTGGTAAGGTCACCCTGGGCCCCCAGACGCTCCCATCCGAGCAGCGTGTGCACGAAAAAGTTCACACCTTCGCCGCGCCAGGTGGCCTTCGGCCCAACGCTGAGTGTGTTGATTGTGTCGGCGTTCCAGTTCACGCCGTAATTGCCTTCGAGAGCCAGATTCCTGGTGAAGTTGTAGGCCAGACTGGTGCCGAAGCCCTTGTCCAGCGAGGGCAGTTGAACAGCCAAGGGCGGACTGCTTTGGTCGGGGACGTTGCCGCCCGGGTTCAACCACTGATAGCCAACGAACCACTCCGCCTTGGGAGTCGTGTCATCCGACCGTGCAGTTTGTGCGTTCAGCAAAGCCGGCAACGCAATCAGAACGAGGGCCAGGACGAGCGCGACACTCACGCATCTCCGGTAAGTTTCTTGACAAAGTGACATTGAGTTCCTCCGTCCACTACAAAGTTATTTAGTAGAACTGGAAAAAATAAAGCCTGATGGCACGCACAGATAGGCTGCACCTGGGAAACAGAGAATTCTACAGCAAGAGGGCATGTTTGCAAAAGAGCAAGAATTAGTTAACCGGTATTTTCATAACCGTCGCGGATCGCGATTCCGTTTTCTGTAGAATTGCGCCGGACTTATCTCAAATTGATATTCCGCATTCCGGCCCGGTTGCGAGGCGGCGCGCTTCCCTGAATAATGCTGATTGGGCCATAACAGAGGAATATGACACAGGAACGCGTACTGATTGTTGAAGACGAAGAGAACGAACGAACCGGGCTGGCCGAATTGGTCTCGGGATGGGGCTATCGCACCGACACCGCGGCCGACGGCGTGGAAGCTCTGGAAAAAATCGCTGCCTTTGCTCCGTCCATCGTGATCACCGACGTGAAGATGCCCCGCATGGGCGGCATGGAACTGGTGGAGCGGCTGGCGGATCTTGCGCAGTCGATCGCGGTGGTGATGGTCACGGCCCAGAAGGCGACCGACACCGCATTTCACGCCGGCCGGCTGGGAGTCCAAGACTACATCGAGAAGCCCATCGATTTCCGGCGGCTGCGCTCGATCCTGACCAACATCGGCGAGATCCTGAACACCCGCACCGAAAACGAATCGCTGCGCCGCCGCTTGCGCGACAAAGGAGCGCTCGGCCTGCTGGTCGGCGCGTCCGCTCAAATGCAGGAGATTTTCCGACTGATCGAGCTGGTGGCTCCGAGCACGGCCTCCGTGTTGATCACCGGGGCGAGCGGCACCGGCAAGGAATTGGTGGCACGCACCATCCACGATCTGAGTCCGCGGCGCAACAAACCTTTCTTCCCCATTAATTGTGCGGCCATTCCCGAGACGCTGATCGAGAGCGAAATCTTTGGCCATGAAAAAGGGGCGTTCACCGGCGCGCTGGAGCGCCGCACCGGCTGCTTCGAACTGGCCGAAGGCGGGACGCTGCTGCTCGACGAGATTGGCGAGATGCCGGTGGGCACGCAGGCCAAGCTGCTGCGCGTACTCGAAGATCACAAATTGCGGCGGCTCGGCAGCAAGGTCGAGACTTCGGTGGACGTGCGGGTACTGGCCGCGACCAACAAGGTTCCCAACGATGCCGTGGCCAATGGCGAACTGCGCGAGGATCTTTATTACCGGCTCAACGTCTTCAATATCCATATGCCGGCGCTGCGAGAGCATAAAGAAGATATCCGCGAGTTAGCAAAGAGCCTGCTCGCGGAAATGAACCTGAAGCACGATCGCAAGGTGGCGGACGTGAGCGAAGCCGTGCTCAATGTTTTCCAGACCTACTCGTGGCCGGGCAATGTACGCGAGTTGCGCAACACGCTGGAACGCGCCGTGATCGTCTGCGAAGGCGGACTGGTGGAAACCAAGCACTTGCCGCCGGGATTTGGCCAGAGTGTGCGGCAAGTGGTAAACGATCCCGATGCCGTGCACCTGGGCGTCGGTACGACGGTCGGGGAAGCAGAGAAGCTGCTCATCCTGAAAACTCTGCAGGCGACCAATAACAACAAGACACGAGCCGCGGAGATACTCGGCATCAGCTTGAAGACGCTGCATAACAAGCTTAAAGAGTACGGCCGGCCCCAGGATACGGCGATGACGGAGGAGGAGGCGGGGTGAAGAAAAAGTTCTCAGTTCTCAGTTCTCAGAAAAGGTCTTGTGGTTCTCACTGAGAACTGAGAACCGAGAACCGAGACCTGCCTTTCGATGACTCGCAAATTCATCATCGTGCTCGTGATCACCACGCTATTCACGGCGCTGGTGGTCGGCTTTTCCTGGATTTACCTGTCGCAACTGCTGCGCCAGCGCCTGCTGTGGGCCGATGAAACCGCTTCCCAGCTCACGAACCAGCTCGAGTACGCCGCCTCCAAAGCGGTGCCCGATCTGACCAGCACGCGGGTTGACACCAACAATCCCAAGGCGCTGCGGACTGCCGTCACGAATTACCTCCAGACCGACGCCAACCTGAACGACATGCTGGAATCGGTGGTGGGGAATTCTCGCATCATCTACGACGCCGCCATCATTGATCCGAGTGGAGTAGCGATTCTGGATACCAATCCGGCTCTGAATGGCACGCCGGTTCCGGAGCGCGCCCCTTTGGCCGTGTTGCGCGACGCGGGCTTCCGCCGCCAGTTGCGCATGCTCTACGGCCCGGCCACCGTTTATGACGTGAGCATCGGGCTGCAACTCGACGGGCAGGCGTTTGGCAGCGTTCGGGTGGGCGTCTCGACGGTTTTTCTGCGCAACGAACTGACGCCAAAACTGCAGCAGGCAGCTTTCTTTTCGGTGGTCGCGATTTTTTGTTCGCTGATACTGGGGGCGGTGGTTTCGAATGTCGCGCTCGGCCCTCTGAAGGCCATCGCCCGGAACCTCGACAGCGCCAGCGCGGGCGATCTGTTGCCCGCCGAGGAGTCCGGTTCGGAGGACGAGGTTGGCCTGGTGTCGCTGAAGATCGCGCACCTCGGCCGGCAGATTCGCGATACCAATCAGATTTTCTCCGCGCTGAAAGACAATGTCGAGCAGGTCATGACTAAGCTGCAGGACGGGCTCATGCTGTTCACGCGCGATTCGCGGGTGGTGCTGGTGAGCGCCTCGGCGGAAAAGTTTCTGGGACGTCCGCGCCGCGAAATTCTGGGACGCACCGCGGAAGAAATTTTTTCCGATGGCACGGTTCTGGGAGCGGTGGTTCTGCCTGCTTTCCAGAAGCAGCGCCCGCTGCTGCAGTACGAATTCGAAGCCGCCGATGGCCGGCGGGTTCAAGTGTCGCTCGACTTCATCCAGGAAAAGGGAACGCCGATTGGGGCCCTGCTGACCATGCGCGATGCCGAATCGGTGCGGCGCATCGAGGACGAGATTGAAATTTCGCGGCGCCTTTCCGCCAGCGGCCGGATAACCCGAGGCGTGGCGCACGAGGTCAAGAACCCCATCAACGCCATCGTGCTGCACCTGCAGTTACTGCAAAACAAACTGCAGCAGGACGATCCCGACACGCGCCGCCACATGGACATCATCGGCAACGAGATCCACCGCCTCGACCGCGTCGTGCAAATCCTGGTGGACTTCACCCGTCCCCGCGATTTGCGTCTGGAAGAAGTGGACTTGCGCAAGATTCTGGAGAGTGTATCGACGCTGGCCGCGCCCGATGCCGCGCGTCACGGCGTGCGCGTGGTGCTGGAACTGCCCGACCAGAATCAGCCCAACCACGAACAACCGAACGAAGATGTGCCCAACCGAGATGATGCGCTCATAGTCCGAGTGGATTCCGATCTGATGAAGCAGGCGATTTTGAACCTGGTGCTGAACGGAGTGCAGTCCATGACTGCGGGAGGAACGCTCACCCTGAAAGCGCACCGCGATGGAGATATGATTCTCGCCGAAGTAATGGACCAGGGCTGCGGAATTCCCCCCGAAGCGCAGGAGAAGATTTTCGAACTTTACTACACCACCAAAGGCGACCAGGGTGGAAGCGGAATTGGACTGGCGCAAACCTACCAGATTATGCAGTGGCACTACGGCTCGGTGGAATTCGATTCCATCGTGGGAGCCGGCACAACCTTCCGCTTGCGCCTGCCGGCAGCGGCAGCGAAACCAGATCGTCGCGAGGACGCGGAGATGACGGTCTGAGTCCCGCCCGAATCACGAGCAGGCGAATCACAGGGAAGTCCGCGAGGAGTGAGACTGCCGATGATCATCGAAATGCGCACCTACAAAACCAAGCCCGGCAAGCGCGCCGAGTTCCTGGAAATATTTCGTTCCAAGTCGATTCCGGCACACACAGAAATCGGCATGAAAATATTAGGCCCGTTTCTCTCCGTCGAAGATCCCGACACCTTCTTCTTTATGCGCGGCTTCCCTGATCTTCCTTCGCGTGAGCCGATGAAAGCAAAATTTTATGAAGGGGAATTATGGAAGGGCGAACTGGAGGGCATCCTCATGCCGATGCTGGAAAAATATGAGGTCGTACTGGTAGAAGATCCGGAGAATCTGGTTCACTGGTAGTGGCGGCGTATAGGGTGACGGCCAACCCACGCCCGTGGAAAGACACACAATGAAAGCTTTGCGGCTAATCGCGGCGACTCTGGCGTTCCTGACCGCCGGGTTTCAACTGATGCCGAACTCCGCTTCGAGTCCAGCACATGCTGGATACCTCGGCTTCGATCGCAACGACTATCCGGGCGATGCGAACTTAAAGATCCTCCGCCAGACCTTCTCCTATTCCGGCTATTGGCTGAATAATCCGCCGGGAGCGAAAACTAATTCCTGGACTGGCAAGCGGAAGATTGTCCAAGCTACAGGCTTTGGCTTTCTGGTTCTATTCAACGGCCGAACGTACGCGGAGATCAAGTCGGCCGGGGACGCGGCCAGGTTAGGCAACTCCGACGCTGCCGCAGCGGTCGCGGCGGCGCGTGCGGAAGGATTTCCATTGCAGACCATCCTCTTTCTCGACCAGGAACAAGGCGGACGTCTCCTTCGGGAACAACGAGCCTATCTTCATGCCTGGGTCGATGGAGTGAATTCCGCACACTTTGCAGCGGGTGTGTACTGCTCAGGGATCGCTGCCAAGGAGGGTTCCGGCGCCTCCATCGTGACCGCGCAGGATATCCAGAAAAATGCCGGTGGAAGAAAAATAAAATATTGGGTCGTCAACGACTCATGTCCACCCTCCCCTGGATGCACAACTTCAAGAAAGGATCTCTTGCCCGAATCCAGCGGTATCTCTTTTGCAGAAGTCTGGCAATTTTCTCAGTCGCCGAAGCGATCTGATTTTGCACGCGGCTGCGCTAACTACAATAAAGACGGAAATTGTTACGCACCCGGCATACTTTCCCCAAAAGATCCCGCCCAACGATTGCCCGTGGATCTCGATGTTGCAGCTTCAAGCGACCCTTCTCACGGCAGAACCAGCGATTGACGAAAGAGACTAACCCGCAAGCGCAGCGCCGGTGCAAGTCTGCGGAGCTTGTTGAACCGGTGAATCGCTACAGCATCCCAGCAGAGTTCCTAGGTCGTGCCGGGCGAGGCTTAGCAGATACCCCGCCCGGTTCTCGTTCAGCGCCCTTCGCTGACCCGTTCAATGAATGCTCGTTCCATGAACGACCATAGCGAGTCCAGAGTTGCTGTGTCCACCGGCAACTGCCGAGTTGCACTCGGCTTGGACGGCCGAGGGCGGCCGTCCCTACGCGTTCTGGGTACAGCGACACTAAATCCGCTCTATGTCTTCCCGCCGGAGGACGATCTTACTTCCTGCCCGGCTCCCGGCTCGCTGGCTGCTGTCTCTGCTGCAACTGCTGCGTCTGTTGCTGGTGTTTTTGCTGCAATTGCTGCGTCTGTTGTTGGTGCTTCTGCTCCACCTGCTGCCTTTGTGCGTCATTGGCCTTCTGTTTATCCAGCTTCACGTGCTCCTGGTCCTGCTGCTTCTGGAGTTTGTCTCGTTCCTGTTGCTGCTTCGCGATTTGCTTGTCCTGCTGCTGCTGGTACTTCTTGTCCACCTTCGGGTTGCCCGTATTTGGAGTGCTCCGGGCCAAAGGCGGAAGCTCGCGAGGATGAACGGCCGTGCTGGCTCCTCCCCGATTGGCTGGAGTATAGGACCCTCCTGCCGCTTTGGCCGGGACCGCGCCACGGTCATTGAAATCTCCGGGCCTCGGTGTTGCTGCCACGCCTGGCTTGCCCATGTTCGACGACGCGCGTTGCTGGGGGTTGGCTCGGGCCGCTTGCGCATGTTGAGTTTGAGTCGCTACCGGCGGGATATGTCTCTCACGTGCCGCAGTCTCGTCTTCAGGCCTTGGACGCGCGCTGATTCCACCGTTGCCGCCGTTGTAACTAACGCGGCTCTCGTTGTTGTACGTCACGTGGGTATCGTAAACATTGTGAATGTTGCTGATGTTTATGTTGTTCACGGAACGGTTGTAGAAAAAGTGTCCGCCGTCCCAACGGCCGCCTTCGTAACCCTCACCGAAATAGCCGAAGCCGTAATTGATCCCGCCGTAGAAGCCTACGTGCGGACCCCAGTAGCCGTCATAGAAAACAAAACCGTCCCCGCCCCAACCCCAGTAGGCTGGAGTCCACAGGAAGCCGACTTCCGGCGCCAGCACCCAGGTGCCCGGCACCCAGTAGTAGTCGCTGATGTCGTAGTCGTAGGCCCAGTACCCGGGGGTCCAGATATAACCGTCGCCTGGACAAAGCGGCTGCTCATAGACGGGCAGCGGCGGCGGGCCGATCCTAATGGCCACGCCGATTTGCCCGAACGATGCTGCCGACATCGACAGCACGACGAGCGCGAACAACAGCGTACGAATGAAACGAATATGCATGGTGATTCCTTTGGCCTAATCCCTCGCTTGCCCGGTGATGCTTTTTTGACGCGGGTTGCGTGGATTGAGGGCCGATTTTCGGACGAACCATAACTGCAGACTGCGTCCCGCTCGCAAATGGTTCTGGCAGAACTTTCTCATTACGGAGACATCGAAATCTGTTCAAGAAAGCTCACTTCCGAGCATGTCTCCCATGTTGGAGGTCAACTGGGAAACGTCTGTCCTGCACAGAAGTCGATCTCAAGTCCAGGGCTCGACAGTGAGTCATACTGCTTTTTGCAGGTCAGGATTATTGCAGGTCAACGGTCTGGGCAAGACGGAAGTTGAGACGGCGATCGATGCCGAACACGACATCTCTATCCCGATCTTTCGTAGTGTCGCCAGAAGCCTTGCCGGTAGCGGGGTTTCGTTCCTCGCGGGAGCCGCCTTTGGCGAAGATGCTGGAGGTCTCGATCATGACCGGCCTGCCGCCGACGTTCAAACTCACCAGCACGATCCGCAGATAGCCCGGTTCGAGCGAACTTTCGCGAGAACTCCCGCGAGAACTTGCGGCGGGCTTGGCTTCGAGCACGCGGCCGGTCGCAAGTGTGCCGCGGGCAACGAGCGTCTGGCCGTCGATCACGACCGGCTCATCGATGGTTGCGTTGAAGGTGTCTCCCGCATGCGACGACGCGCTCGAAAGCGCGCTCTGCAGCCGAATCGGGATGGGCGTTCCCTCAGGCAGTTTCGTGGCGGATGGAATCAGCGACTGGCTGGGCAAAATGCCGGTCGAACGCGGCTGGCGATCGAAGGGCAGCTTCTGCGAATCGCCAGAGTTCGAAGCGTTGTCAGCGGGCGGACGGCCACAGGCGCAGAGGAGGCCGAGCACCAGCAGGATGACGGCGATGCGATTGGCGCGGAAAGGCATGTTTCCCCCAATCAGAATATCAAGGAGTGCGAGGGCGGTGGGTGGTGCCTGGCGAGCGGCTGCCCGCTGCCACATGGCTCCGGCTCGGGTATAATATCTGCATGCCGAGAGCAGCCTTATTTACGCTGCTGGTCGCCTCCGTTCTGAACGGGTCTCTGCAAGCACAGCGGGCAGCGCCGGCATTTCACGGGAATGCTGCCGGACAGCGTGTTCGCTCAGGCATTGCCTGGCAGCGCGGCTTCCCAAACAGATACTTTCCCAGCGGTTCTCACCGCCGTAACAGCTTCGGTTCCAGTTTTGTCCCATATTTTTTCCCGTACGACGAGCCGTTTGGGTACGAGCAACCCGATGCTGAAGCAGTGACGAATGAGCCTGGGCCCCCAGTCGCAATTCTACGGACACCGGAACGTCCTGTACCCAAGGCGCAGGTCATCGAAATTCCGGGCGTTGCCAATGCAAACGCCAAAGTATTACCGCCAACCATATTCATCCTGGCAAACGGAGAGCGACTGGAAACTCGGCGGTTTGTGCTCACGGCAAGCCTTCTGTCTGTCAGCATTGACCGTCACCAGCGCAACGTCCCGGTTGACATGCTCGACATCAACGCGACAGTTGCCACCAATCACGAACGTGGAATTGATTTGCGGATTCCGGACGACCGGAATGAGATTTCTGTAAGCTTCTGAGAAACCAATAAATACGCTGGATTTTCTCCCCGATCAACGCGCCATCCGACAGGTAATTACCCTTCCTGGCCTTGCCTTAATTCATCCCGAATCATCACAAATTTGATGTGACAGCGCGCACTTAGCGGCCATGGGGATTCGCACTACACTTTCCCTAATCAGGTCTAGCGCGGTTCATTCGCGGAAAAGTTGGGGCTGGCTTTTTCCCAGCTTGGAATCGCAAAGGTCGCAATGTTCCGTCGCTACCAGCATTTTCTTGCGGTTTCTCCGGACCGCAAGCGGATGTTGCGATGGGTCGGGCGGCGGTCTGAATCTCAGGAGTAATGTCGGCATGAACATCGCAACCCAATTTCCGGCGGCACGCGATTACGATCGCGATCTGCGCTTCCGTGCGATGTTTGAAGGGGCCGCGATTGGAATCGGGATTTGCCGGCTCGATGGCGGGATTCTGGAAGCGAATCCCGCGCTCAGCGGAATGCTCGGCTACAGCCAACAAGAACTGGCCGGCACGCACGCTCGTGAGCTTTATCCGGAACCTTGCCATGAACTTGGCCGCGACATTTCCCCCGGCAATTCTTCGTCAGACGAACGATGGCTGGGCGAGCTGATGCGGGGCGAGCGCGGCTCGTTCGAAATCGAAAAACGCTACCGGCGCAAGGACGGATTCGAGTTCTGGGGACATCTGACGGTGTCGCTGGCTCGCGATGCCCGCCGCGAGCCCGCCTTCCTGATTGCGATGCTCGCGGACGCGACCGAGCGCAAACGGGTGGAAGAACATCTGCGCGAAGCCGAGAAGATGGAAGTCATCGGACGGCTGGCGGGAGGAATCGCGCACGACTTCAACAACCTGCTGACCGGAATTCTGCTGTACTGCGACCTGCTGAGCGCTGGGTTGGAGAAGGGCGGACCTGAGAGCAGCGGATTCGAGGGCGCCGGACTGGCGAACCGCCGATTGGAGAACAGATTGGAAAACAATAGATTGGAGAACAATGGATTGGAGCGGAGCGAACTGTACCAGCACGTTGAAGAAGTCCGCATGGCGGGCGAGCAAGGCGCTGCCTTGACACATCAACTACTGGCGATCGCGCGCAAGCAAGCCGCGGAGCCGCACCCTATTCGGGTCAACGAAGTGGTGGCTTCCACGGAAAATCTGTTGCAGCGGCTGATCGGCGAGCAGATTGAACTGGTCGTAGTGCTCGACTCGGTGCTCGACTCCGGCGCCGGGCTGGTGCTCGCCGATCCAGTGCAGTTGCGGCAGATCCTGATGAACCTGGTGCTGAACGCGCGCGATGCGATGCCGCAGGGAGGGAAGATCAGGTTGATCACGCGGGCGGGGGAATTTCCCAGCGAATTTCCTAATAGCGCTAAACCCGGGAGTGCCCGGCGCGCCGTCTCGCTGGCGGTGCAAGACAACGGCTGCGGGATGGATGCGGAGACTCGCGCGCGGCTGTTCGAGCCTTTCTTCACCACCAAGAAGCTGGGAGAGGGGACGGGTCTGGGCCTGGCGACGGTCGAGCGCATCGTCAGTGAAGCGGGCGGAAGGATCGAGGTCGAGAGCGAGCTGGGACGCGGCACCTCGATTGAAGTATTTCTTCCGGCGATCGAGGCTTCAATCGAGGAGTCTTCGAATCAGCATTCCCCGAATCAGACTGATTCACAAACCATTTTCCAGAAGGGCCCTGATCGAACGTGTGGTTGAAGTTCTTCATCGTGAAGTTTCTTGCTCGTCAAATTTGGGCTCGTGAAGTTCTGCATCGCCAGGGAGATTCGACATGTTCAACGCATCGACCGCCGCTGTCCTCAGTCATAGCCAAAGCCATGCCCCGCAAATCGAGGGAGCGAATTTCTTGAACCTTCTGATCGTGGACGAGGACCGCGCCATCCGCGAGGCGTGCCGGGAGGTGGCGCAATCGCTCGGATTCAACACGCAGGTAGCCGAGTCTGCCGGACAGGCCTACCGGTTGCTCGACAGCTCCAGCACCGACGCCGTGCTGCTGGACTTACGGCTGCCGGGCGCGGGCGGCCTCGAAGCGCTGCATACGATCAAGAAGCATCGTGCCGACGCGCTGGTGATCGTGGTGACCGGCTATGGCACGGTGCAGTCGGCGGTGCAGGCGATGAAAGATGGCGCGTACGACTACGTCACCAAACCCTTCAGCATGGAGGAGCTGCGTCTGCTGCTGGAGCGCGTGGCCGGGCATCTGCGGCGAAGGACGGAGAACCGCGTGCTGCGGGAGACTCTCAAATCGCGGCAGGGGTTCAGCAACATCATCGGGCGCGCGCCGGAGATGGAAAAGCTCTACCGCATCATCGCGAAAGCCGGACAGAGCGCGCACCCGGTGCTGATTCTGGGCGAAAGCGGCACGGGCAAGGAGTTGGTCGCGAAGTCGATTCACATGGCCGGTGTGTTCCGCAACAAGCCGTTCATTCCGGTCGACTGCGGATCGCTCGTGCCGACCTTGATCGAAAGCGAATTGTTCGGCCACGTGCGCGGCGCCTTCACGGGCGCGACCAATCCCAAGGAAGGGCTGCTGGCGATCGCCGCCGGGGGCACGGTATTTCTGGATGAGATTGGCGAGCTGCCGACCGACTTGCAGGCGAAGCTGTTGCGGGCGATCCAGGAGAAGGAGATCCGTCCGGTGGGAAGCGTGAAGCGCGTTCCCATCGATGTGCGGATTCTGGCCGCGACCAACCGCGACCTGGAACGAGCCGTGACTGAGGGCACGTTCCGCCGCGATCTTTTTTCCCGGCTGAACGTGCTCACCCTGCGGATTCCCCCCTTGCGCGAGCGCCGGCAGGACATCCCGCTGCTGGTGGCGCATTTTCTTGAGCGCATCGGGCGCGAGGCAGGAAACGAAAAGACCATTCCGGACGAGTCACTCAAGGCGCTGCTGAATTACGACTGGCCCGGCAACGTGCGCGAACTAGAGAATTCGCTGGAGCGGGCCTGTGCGCTCAGCAGCGCGCACGAAATTCAGATGCGCGATCTTCCCACCAAGATTTACAGCGCGCCCGTCGAATTGATGGGGATGAGCCAGCCGAGCAATGGCATCGTGCCTATAGCGGAACTGGAGAAACAAACCATCCTAAACGCGCTCGCGCAGGTGAATGGAGACAAGATGCTGGCGGCGCGACTGCTGGGCATTGGAAAGACCACGCTGTACCGCAAACTGAAAGAGTACCAGTCCCAAAACTGAGCTGCCGGGCAAAGCGCTCGTGCCAGAACGGGAGGTTAAGCGGAAGGCCCAGCGCACAACTCATTTATTTTCAGGCTAGAACAATTGGCCCGGAAGTTGCGAGAGGGTTTCATCATGATTCTTCTTGCGACGGCGAGCGAGCGGGAATCCGAATGTGCCGCAGCGCTGAAAGAGGCTACGGGCGAGGAGGTCGTGGTAGCGGAAAGTCTGGCGCGGGCAGCCACACTTTTGCGGGCAGAATGCTATCTGGCGGTGGTGCTCGATCAATACCTGCTCGAAGCCGAGCCGCATGAAGCCGAGACCACGCTCGAGCACCTGGGCACTGCCATTCCAGTGCAGGTGAATCTGGCGATCAGTGGAATGGAGCGCCTGGTGCGGGAAGTCCGGGCGGCCATGCAGCGCCGCCAGCGGGAGGAAGTAAGGGCCCGAAAAGCGGCGATCGGCAGGCTCCACGGCGAACTGAGTGGCACGGTCACGGTGCTGCTGCTGTCCATCGAACTGGCCCTGGAAACCCCCGGCTTGCCCCCGGCGGCGGCCGAAAAGCTGCAAGTGGTTCACGAACTGGTGAAAAAGCTCCGCAAGCAATTGGAGACCACGGGCTCAATGGTAGAGTCCGAACCATCTGCACACGTCTAATGGTCCAAGCCAGAAAAACGGCTGGCAGATTTGTCATGCCAGCCGTTCGTAACTTTCCGGTGCAATTTGTTAGCGGCCGCCCCGGGACCCTCCATGGCCCCCTCCGCGAGAACCAGCAGCTGGACCGCGCGCTTCGAAGCCGCGCCGAACCGCCGGACCACGACCCACTGGACCATGTCCGACAAAGCCGCGTCCCGCAAAGCCGCGGCCGTAGGCGCGTCCGTAGTATGGATGTCCCCACCCGTGGTACCAGGGGCCTGCGCCGATGAAGATCCCGTCCGCGAACCAGCTCGGACCGTAGTAGCCATAGGGCGCGCAAGCATACGGATAGTCCGGATAATAGCCGTAAGCACAGACCGGCGGGCCAGCCACATAGCCGCCGACGCCGATCCCCACTCCGACCCTGACCCCTGCCTGCGAGTACGCAACCGGCAACGTCAGTAAAGCAAGCAGTGCAACATATCTCAAGTATTTCATGGTGAACCTCCCCTTTCGCTCCGCTGGGCGATTCGTTGTCGCGATTCGCCGGAGCGAGAGGCGATTCAGCTTTCTGTTTCTTCTGAAGCGCCTACACATTCAAACTCAGATCGCGGCGAAAAGTTGCGGGGAGACAAGTGGCTGATTTCAGCCATCCTGCGTGAAATCAACCAGTTGGAACGGAATGGGTGAAGCGGACCGCAAAACGCTAAGGAACGGGGCCCCCCAAGTTTTCTTAGGAGAAAGCCCTTCGAGATATATCTTCGGCCCGAAGGCCAGCGCCTGACCGCAAGTTCAGATGGGCACTCTCGCCAAGGGCACGATGAACTGAATACCGTCAACGTGCTTGCCCTGGAGCCGCTCGTCATTGGTGACGAAAAGATCCACGTTCGCGCTTGCAGCGCAGGCTAACTGAATAGCGTCGGGCGGCTTGAGCGATCTTTCCGATCGCAGGGCCGCGTATACCTTCGCCGCTTTCACATCGAAGGAAATCATAGTCGACGCCGTGGAAATTGCGCGCTCATATTTTCTGCAAAGTTCAGAGTCGCTGCGCTCGGTGGGTTTCACCAGTATCTCGCCCAGGGTGAGGGTGGAAGTCAGCAATTGATCGCCCCGGTCGAGCATCTTCGAACGAAGCTGTCCGACAGCCTCTGAGAGCACCCCGTAGTCCTCGAACAGGTAAATGAAGAGGTTGGTGTCCCAAAAAATGCGACTCATTCCCAGCCCTCGCGCAGGCGGCGTACATAATCGTCGGCGTGCTCATCCGCCCAAAGCTCTTTTCCAGATCCACGAAGAGCTAACAAAGGATCATCGTCGATTGCTCGCTCGGCGGCTTTCACACACCAGCCGCGATACCACGCGAGGAGTCCTTTTAACCAGTTTTCGGGCAGATCCTCCGGTTTAGGCGAAATCTTCCCGCCCTCTCGTTGAGGATGATAAGCGTCGCCATGGCGAAACAGACGACGGCGTCCAGGCGACGTTTCGAAGAGCATTCTGTAGCGTCCAGGGTTTGGAGGACGATTGGCGACGCAATGCTGCACCACGTGTACATAGAAACCAGGCCGCAGTGGCCCCATAAATCTGAGTTCCTTCGCAGACCCTGCGAATTCCACAATCTCTTCGATCAAAAAATCTGGACGCTCAGGGTACCGCTGGTGAAGCATGAGTGTTGCAACCCAAACCTCGTCGGCCACTTTGATGGTTGGCTCAGTAATGGTCTGCCTAGTGGTTGCTGTCTTCATAACGAACTCCTATGGGGCCGGAGGTCGTGCTGTTCTAGCTTGCGCGTTTCATAGGTGGGCATTGTATCTTCCCCAGTCCTCAAAAAAGTAATTACATCATAACTTGGTATTTAATAATTGTCAACTTATTCTCTTTCCGTTCGACCTTCGGGTTAACACAGCAAAGAAATACGCGGATAACATGGCGCTGAAGTGGGCAGGCCTCGGCTGCGGAAGAACCCAAGAAAACTCTTCCCTAGGCACAGCCCTCGCCCCTAAACTGAAGGCAAGTAGGCCCGAGGGTAGCTCCCAGCCCTCGATCCCCCGAGGGTTCTGTGCGCGTACTGGTGACGGCTGACACGTTCAGCGGAGTGTGGACTTACTCCCGCGAACTGGTTTCGGGTCTGGTGACTCAAGGGGCGCAAGTCACGCTCGTCAGCTTTGGAGAAATTCCGCTTCCCCATCAAACCGCATGGATGGAGGGGCTACACGGCCTCGAATATCATCCCACCGCGTTTCGTCTCGACTGGATGCAGGAAGGTGTGCAGGACTTCCACGCGGCTGAGGATTATCTGTGCGCGGTTGTGCGCGACACGCGTCCTGATTTTCTGCATTTGAATCAGTTGAGTTTTGGAGCGCTGCCGGTGGCGACGCCGCGGCTGGTGGTGGCGCACGGCGATGTGATCACGTGGTGGTTGAGCATCCACGGACACGAACCCGCCGCCTCGGCCTGGCTGAAGTGGTATCGCGAAACGATGGTCGCGGGGTTGAAGCGGGCCGAGGCCGTGGTCTCGACTTCGCGCTGGATGGAAGAGATGCTGCGCCTTGCCTACGGCGACGATTTCGAGGGATACATCATTCCGCCCGGACGCAATCCGATCTACTTCAATCCGTTTCTGGCGAAGGAGGAGTCGGTGCTGGCGATCGGGCGCTTGTGGGATACGGGAAAACAGGTGGCATTGCTGACCCAGCACACGCACGGCCTGCCGGTGTGCATCGTGGGGGCGGATAACCCGATTCCCGCGCCGCCGGTGCCGATCCGCGCCGACGTGCGCGTCTCCACCGGCGAACACGAGATTTCAGTGAAGGGAGCGCAGACCGAATCGCAACTGCGCTCGCTCTACAGCAAGTCAACGATTTTTGCCGCGACCTCGCGCTACGAGCCTACGGGGCTGGCGTCGATCGAGGCGGCGTTCTCGCGCTGCGCACTGGTGGCAAACGACATCGAAGTGTATCGCGAACTGTGGGGCGATGCGGCTTTGTACTTCGAACGAAATAACGCCGAGAGCCTGAGCGAAGTGCTCGCCCAACTGGACGAAGACCGCGAGCTCACACGCCTCTACGGGACGCGAGCCTACAATCGGGCGCGCGAGCGCTTCACGGCGCGACGGATGGTGGACGACTATCTGCGGTTGTACCGGCGGTTGCGGACTCCGAAAGTCGCGGTGGCATAAGGCCGAGGCAAGTTCGTCAAGTGCGGGATTCTCTGCGTGACAGATAAGCATCCAACGACCACGGGCCTGCGCCCACAATCAGAAAGAACAGTGCGCCCAGCCACATGCAGTAGTCGGTGCGCGCCTCGTGCATGGCAGCCCAAAAACCGGATTTTGCCAGCATGGGTATCTTCGTTGTAAGGATCGCGACGCTGATGTCGATGAGCAGAGGTATGGCGGCGAGCCTGGTGAGTAATCCCAGAATCAGAAGCGAGCCACAGACGATTTCCACGACGCCGACGAAGGGCGCAAAGAAGTGAGGAGCAGGAATACCGATCTTAACGAACCGCCCTACCCCGAGAGCCTCGGGAAACAAGAACTTTTGAATCCCCTCAGACAGAAACACCCAGCCAACCAGCAGCCGAACGAGCACCGTAGCCGCCGGAGCGTCGCTACTTAAGGTTATGGGATCACGCATCTTCTTCCACTCCGGAAAAACTGCAACTGCCTGGGTAAAGCGGTCCCTCACTTCTCGAAGAGCGGACACGGGACAGTCAGCAACCGTAAACCGTTTCAAGGGGAAGGGTCAAGGCCGGTCTCACGGTCGGCCCATGCTATACTTTTTAAGCATCTTTCCTGTCAGATCAGCAGACGGAGGACGGTATCGACAAGCGTTTTATCCGCATGAATGAGCGTATCCGGGCGCGCGAAGTTCGCGTGATCGGTGACGAGGGGGAACAGATTGGCGTGATGCCTCCCTTCGAGGCGCTCAAGATGGCCCGCGAAAGAAACCTGGACTTGGTGGAAATTTCTCCGACCGCGCAACCTCCGGTTTGCCGCATCATGGACTACGGGAAATTTCTGTACCAGAACGAAAAACGCGAGCGCGAAGCCAA
This sequence comes from Terriglobales bacterium, assembly GCA_049511255.1. GTDB lineage: Bacteria > Acidobacteriota > Terriglobia > Terriglobales > Acidobacteriaceae > Acidiflorens. The sequence continues at coordinate 7,308 of JBEKYF010000061.1, read as the reverse complement.
GAAAAAACAGAAGACGATTACGGTCAAAGAAGTGAAGTTTCGTATCAACGTGGACGATCACGACTACGAAACCAAAAAGAATCACGTGCTGCGCTTTCTCGACGAAGGCGACAAGGTGAAAGCGACCATCTTCTTCCGGGGACGCGAAATGACGCGGCAAAGCCTGGGCCGCCAGATTCTGGAACGTCTGATCAAGGACGTCGACCAGAAAGGTCTGGTGGAGTTCCGTCCACGGCAAGAAGGCAACACGCTGCACTTGATTCTGGCGCCGAAGAAGGAAACCGGAGCGAAGGAAAAGCCGCCTGCTCGTCCGAAGCCCGCACCTCCCGCGTCGCAAGGCGGCGCGCAGACAGCGTAAAATCAGTCGTCAGTTATCAGTTGTCAGTCATCAGTAAAACCTTCGTACCGCGATCGATTCGCGCTGCGTAACTCTGATGACGTAACTGAGAACTGACAACTGAGAACTGAGAACTGACTTTTATGCCTAAACTAAAAACACACAAAGGCGCTTCCAAGCGCTTCAAGAAAACCGGGACGGGAAAAGTGAAACGGCACAAAGCGTTTCTCCGCCACATCCTGACCTCGAAAGCCAAGAAGCGCAAAAAAAAGCTGGGGAATTCCGTGCTGGTGAGTGCTGCGGACCTTCACAAGGTGAAGCGGATGATCCCGTACTAACAACAGTAGCCAGTTGCCAGTGGCCAGTAAGACCACAACCCTTAACCAAGTCTGCGGAGCGAAATGCACCGCAGCGGCGCGTGAAGAGGTCGGGCTTCAGAAATCCCACTCCCACCCCAGAACGGCAAAACCGTCGTTCCGGGGACCCGGTTTGGGTAGAAGCCTCCTTACCTCCAGCCGCCAGATGAAATGAAAAAGGAGAACAGCAATGCCTCGTGTAAAACGCGGAACCAAACGCCGCGCCAAGCGCAAAAAGATTCTTGAACGCGCCAGTGGATATTTCCTAACTAAGTCCAAACTTTACCGCTCGGCGAAAGAAGCGGTCGAGCGCGGGCTGAAGTTTGCCTACTCCGGCCGCAAGCAGAAGAAGCGCCAGTACCGGTCGATCTGGATCGTGCGCATCGGCGCCGCCGCCCGGCTGAACGGACTGAACTACAACCAGTTCATCAGCGGACTGAAGAAGGCCGGCGTGGAACTCGACCGCAAGATTCTGGCGGATTTGGCGGTGAACGATCCGGCGGGATTTGGAAGTCTGGCGGAGCAGGCAAAGAAGGCGAACCCAGCGGCGTAGATGTCAACTTTCAGCTATCAGTTGTCAGCTATCAGCCGTCAGCTTTCAGTCTTAATTTAGTCGTGTCATCCTGAGCGAAGCGAAGGACCTATGCATTTCGCCTGCGCCAGCAGAATGCATAGGTCCTTCGCTTCGCTCAGGATGACAATTCTCTTAAGGGTTGCTCGGGGATCATGCCCTACACCGTTCCCAAACTGACCGACTTCTCGACCTCGGCGCTCGACAGCGCAGTGCGCGAACTTCTGTCTGCGCTCGACCAAGAATCGGCAGCGGTCGCTTCCGAGAACGATTGGAAAGTATTTCGCGATCGCTGGATGGCGCGCAAGAACGGCATACTTACTCAGATCAATGATCTCTGGCTGAAAGGCGCGCCGGGACCGAACAAGCGCGAGGTTGGGCAACGCGTCAACGAACTCAGATCCCAAGTGGAGAACAAAGTCGCGGAGACTAAGCGATGGTTGCTCGCGCCTGGCGTCCAGGTCACGCACAGCGGCATCCCCGTCTCTGCAGCGGACCTTGAGGCGTATTGGCGAGTCGAAAGGCTTAAGGCTGAGCGTGTCGACACCACTCTCCCCGGTATTCGCCGCCCTATAGGCGCGGAACATCCCGTCATCAAGACGATGAACGAGATGATTGGCGTATTCCGCAATCTGGGCTACTCGGTCGAGGAAGGTCCGGAGATTGAGACCGACTTTTACAACTTCGAGGCGCTGAACTTTCCTCCGAACCATCCCGCGCGCGACACGCAGGACACGCTGTTCATCGCCGGGCAGGAATCGAAGCCGCTGCGCGACCGCCTGCTGCTGCGCACGCATACTTCGCCGGTGCAGATTCGCACCATGCAGAAGACGAAGCCGCCGGTGCGCGTGGTGTGTCCGGGGAAAGTTCATCGCAATGACGCGCCCGACGCGACGCACTCGCCCATCTTTCATCAGATCGAGGGTCTGGCGGTCGACACCAACATCACGTTCTGCGATCTGAAGGGCACGCTCGACCACGCCATGAAAGCGATGTTCGGATCGAGCGTGAAGACGCGCTTCTATCCGTCGTTCTTTCCATTCACCGAGCCGAGCGCGGACGTGCAGATCAGTTGCATTTTCTGCGATGGCAAAGGCACACGCGACGGCGCTCCGTGCCGCAACTGCAAGGCCAGCGGGTGGATTGAACTACTGGGTTGCGGTATGGTCGATCCGAATGTGTACGGCTTCGTGGATTACGACGCAACAAAAGTTTCAGGATTCGCCTTCGGCATGGGCGTGGAGCGGATTGCGATTCTGAAGTATGGCGTGGATGATATTCAGCTTTTCTTTCAAGGCGATGTAAGGTTTCTGGAGCAGTTTGGGTAGGACGGTCGTCGTTAGTCGTTAGTCGTTCGCGATTCGTCATTGGCTGTTGGCAACAACGCGCCGTGTTAATTCGGCCATTTCAATTACTGTCATCCTGAGCGGAGCGAAGGACCTACGTATTTCGCCCACGCCAGCAGAATGCATAGGTCCTTCGCTTCGCTCAGGATGACAAGCGGCAAAAGTGAAGAACTGATAGCTGGTAGCTGACAGCTAGAAGCTGCTTACATGAAAATTTCTCCTCATTGGCTGCGCGACTTCGTTGACTTCCCGGTCGATTACAGCCGGCTTGCGGACGAACTCACGCTTGCGGGTGTCGCGGTCGAGGGCATCTCGGGCTCGGGCGAGGCGACCATCTTTGAGATGGACATCACGACAAACCGTCCCGATGAGATGAATCATTATGGCGTGGCTCGCGAGGTCTCGGCGCTCTACGATTTGCCGCTCAAGCCGATCGAGCCGAAGCTGCCGCCGTCGCAAGGTAAGTCCGACGTCACGATTGATATTCAGGAACCTGAGCTGTGTGCGCGCTTCACGGCGCGCGAAATTCGCGGCGCTGCCATCAAGCCCTCGCCCGCAAACATTGCCAGTCGTCTGCAACTGCTCGATCAACGGCCCATCAGCAACGCGGTGGACGCCACCAACTACGTTTTGTGGGAGAGTGGCAAGCCGACGCACGTGTTCGATCTCGATCTGCTCGAAGGCCGGCGACTGATTATTCGTAGAGCCCGAACTGGTGAAACGCTGAAGACTCTGGATGGCGTGGAGCGCACGCTTTCCACTGAAGATCTCGTGGTTGCCGACGCGAGAAAGCCGGTGGGGCTGGCCGGTGTGATGGGCGGCTTCGACACGATGATTACTGAGAAGACGAAGAACATCCTGATCGAATCCGCGTGGTGGGACCCGGTCACCGTGCGCCAGATGTCGAAGCGGCACGGTCTTCACACCGACGCCTCGCACCGATTTGAGCGCGGCGCCGATTTCGAATCGACCGTCCCTTCGACCAACCGGGTCGCCGAACTGATACTTGCATCCGGCGGCGGCACACTCATCGGCGACGTGATCGATGTAATCGCACGCCAGCTTGATCTTGCCCCGGTCGAGCTCGACCTACGGGAAGTACACCGCATTCTCGGCGAGGAACTCAGCACGCTTGAAATCAGCCGCATCCTTACTCGTCTCGGTTTCACGATGCTTCCGGGCGGCGAAGATGCTTATCTGGTCCACATCCCGAGCTGGCGGCTCGACATCGAGCGCGAGATTGACATCATCGAAGAACTGGCGCGCCTGCACGGCTACGACAAGTTCCCCAACACGCTGCCCGCCTACAGCGGCGAGGTTCGGGAGCTGCCTGATGCGCACAAAGACGCGCGGCTGCGCTCTTCGCTGCTGGCGCTCGGTTACAACGAAGCCATTTCGCTGACCTTCATTTCGAAAGAGGATGCCCGGCGTTTTTCGACCGCTGCCGAACTCGACCTCGCGAACCCGCTGAGCGACGAGGCTTCGGTGATGCGCACGTCGATGGTTCCGAGCATGCTGAACATGCTGGCTTACAACCTGAATCGAGGCAGCGACAATGTTCGCCTGTTCGAGGCTGGAAATGTATTCGAGGCGTCAGGAGACAAGTCGCTGGAGATGAAGCGCATTTCGATCGGCGCGACTGGGAATGTGGACGCGGAGGTGGTGCGCGGACTTGTCCCGGGAGCGGCGGCGCGTCCGTTTTCATTCTTCGACCTGAAGGGCGACGTCGAAAGCCTGCTCTCGTCCTTCAGCCGTTGGACACTCTATTACGACGCGCAGACGCATACGGCTGACTACTATCATCCCGGACGCTCGGCCCGCGCTGTGCTGGATGGCGCTATCGTCGCCCAGTTTGGCCAGATTCATTCGGATGTGGCCGCGGCGCGCAAACTGCGACAGGATGTTTTTGTCGCCGAGATCTATCTCGACCAGCTCTACCAGCACGATCTGCGCCAGGTACGTTATGAGGCGCTGCCGCGCTTCCCTGGCGTCGAGCGCGACTTCTCCTTTGTTTTTGACGATGGGGTGGAGTTCGAGAAAATTCACCAGAGCGTCAGCGGATTGGGCATTGCCGAGCTGCGCAGTTTCGTCCCGGTGGAGATTTTCCGCGGAGAAAAAGTTGGGACGGGCAAGTACTCGATTCTGACGCGGGCCAAGCTCCAGTCAAGCGAGCGCACCCTGCGCGACGACGAGGTGGCGCGATGGGCAGAGCAGATTGTGAAGGCGCTGGAAGGGCTGGGCGGCGTGCAGCGGGTGTAGACCCTTTTCACCACGTGCCTCCGTGGTGAAATCAATTTGTGCTAGCCTTACTCTCCATGACTCAGGTTTCGGCCCATCCCAAGCACTTCCTCTCCGACAAGGTTGAGCATTTTACCGAGTCCGTGATCCGCGAGATGACTCGGCAGGCGATGCAATATGACGCCATCAATCTGGCGCAGGGCTTCCCTGATTTCTCCGCGCCTGCCGAAATCAAACGTGCGGCGCAGGAAGCCGTCGCTGCCGACGTGAATCAGTACGCCATCACCTGGGGTGCGAAGAGCCTGCGGGTTGCCATCGCGCGGCAGATGCAGGAGTGGCAGGGGATCGAGGTCGATCCGGAAAAAGAAATTGTGGTGTGCTGCGGCTCGACCGAAGCGATGATCGCGACGCTGCTCGCGGTGTGCAACAAGGGCGACGAGGTGGTGGTCTTCGAGCCCTTCTATGAGAACTATGGGCCAGACGCGATTCTCAGCGGAGCCAAGCCACGCTTTGTCAGTTTGCGTCCACCGCAGGCATCGAAAGGCGAGGGGGGAGGCGAGTGGACGTTCGATGAACAGGAATTGCGCGAAGCTTTTCAGCACAGGACAATCCAACATCACACCAAGGCCATTATCCTTAACACGCCGAACAACCCTACCGGCAAGGTGTTCAGCCGCAAGGAACTGGAACTGATTCGCGACCTGTGTGTCGAGTACAACGTGCTCGCCATCACTGACGAAATCTACGAGCACATTCTTTACGATGGATCGGAGCACATTTCGATGGCGCGGCTTGACGGCATGCGCGAGCGCACGATCACGATCAATGGGCTCTCAAAAAGCTATAGCGTCACGGGATGGCGCGTCGGCTGGGCGTTTGCGCCTCCGGCCATCACGAACGCGATCCGCAAGGTGCATGACTTCCTGACGGTGGGCGCGCCCGCGCCTTTTCAGGAAGCCGGAGCGGTGGCGCTAAGTCTGCCTGCCAGTTACTACCGCGAACTGGCCGATCGGTATCGCACGCGGCGCGATCATCTGATCCCAGCGCTGGAGAAAGCCGGGTTCTGCTGTTACCGTCCGCGGGGCGCGTATTACGTGATGACCGACATCAGCGCCTTCGGGTTCGGGAACGACGTGGAGTTCGCCACTTATCTGGTCAAGGAAATCGGAATTGCTTGCGTGCCGGGGTCGAGTTTCTACAAGCATCCGAAAGATGGATCTCAACAGGTACGTTTTGCCTTCTGCAAAAAACCTGAGACACTGGATGAGGCGGCGCGACGGCTGGAAAAGCTGGTACGAAAGTAGCGCAAAATCCACAGCAAACTGCGCTATACTTCGCTTCAACGCTGAGACATTCCCCGAAAGCGAGTGGTTCCCATGTCCGTGAAAACCGTGGAAGAGGTATCTGCCGAGGTTCCGGCTGAAGATTTTGAGGCGCTGGAAGAGAAAGTTTATCGCACCATTGAGTTGTACAAGGCCGCCAAAGAAGCCCGGGCTACCGCCGAGCGCGACGCGAAGCGGCTGCGGGAGCAACTCGAAGAGCGCGAGGAAGAAAACGAAACCCTGCGCCGCGAACTGGTGCAACTGCGCAAGGATCGCGAGGACATACGAGGCCGGGTGGAAAAAATGTTGGGCCAGATGGAAAGCCTGACGCGTGAGCAGGCGGCAAGCTGAACGATTACTGCGAACCAAACGGCGGCGGCAAACATCCGCCTGGCAGTCGTGTGGCAGGAAGGAATCCGCCGAGGAGTGACATGGCCACTGCGAGCAAACAACCTCCGACCAAGGACGCGCTGACCAAAGATGCGTTGACTAAAAATGCCCCGGCCAAAGATGCGGCCAACGGCAGTGTGCGGGTCGAAATCTTCGACCAGGTTTATAACCTGCGGGGCTCGGACGCGGACTACATTCTGAAGCTCGCCGAGTACGTGGACGGCAAGATGCGCGCGGTATCCGAACAGACGGCAACGGTCGATTCGGTGCGGCTGGCGGTGCTGGCGGCGCTGAATATTGCGGATGAATATCATCTGCTGAAGCGGCGATTGGAGACGGCTTCGCCGGAAGCGCGGCAGCGGGCCAGCAAACTGGCAAGCGCGCTGGACGAAGTTTTGCAAGATACCCGGCGCACGGGCTCAAGTCGATCGTAATCTGCTGGTCATCTTCCATCGCATATCCCAGTACAGTGGCCGCAGGCAGCTGCCGAGCTGCGCTCGGCTTGGACGGGCGAGGCGCCCGTCCCCACACGAGCACAACTGCCAGCAAACCTCCTGCCAACTATTTTGCATTTTCCTCTTGCGAATCTCTTCACGGTTTCCTAGCATTCAAGGTGAAAGCCGACCTGCAAGGTTGGTGATGGTGGCAACCGATTTTTGAACCAATGAAGAATGAACGGGGACTCGACTCGCAAAAAGATCCGGTGTGCTATGTTCCGCCATGCGGAAAAGCCTAATGGGTCGCGGCG
>JBEKYF010000060.1:0-24460 GCA_049511255.1 Terriglobales bacterium | reverse complement strand
TCTATCAGGAGTTCCTGGAGCGGTTTGTTGAACGGGTGCGGCGCCTGGTAGTGGGCGATCCGGCGGACAGGAAGACCGACATCGGGCCGGTGGCGAGCACGGTAGCGGTGCAGCGTCTCCAAGAGCAAATGGCCGATGCGCTGGAGAAGGGCGCCAAAGTGCTGGTGGGCGGCCGCATCGAAGGCAACATGGTCTATCCCACCGTGGTGAAGGACTGCGCCGATAACATGCTGGGCATGCGCGAGGAGGTCTTCGCACCGGTGGCCTTCACGTCGTGCTTCGAGACCGCCGGCGAGGTCCTGGCACGCGCGAAGAACCACAAGTACGGATTACGTGCGGCGGTGTACGGCGGCAGCGAGGCTTCCGGGGTGGCGAAGGAGCTTTTGGGTTGCGATTACTGCCATCCGGTGCCCGCGTACACCTTTGGGAAGTTCGGCACGGTCGCGTATAACCAGAGGCGTGCGGAGTCGTGGCGCGGGGCATTTGTCACTCTGCCGGTCGGCGGGTACGGCTATTCCGGTTGGATCTGGGAGACGGTCGGTGGGCGCTTCCAGATCAAGCAGGGACCAAAGTTGCTGAGCACGGAAACGTCACAGTAATCTTTTCCTGCTTACGCTCGAGGTGCGGCAGTAAAGCGTCCCGTAAAATAACAACAGCATGCCCCTCGGCCTCTACATCTCAGTCCCCTTCTGCCGGACCAAATGCAGCTACTGCAACTTCGCCTCCGACGTGTTCTCCAAGTCCGCTTACGAAAGCTACGTTGCCCGCCTGCTGGAAGATATCGCCAACTCGCGCCAGCTTGCGTCGGAACTGGGATGTGCGCTCGGATGTGCGCTCGAATGTACGCTCGATGACGCCGCCGACTCCATATACCTCGGCGGAGGAACTCCGTCGATCCTCGATGCGCCGCAGTTGCTGCGCATCTTCGCCGCCGTGCGCCGTCATTTTGCGGTTACGCCCGATGCCGAGATCACGGTCGAATGCGCTCCGGGTACGCTTACGCCGGCTCTCATCGAAACCTTGCTGCAATGCGGCGTGAACCGGGTGAGCTTGGGCGTGCAGTCCTTCGTCGATCGGGAAGCGCAATCCGTGGGAAGGCTGCACAAACGCTCGACCGTTCTCGAAGAGATTGGTCGCCTGCGAGAGGCCGGCCTCGGCAACATCAACATCGACCTGATTGCCGGGTTGCCGCACCAGACGGCGGAAAGCTGGGCCTTCTCAGTGTCGGAGACGATTGCGACGGGTGTTCCGCACGTGAGCGTTTACATGCTCGAAGTGGACGATGATTCTCGCCTCGGCAGGGAACTGATCGCCGGAGGCGCCCGCTACCACGCCCACTTTGTCCCCGATGACGACGCGGCCGCGGATTTCTACCAGCAGGCATGTGAGATGCTAGCCGCCGCCGGCATCGCGCAGTACGAAATTTCCAACTTTGCCCGCGCCGGCCCGCAGTCGTGCGATAACGAGCTACATAAGAATGAGTCGCGCCATAACTTGAAATATTGGACACGTCAGCCTTATCTCGGCTTCGGCGTCGATGCGCACTCGATGTTGGAACCGCTCGTGTGGGGACGGGCGCCCTCGCCCGTCCAAGCCGAGCGCAGCTCGGCAGATGCCCGTGGCCACGACAACTCTGGATTCGCGACAGCCGTTGACAGCGTCGAGGCCGACCTTCACCATGCCATCCGCTTCGCAACCCCAGAGTCACTCGACGCCTACATGAATCGCGCGCCGCATACGGCGACCCCCGTTTCCGTGCGGGCAGCGATCGAAGAAAGTTTCTTCCTCGGTCTGCGCCTCAATCGCGGCGTCGATCTCGAACGCCTGCGCACAGAATTCAGCCCAAACGCAGTCGCCCTTTGGCACTCGGCAATAGAGCAATGCGTGCAAGACGGACTGCTCGAACAGCAAGGCACAATCCTGCGCCTCACCAGCCGCGGACGTCTCTTATCCAATGAAGTCTTTGCCAGATTCCTTACCGAAAAAACCGAAGAAACAAAAGTGGGAACCGGTCACGTGAATTCACGTTAGTTGACCGATCAGTGCCGTTCGGCTTGGCCTATCCGGTCCCCACCATTTCAAAAACTTTGGGGAGGCCGATGCCCAAGATGGGCGGCTCAAATGCCAGAGCCTGTATGCCGGCCTCTCCCGAAAGATTCATCCACACAATGCGAAACTGCGCCCGCGACGTACCGAGTTGCAGATCCAGCACTTCTCCGGTCTGAACCTTCGAGCGCACTCCGATCAAAACTGCCCCGTGGTTGCTGACGTTTCGCACTCGAACCAGCTCTGCGAAAGGCCGCGCCATCCTGTCCACTCCCCAGATGCGTACCGGCAACTCCAGATTCAGTCTGCGCTCTTTTCGCCGATCCATTTCCGCTCCGAGTTTCTCTACAACGATTCAAGCGAATCATAACCACCAACGCCTAAAAGCGAAACGTCACATCAGTTACACGCCAAACAGTTCCCGAAGTTACGTTGCATCAGGGAAGAAATAGTCGAGGAAATAGCTAATGTCTGTCTATATCATTTAGCTATTATGGAAATGAAATTACCGCACTTATTTTTCACGTGAAACATTCTTGAACGCAAACAAAGGACTTAGTCGAGGTTTCTCAGCGAGCAGGCTCCCGGCCCGCGAGCGTCGCCGCACGACCCACAGGGTCCCGCCGGCGCCGCCGGAAAAGACGGCTGGGTTGTCGCGCCGCTCTTCGCCGGTACGGCGAACAGTGAGAGCTGCGGCTCCAGTTTCTTGCTCTGGCACTTCGGGCACTCGGCTTTCTGTTTGCCGAAGACCAGAGCCTCGAACTCGTGTTGGCATTCCTTGCAGACGTACTCGAAGATGGGCATGAAGAAAACTCCGCGAAGAAAATTGCTGTCTTCTATTTAAAATCAAAGCGTGGGTACTTCGCAAACACCCGAGGAGACGCGTCCCTTCACACCACGTCGCTGGTTGCGCGGCGGCCATGTGCAAACGGTTGCCAGCTTTTTAATCCCGCGACGTTTTCATCTGCCTGCGCCCGAGGAGCGGCTGATCGAAGTCGAGCCGGGCATCGAGGTGCTTTGTCACTGCCACTGGCAAGCGGATCGCGCGTACGCGCTGACTATTATTATTGTGCACGGGCTTGAAGGGTCGAGCGACTCGCAGTACATGCTCGGCGTCACCGAGAAGGCGCTGGCCGCGGGGATGAATGTGATCCGCTACAACCAGCGCAACTGTGGCGGCACGGACGCGCTCGCCCCGGTGCTCTATCACTCGGGGCTGTCGAATGACGTGGCAGTGGTGGCGCGCGAGGTCATCGCACGCGACGGCGTTTCGCGCCTGGCGCTAGTCGGCTTCTCGATGGGCGGCAACATCGTTCTGAAGTTGTCGGGGGAGTGGGGATCACAAGCGCCGCCGCAGTTTCGAGCTGTCGCTGTATGTTGTCCGGCGATTGATCTGGCGACGTCAGCGGATGCGCTGCACGAACCGGCGAATCGAATTTACGAAAAATATTTTTTGTGGGCGCTTCATCGGCGGATGCTGCAGAAGGCGCGGCTGTTTCCCGACCACTTCGACGTGAGCCGCCTGCGCGGCATCCGGAGCCTGCGCGAGTTCGATGACAGGGTGACGGCTTACTATTGCGGCTTCGCGGGCGTGGACGATTACTATGATCGCGCTTCGGCGGCGCATGTGATCGAGCAGATCGCGGCGCCGGCGCTGATCTTGTGCGCGGCGAACGATCCGTTCATTCGCATCACGGCGGAGACGCGGCGAAAGATTTCGTCGAACCCGAACCTCACCTTCGTCGAGACGAGCGATGGCGGGCACTGCGGGTTCGTGGGGACACCTTTCAGAGTGCCGGCTGGAGTGAGGAATGCGAGCGATGGTCGTTATCACGACGATCAGTATGACGACGGTTATTGGGCGGAGCATGAGATCGTGAACTTCCTGCGCAGGTTCTAACGGATGAGGTTCTGATGGATGCCGACTTCTCAATCGAGCTGGGGCGGGAGGATCCGGTGCTGGATTTTCCCTGGAAGGATCCGGCGGGCAAGCTTGCTTATATTGACTTGAAGCGGCGTCCGGAGCTGATGGCGTGTGTCGAGGAGGCGGAAAAGTTCCCCGAACTGGGGGAATTTCTTCGGGCGATGAACTCGGGGCGGAGCATGGTGGAGACGGCGAAGTGCGATGCCTGGGTGACGACGGAGCTGAGCGCGGAAGAAGAAGTTTACAATGGGTCGCATAAGTCCGCGAGTTATGTGGATGTGGTGTTTTCTAATATTGATGCGCGTCTATCTTCATTGCGTCAGTCTTCGTTGCGTCAATCGTTGTCCGCTCACGAACAGTTTGCCAGGAAGCTGGTTGAGTTGCTGCGGCGGGCGCCGGAGACTCCGTCGGCGGCGGAAGTGTGTGTGCGGCGGTGTTATTTCGCGGAGGAGGGCGGCGTCCGGGAAGGTTTTTACTGCACCTTGTATGTGAGCGGCTACGGAAACGACGGCGCCAGCGCGCGTCAGAATTGGGCAGTGGGGCTGAAGCTGATGGGAAATGCGATCGTGCAGTTATCGGCGGCCGGGGTGGGGTGATGGGACGGGACGGCGAAAAAGAGTGCTTGGCAGGGGGTAATTCATGGCGACAACTAAGATCGAAAGAGCAGGCGTTGGTTTTGGCATTGGCCGGCAGGGTGGGTCGACGGTAGTCGAAGTTCGCCCCCACCATGACACCATTTCCGCACTTAGAGGAGTTCAGGTTGGCTTCGAACTGCTCAACGGAACCACGCCCGAGCAAGCGAAGAAAATCATAGATGTGCTGAACGAGAGCGTAATCGGCATGTTTGTCACTACCGTGTCGGAACGATAGGTCAGACGACAAGGCGGGAGCGTCGTCAGGCTGACGAGGTCACACCGAAACTCTGAAACCCTGAAATCGTAGATGACACTTATGGATGATCGTAGGTCTGGGCCGAGCTTACTTGGCTTGGATCCTTCGACTTCCCCTCGGCTTAGCTCGGGGCCTCGGCAAAAGCAGGGCTGGCTCGCGAGAGCGCCCTTCCCAACACGGACACCTAATACCTATGCGGGCTGGGCTCGGCGAGTCATCTTTTTCCAGTTGATCTTTTTCCAGTCAATTCGTTTCCAGTCGATTCTTGTGCGGACCAGGGAGAGGATTAGCATGAACAGAAAGATTTCCAGCAATCCTCGCGAGGCGGTGGGGATGGTTTGGGCTCGCTTGGGGAGCAGGGAGAAGCGTCCGTAGACGAATTCCAGGTGGACCCAGTAAACGAGGAGGGACGTCTGGCCTAATTGGATTAGCGGGCTGAAGCCGCGAGTTGCCAGTCCCCAGCGGCACCAGGCATAAGTCAGGAAAGCGATCACTAACAGGAGACCTATGCGCGTCATTAGAAAGTTCGGGCTGGTGTGCCAGTAATCGTAGGTGGAATAAAGATGGATGGAAGAGTGGTCTAGTTGGCGCGCTGCCAGGATTGCAACGGCTCCGGCAGCGGCGAAGAGGGCGAGAGTTTCGGCGGTGTGGGCGCGGGCTCGGTCGCTGAAGAGAATGAATCCGGCGGCCAGGCCGGCGAAGGCGAAGGCGGCCCAGGGAAAGATGGAAAAGAGCCAGGGTTGGGGAGCGCCGAGGTTGTGGCATCCGTCGATGTAGGACTCCAGCGGCCAGGGCAGCCAGGTTGGGCGCCAGGTGGTGTAGAGGGGTGGAGTTAGCAGGGCGATTAGAGACGCGGCGGCGATGGCGGCGGCGACTATAGCGAACCCAGAGCTGTTGTGGCCGCCGGCGGCTGCCGAGCTGCGCTCGGCTTGGACGGGCGAGGGCGCCCGTCCCCACACGAGCGGGCTACAGCGCCATGCTGTTAGGGTGATGCCGCAGAGTAACGCCATCAGGATCATGGAGAGGCCGATGATGTTTAGGACGTCCACGCGGAGTAAGTCGGACCACGGAGCCCATCCCCAGGCGATGAGAAACTCTTGCAGTCGGAAGAGGAGTCCGAAAGCGAAGATTTCGGCGCCGCGGCGGGCCATGGCGCGGGTGATTTCGGCGGGGGTCAGATTTTTGCGAATGAGTTTGTCGGTGACTAAGGCGAAGGAAATTCCGGCTAGAAAAAGAAAGAGTGGGGCCGGGAGCGTGCCCAGGAGTTGCGATCCTTTGAGGAAACTGGTGTTGCGGGCGTCGCCGCCTAGCCAGGCGTCATAACAGTGCGTCTGGAACATCAGGACGCAGGCCAGGCCGCGCATCCAGTCGATCCAGGCGAGACGGGAGGAAGAGGCCGAGGTCACATGCGAGAGTGTAACGTGCGAGGCGGGGTGGGGCCAAGGTGAGAGGCGGCGGCGAGGACGCCCATCTCTCCATTGTCCGGCCGCCCACGTCTGGAAAAACGCGAGACGTGGGCACCCGTTGTTGCAACTGTCGAACAAAGGCGTGCTAGCATTTTTGGGGAAGGACTTCGCCGTGAAGCGCTGGTTTAGTATCAGCACCGTTGCTTTGAGTTTGCTGATGGCGGGTTGTTTATCGCGGCTGGCAGTTGCTAAGGATGAGCCCAAGTGGATCGAAATACATTCCGCGCATTTCTCGGTGCTTACGGATGCGGGCGACAAGCGCGGGCGGGAAGTTGCTTTGCGGATGGAGCAGATGCGGGCAGTTTTCGGACAACTGCTTCTGAAAGAGAAGTTGAAAATGCCGGTTCCTATCACCGTCATCGCGCTCAAAAGCGACAAGCAGTATGGCATGGTTGCTCCGGCGAAACAGAGCATGGCGGGCGGATTTTATGTGCCGGGGCCGGATCGGGTTTATATCGTCCTGAATCTATTTGAAGCCGATCCGTGGCGAGCGGTGGCGCATCCGCTGGCGCATTATCTTTTGAATTACAACTATCCTCCGGCGCAGGGCTGGTTCGACGAAGGGCTGGCGGAATACTTTGGGTCGATACAGATCGGCAGGCAAGTGGAGATCGGAGGCGATCCGGAACTGGCGCCGGAATGGCACGAGGACATCTTCGATGAACTGCGGCGAGATCCGAATACGCCAAAGTCGCTTACGCAGTTGGTGAGTTCGCCGGTGTGGCTGTCGATGGTGGACTTGTTCACGATGAAGCATGACGGTTCGGGGGCGCGCGAGGGGACGCACAACACTCTGTACTATGCCCAGTCCTGGATGGTCGTCCATTATCTGGTGAACAAGAACAAGATGCCGGAGGCGGGGACGTACTTCGATCTGGTGCTGAACCAGAAAGTGCCAGTGGAAAAGGCGATGGTGCAGGCGTTTGATATGTCGCCGGAGCAGATGGAAGAGGCGGTGAAGACCTATTTCAAATCGCTGAGCGGATTAGGCATTGCGCTCGATCAGACGAAGAAGCCGGTTGCATATCCGGTGGACATTCAGCAGCCGGATCATTTCGCGCTGCCGTTTGACGCGGACGACATTGGGATGGCGGTCAGTCCGGTTAAGGATGAGGAAGCGAGAGCGGTGATTGGTGACGTGATGGCGCGCGTTCCGGAGCATCGCGATCAGGCGCTGCACGATTTGCAGCAGCTGACGGCGGATCCAAAAGATAATGAGGTGGCGCGTCGCGGACTGGCCTGGGACGATATTCGCCAGAAGCGGTTTGACGCGGCCGCCGACGAACTGGAGAAGGCGACGGAACTAAATCCGCGGGACCCGTGGATTTGGTATTACCGCTCGGCGCTGAAGTATCAGAAGGCGCAGGCGACGCGGCAAGAGATGCAGGGGCTGGCGAACATGATGCAGGATCTGCGGGCGGTAACGGATTGGTATCCGGAGTTAGCCGACGCTTATAACATGCTGGGTATGGCGCGCGTGGAGGGGGGCGGATTCAACTCGGCGCTGGAGGCGCAGCGGCAGGCGATCGCTCTGGCGCCGCGGAATGTGGAGTATCAGTTCAACCTGGGACAGATTTATGTTGCGGGGAAGAAGTGGGATCTGGCGCGGGAAGTGTTTACGCGGCTGAGGGCGGGACCGGATCGGGCGGCGGCAGCGGCGGCGAAGCAGCAATTGGAAGATCTGGAGACGCTGCAGAAGTATGGAGTGCGTCCGCAGCGAGCGGGGGAAAGCGCGGCGCCAGCGGGCGCGGCGGAAGATGAAGAGGCGGATGCGGCGCCGAAACCGACGCCCGTCAAGCCGGGGACGACCGGGCCGGTGCAATTTCTGAAAGGCAAGATCGTAAGTAGCGACTGCTCAAAGCCTCCCGAGGCGATGGTCACGATTCTGAGCGGTATGACGACTTACAAGCTGCATACTTCGGATTACAAAGCGTTGCTGGTGATCGGCGAAGATCAGTTTTCCTGCGATTGGAAGAACCGGGTCGTATCGGTGAACTACCGGGCGGTGGGGAAGCATGAAGGAGAATTGGTGTCAATTGAGACGCACTAAGCGCGACTTGCTCTGGCTACTAGTTGGTGAGGATTTGAACCTCCGATCTTCTGCTTGCAAAGGAAGCGTCCGATCCATCGAAGATGCCGCATGCAGCGTAGGTCAGGTCCCCTGAAGTGCTGCTTCGGGGCTGGTTTGGCCTCTTTGGACGAGGAGAGCGTTCAATTTCGCCATCACCTCAAACGCATCGGCTACGTAAAGCACGTCTGCTTTTCCTCGTGCCCATCCGCAGTTCGGGTCGAGATTCACCGCGCGGCGCTCGTTGATGAAGCGCCAGCCCACGACATGGGGCTCCTCGCCATGGCAACACGTGGACAAACCCTTGGGATGACGCGGCGTCGATCCGGTCTGGCCGACCTGATTCAGATGGGTCATGAAGCCGAGCACCGCCTGACTCTCTCCCGTTTGATCGACGAGTGATTTGCTGCCGCCGAGGGATGCGCCCGAGGCACGAAGGAAGTCAAGAATCAGCGTTTCCGCTTGATCGACATGGGGCTTTCCGTCGGCCTGCTTCTTGGTCCAGCCCGCGCCCGCCACAAATAGCACGTTGGCGTCGGGCCGGATGGTTTGTGCGTCGCTTTTCGGAGCGCGGATGCCGCTGACGACCGTTCTTGTGGCCGCTTGCGGGAGTGTTACCGGAATCTCTTCGACCTTTGCTGCGCCAGATGCCCGGGCCGACGCAGTGTCAGATCGTGCGTTATCAGTCAGTGCAGGTTCGGACCAGGCCGTTTCGCAGCCGGACTCGAGCAACACAATCCAAGGGCGCGCGTCGCGGCGAATGACTCCCTCGATCCGCTGCCGATAGTACCAGCGCGCAGCACAAAGTTCGCCGTTGACGGCTTCGAGCGAGGTGACATGCGTGTCCACACATCCGTTCAGACGATGCGCTACTCCCGGCAGAACGCGCATGAACCGTGAAGTTGCGGGCGCGAGAATCAATTCGGCTCGCGCTGCCCGGCAGAGCGCTTCCGCCGCCGCCGCGTCGCTCGCGTAGCGCGCGGTGGCAAAGTCAAGCCCAGCGACCGCAAGAATTCGATCGGCTCCGGTGGCTGCGATTGTCTCCGCCGCGGCAGCCACGTCCGAACCGATCAAACCGATGGTCAAGCGGGCGCCGAACTGCTTCGTCAACTTCAAAGCAGCGCCCAGAACTTCATACGATATTTTGGGGAGTGTGTTGCCGGCTTCCGAAACATGCGCCAGGAATAAAATATTCTGCGACATCAGGGTCCTGATCTCCGGTATTCTTCGATTGCCCACAAACTGCAGATCCCTCGCTTCGCTCGGGATGACAATTCCTATAAGTTACTTGCCAATCCATTCCGCAATCTCTTGCGCGATCTGCTCGGCCGACAGGTCTTTGACCATGCGCGTCTGACGCTGTTGTTTCGGCGGGCTCGCGCTCAGGAAGTGCAATCCACCAGACGGCAGCGGCACCGACTTCGCCCGCTGCAGCGCGGGCATCACCGTGCGCATATTCGCCATTCCAACCTGGGGATTGTTGCGAGGCTCCGGCAGATTGCCGGTCGCCCAGCCGAACAGAGCCGGCGGACCCGGGCAAACCGAAACCTGATGACGCCCGCCCTCGATCCGCTCCAGTACTTCGAACGAACCGTCGGCTAGAGCGTCGTCCAGAACTCTGAGTTGGTCGACGCCTTGAAACTGGTCGAGAATTTCGAGCCGCTCTCCAACCAATTGCATGGTGGCGCCTGCGCCTCGCGAAGCCGATTCCCAACCGCCGAACAGGAGCAAGCGCGAGCGATCGAGGCCGGCGATGCTCTGAATTGTTTCCGCCAGGAGCGCGGCGGTCGAGTGCGCGTCGGCAAAGCCGCTGGCGCTGGAATCGATCGGAACCAGTTCAAAACTCACTCTCTGGGCAATCGTCATCATCACTTGCTGGAGTTTTGCTTTTGGTCCCACGCTCACCAGCCAAACCTTGCTGCCGGCGACCTTGGATGCCAGGTTGGCGGCTTCATACAGAGCATGAGCCGCCCAGGGGTCAAGAACGGCGGGCAGCATCATTTCGTTCTTCAGCGCGGGACCGGTTGGGGTCGGGACTGGCTCCAGCGTTTGCAGGGGGTCGGGTACTATGCTGCCACAGACTACGATGTGATATCCGTTTGTCATTCGCGTCCCGTCAATTCAGTAATACACGTTTACCGGTGGAGCGCCGGGCGTCCCCGCCCGGCAGGCGGTCCGGCCCTCAGGGGCTAAAGCCCGCATCTTTATTGGCCGGTAGTGGCACGGCTGAAAGCCGTGCCCTTCCCTAAACCATCTATAAGACCAGCTTTGGCGTCTACGCAGCCGGGCGGGGACGCCCGGCTCTCCACTTTTGATTAGTTCAGCGCCGAGTGCGGTCCTCCGGCGCCGGCGCTGAATTCTATGTTGCCCTGCTCGCCGTCGGCCTCAGCCTCGCAATTCCACAGGCACGCGCCACAGTAAACACACTTCTCACGATCAAAGGCAGGCACTCCGTCCTCGCCGCGGGTGATCGCCTGCCCCGAGCACATCTCCACACATAACTTGGTTTCACAGGCGCGACAGAGTTCGGGACGACGAAAGCTCACGTGATTCGCATAGCCGGGCGGTGCCTGCACGCCTCCGCCCATGAGCAGAGCATCCTGGTGTGAGATGAGCAGTTTGCCATCCATTGGAATTGGCGGCCACCCACAACGGTCCATGATGCGATCGTGCAGCGAAGTGCCCTTGGCGGCGCATTCCTCCTGCATCTGCTTGAGCTCGGCCGGCGAAATTCGCGATCCGTAAGCTTTCTCCAGCGAGGGCAGCCCGTTGGACTTTGGATTTGAACGCGAGGCTGGCGTGATACGCCCGCCGGTCAAGCCCGCGACTGCCATGCCGATCATCCCAGTGATGACGCCCTGCTGGAATCCATTGCGCGAGTCGGCCGCAATCTTCGACTCGTCATCGACCCAGCTCTCCCGGCGGCGGCGCACGTAAGTTGCTTCAAGGTTTTCGCGAGTGAACGCGCGCTTTTGCTCCGCGAGTTCGATGACCGCTTCCGCCAGTTGCACGCCGGTGGTCCAGGCTTCATCCACTCCGGATCCCGCCAGCACGTTCGTGCTTCCCGACCCCTCGCCGATGCGGGCATAGCCGTTGCCCGCGAGAAATGGCTCGCCGTGGCGGCCCGATTCCTGCAGTGACTTGGCTCCCCACGACTTCAGGGTTCCACCCTCGAGAAAACGCCATAAATAAGGATGAAGCATAAAGTGCTGCAGGTAACGATATGCCGTGCGCACCGGACTGCGGAACCACGACGGAACAAAGATGCCAACCGAAGCGAGCCGTTCGGGATGAACGTAGAGAAAACCGAAGATTTCCGGCTCAGGGAATCCGATAGTGTGCAAGACCGTGCCAGGCTCCAGCCCGCTGTCTTCGCGGAGTTCGACGACCATCTTCATGCCGAGCGCCCATTCGCGGGAGCCGTGGCCCGGCGGCATTCCGATGTGCGAGTCGATTTTGCGGCCGACCGCTCCTACCGGGCCGTCGCCCACCACCGTCAGTGCAGCGCGCAGATCCATGCCCGGCGTGAAACCTGTTTCCGGATGGCCTTGGAGATCGGTCCCCTGATCGGCGAGCCGCACACCAACAACGGCGTCTCCTTCAGTCGTGTCTCTTTCAATCAATGGCTCGGCGACCGGCATGCCCGGCCAGATTTGCACCACGCCGGACGCTGCAATTTGATCGCTAACCCACTGGTTGAACTGACCAAGCGACAGCACGAGGCCGTCATGTTTCCGCATGAACGGTGGGGTAAAGGGTAGCTCGAAGGCATCATGCTTCAGACCGAGCACGAAACCAACGGAGCGAAGCACGCGGTCGGTAGCCTTGAACGTGAGAGGTCGGAGACTCGTCCGGCGGCTCGCCCGCGTGGGATCGAGCAGGTAAACGAGTTTCTCCTTCTTAACGGCCGCCGACATGGGAATCTCGGTGAGATCCACGCCGGGAAAACTGGCGCGTATCCCGCGGGCTCGCGTGACCGCGCCCGAGACCCCGAAACCAAGCCCGTCGGCGCGCTCGTAGCAAATTACCTGCAGAGGCAGGCCGGGGGATGTTGCGCTCTCCAGCCGCACCGAGCCATCCGAATTCAGCAAACTGCGGCTTAAGGTCGTCAGGAAGCCGCCCATCGCGGGACCGAAGCCCACGCAGGCGATGTCGACGGTCATCTGCTGCCGCTCGATCTGTTGCTGATCGATCTTTTGTTGCTCGATCGCGGCGGCTTGTTCTGAGGAATCGGCGCTCATGCAGGGTAATCCAGCGCCTCCGGGATCATGAGCTTCGAAATCGCCTCGGCGGCCCGGTCCTTGGATAGCCGGCAGCCCGTGAGGCAGGTAGCGAGCTTCGTTTGCAACGAGAGAAACTGCTCGGCTCCATTGCACTTCGCACACGGACCAGCCTTCTTGGGATGCGAACCATCTTTTCCAATGACATCCAGACCGTAAGAACCAATGCCCGGAATGATGCCCTCAAGAGAATCCAACTCGTCCTGCTGATAGCAGGCCCGGTATCCCGCTTCGTCCCACGCGGGGTGACGGTTGTATCCAAAAACCAACTCCGCGCAGATGCGGGGAACTTCTCCACTGGCCCGCGCCGACTGCACGTGGCACAGGTCGGTCATAAAATTCACGAGGCCAGCCAGCCCTTCTGCAACCGCGGGATCGCTCGGTCCGCGCCGCTCCAGTTCGATCGCATCGAGAATCTGGCAGCGCGCCGCGAGCAACCAGCAGAGCGCGTCGGCCAGTGGGAACGTAACACCCTGGCGCGCGCTCTGGTAGAGACGGCCACCGTCAGCATCAGTGCTGTGCTGCAAACGCTCCAGTGTCCACAGCCACATTCCCATGGCCGTTGCCAGCGCGCATGCGCCGGTGCCGGGTCGATCGGACGCTATACCGCGCATCTCCTTGCTCCACGCCTGGAACTGGGCGAGGAAGAGCGGATTGGTCATGGTGACGGAAAGTTGGCGCCGTTGCACAGCTTCGGGCCCCTCGTAGGTTGCTTCCAGTTGCGCATCCATCCACTTGTTGCCGAGGAAGCCCGGGCAGTCTTCTGTGATGCCGTATCCGCCCATCAGGCTGACGGCTTCGCGCATCATCTGCGCGCCCCAGCCGGTGTTCCACAGCTTGGTTGCGGGGCAAAGGACGTCAGCCAGCGAGTCCAACAGAACGAAACGCAGAAGCGGATCGGATTCCAGTTGCGCTCTGTTGGGATCAGCGGCCGGTAGGCGGAGAAGAGCAGCCGCCCGTTCTGACGCTTCGCGTTGCAGCTTCGCGCGCGCTTTGGCAGTGGTGACTCCCCGCGCATCCAGCAGTTTGTCGGCCTCGCGTTCCAGCGGATCGAGTTCATCAAACGCCCGCGCCGCCGCAAATCCAAGCGCTGCGCCGGCCTCGCCGGTCGCCCAGACGTCCACCAGCCGGTGCAGCGCGTCTTCGCGAGCCTGCAGCCCGAGTTCATAACGCACCGATCCTGGCGTCGCCGTCTCCGCGCCACGGAACCGCCCTCGCTGATATCGGATGACCGGCTCGACCGCGGAGAGCAGCTTCGCCGCAGTCATGATGCCCACGGTCACGCGCGTCCGGCGGAACACGGCTTCAATAACCTCGCTGTGGTTGTAGCGCGGCACGATAACACCATCTTTCACGTCGTAGCCGCCAACAATGCGGCTGGCGGGAATGCGCAGGCTGAAAATCGGATCGCCCGTCGAAGAGAGCTGATGCACGAGCTTTCGCGTGGGCGTGCCGCGATCGAATGTGCCGGGATCGCCTTCTTCCAGGATCACCATGCAGCTTCCCTTGATCCGATCATCGCCGGAATCGACCGCCGCCGTCACAAAATTGGCGAACGCGATATTGGTGATGAAGCGCCCGCGTTTTTCCACCTGAAGAACCGGCTCTTCTCCTTTTTTCCACTCGGCGATGCGGATTTTTCCGTTGAGCATGCCGGTATCCACGCCGACGTAAGGGATGGGCTCGGTCAGGCAGAATGCTCCCCGCCAGGGTTTGCGATCCTCCCCGGCCTGAGGCGGCGCGGCCAACTGCATGTACTTGGTTTGCTGCTCGGGCGTGCCTCGCTCGTGAATTGGCGCCAAGGCCAGACAGCCGGCCAGGCTGGCGGTTGCGGCCCCGCCGTCCACCCATGCGAGTTCAAACGCTACCAGCGCCAGCGCCAGGTTCTTCGGGCCCGCGATGAATCCACCCTGCTCGGGCTCCATGAAGACGGCCGTGATCCCGAACTCGTCGAACGCCTTTAGCAGTTCGGCCTTGGCCGGCGTCCAATCATGCGAATTGCGGCCGCCGTTCGCCACCAGACGCGCCACCGGACCGCGGGCCACAGATCGTGCCGACTGCACCAGCATCTGCAGGTCGTAGCGGTCGGCGAATCGCCATTGAATCTGGCGCGCGGCGTCGGAAGGAAGCGTCCGCAGCAGTTCCGGCTTGACGGGGGTGGCAGTGGAGGCCATGGCTTTGCTCCTTTGCTCAGTGGTCGTTCCGATTCTGCCGTCGCATGACCGGCGGGTCTGTGATGTCGGTCATAAGAGCCTGTGATCATGGCACATTCACCGATCCGCGACCTGCGTAGCTGCGGTCAGGCGGCAAAATGGCGTCCGGCACAGCGCAAAACGCTGAAGATGCTCCTGTCCGGGGCTTGTCAGTCTTGATCGAAACTCTCAGATTTGGGCTCTGGCGAAAAAAGGGGCAGGTATCCTCTTCAATCTTCAATCCGTGGACAACTGCCCTTTCTTTTCCTTTTACGCGTTCTCGATTGCGGTCTCTTGATTGAGATACAGGTATCGCTTAGCGTTTGCCCCCAACTGCGTGACCGCGTCCATCACGCACTTCGTTTCCTTTGAAGTGGGCAACCTTATCGAGACGCTTCCCCGGTTCAGGTTTGTCGCCACGGTTTGGCCTTGGGCCTTTATAGCCATGCTCAGGATGGTAGCGGTTATTCACATGGCCGCGGAAGCCTTCAGAGCCATGAAACCACGGGCCAGCGCCAATGAAGACGCCACCCGAAAACCACTCCGGGCCGTAGTAACCGTAGGGGGCGCAGTCGTACGGAGCAACGTCATAGTAGCCGTAGGGACATTCAGGCGCGACTCCGATGTTAATGCTTACCTGAGCCTCTGTTTTGGGAGTAGTTGCCATAAAGCAGATTCCAGCAATGGCAGCTAACGCAAGGAACTTAAATCCGTTCATAAATTATCCTCTCCAATCGGGGCGGTCATCTACCTACCCCTCCGTTACCGTAGCGACTCAGATCATCTTGATCTGAGCAATATTGAACACAGGAATGGACGTGTGGAGAGAATTGCGAGTTGCTCAATGCGTGACGAAGCACTGGATGGCGGTTTAACAGCTATCACTTGAGCAGCCCAGACCGACATTTCACGCGCGAACCGGGTAGCCATCTGGATCTTTGCCGCGGATGTGGTGCCACCATACCTGAAAACTGGGCCCGTTGGCTAGTGTCTTCCACAGCTAGTATCTTGGTGCGATAATCTGGCGTGAAAGTTCAAGCACACCAGCTTGTTCTCTCCCCCGGTGAGGCATGATGCATTCGGGCGAAACTGAATTGCGGAAATTCTTGGCGCCGGAAGTCGTCTTCGGCGTTGGCAGCTTACACTTGGCCGGGCAGTATGGACGCAACCTCGGCGGCAGCAAAGCGCTAGTCGTTTCCGATCCCGGCGTTCTCGCTGCCGGCTGGGCGCAACAAGTCCTTGCAAGCGTCGAGGCTGCTGGTCTCGAATCCACGCTATTCACTCAGGTCACCCCCAATCCGCGCTTCGATGAAGTGACCGCCGGGGCAACGGTGTATGCCGAACAAGGCTGCGATGTCATCATTGCGGTGGGCGGCGGCAGCGCCATCGATTGCGCAAAGTGCATCGGCCTGCTTTCGGCAAATCCAGGCGGCCTCCGGGCTCTTGTGGGTGTTGACAACGTGGGCGCGCCGATGCCACCGACCATATGCATTCCCACAACGGCAGGGACATCTGCCGATATCTCGCAATTCGCAGTGATCGCGGACCGCAAGATCAAGCGCAAACTCCTGATCATCAGTAAGGCGGTGGTCCCCGATATCTCCCTGATCGACCCCGCGACGTTAACCACCATGGACGCGTTCCTTACCGCCTGCACGGGAATGGACGCGCTGATACACGCGCTGGAGGCGTATGTGTCGCTCGGACGCTCGCCGCTAACGGATAATCATGCGTTGCAAGCAATGCGGCTGATCAGCTCCAATCTCCAGAAATCGATCGCCGAGCCGAACAATCTTGACTACCGCACGAACATGATGCTCGGGAGCCTGGAAGCCGGTTTGGCCTTCTCGAACGCCAGCCTGGGTGCGGTTCACGCGATGTCGCATAGCCTTGGCGGCCTGCTGGATCTTCCGCACGGCCAATGCAACGCCATGCTCTTGGATGGTGTGGTTGATTTTAACTACGGCCACGCCGAGCAACGTTACCGGGATGCGGCAACTGCTATGGGCATCGAAGCCAGTGGCATTCCCTCGGGTGAAATTCGCAAGCGGCTCCTGGCTGAGATTCGGCGGCTACGGGATGCGGTAGGCCTCGGTGACACCTTGTCGCGGAGTGGGGTCCATCGCACCGAAGTGCATGAACTCGCTGAGGCCGCGCTGGATGATGCCTGTGTGGTCACCAATCCAAGGCAGGTAAATCAGCGGGACATTGAGGTCATATACGAAGAATCCCTCTGACAACTCGGAAGAGCTGCGCCGAAAAGTTTTGGGGTTGGGCGACAGTTCCGTCCGCAAGACTCATTACCCCAGTCTCAGACGGCGTCTCGTGGAACTGGAGCATCTCCGTTCAGAGCTGCAGCGAAGTGAGGCGTACTTAACTGAGGCGCAGCGATTAAGCCACACCGGCAGCTTCGGCTGGAGTGTTCCGGCGGGGGAAATCTCCTGGTCCGACGAGACTTTCCGAATCTTTGAATACGATCGTGCGGATAAGCCGAGTTTGGAACTGGTGCTGCAGCGAGTTCATCCCGATGATCGAGCTCTCGTGCGGCAGACTCTTGATCGTGCTTCCAACGACAGCGCGGGTTTTGATTATGAGCATCGCTTGCTGATGCCGGACGGGAGAGTCAAGCACCTGCACATCGTAGCTGATGCGCTGCGGGATTCATCAGGCGCCATCGAGTTCGTTGGGGCCGTGATGGACATCACCGCAGCAAAGCAGGCCGAAGATCGCCCCCGTCTGGTCCTGGACACAACTCCCACACTGATCCACACCGCTCGGCCTGATGGCTACCTTGATTTCTTCAATCGAACTTGGCTGAGGTACGCGGGCCTCTCGTTAGAGGATCTGCAGGGCTGGAAATGGGCGGCTGCAATTCATGCTGAAGACGTCGAAGGAATGGTGAACAAGTGGCGCGCGTCCATAGCCAGTGGGGAACCCGCCCTGTATGAGGCGCGCGTGCGGCGGGCAGACGGAGAGTATCGCTGGATGCTCCACCACACAATCGCTGAGCGCGACGAACACGGGAAGATTGTTAAGTGGTATGGATCGAGTATCGATATTGACGATCGCAAGCAAGCGGAAGCAAGGCTTCGGCAGGACGAAATGGAGTTACGGCAGATGCTGGACCTCACACCACAGCACGTCCACGTGTTAACGGCTGAGGGCAGCCTCGTTTATTCGAATGAAATGGCGGTTAAATTTCACGGCGACACGCTGGATGATTGGCGTGGGCGTCCGTTTTCCCAATGGCAAATGGACGAGCTGCCGGTTACCCTTTTCCATCCCGATGATCGAGAGCGGGTGATGAATGAGCTCAAAGACAAACTGTCCAGTGGCTCTCCGCACCAAACCGAAGCGCGTTTACTGAGAAATGACGCTAGATATGTCTGGTTTCTTTACCGCTTCAACCCTCTTAGAGATGAACGCGACCGCGTGCTTCGATGGTATGTGGCGGGTACAGATATCGAGGATCGTAAACAAGCGGAAGAAAGGCTTCAGCATGAGAACGTTGCTCTGCGCGAAGAAATCGACAAGACATCGATGTTCGAAGAAATCGTCGGAACTTCCGCTGGCCTGCAAACCGTAATTTCTCGTATATCCAAAGTCGCTCCTACTGACTCCACCGTTTTGATTACCGGCGAAACCGGGACCGGCAAAGAACTTGTCGCCCGCGCCATCCACAGGCGGTCTCATCGCTCGTCTCGCGCATTTGTGGCCGTGAACTGTGCTGCCATCCCGCGCGATTTGATCGCCTCGGAATTGTTTGGTCATGAAAAGGGCGCCTTTACGGGGGCGATTCAGCGGCATGTGGGCCGCTTTGAATTAGCCGAAGGCGGCACGATCTTCCTCGATGAAGTCGGAGACCTTCCGGCTGAGACCCAGATCGCTCTCTTGCGTGTTCTGCAAGAACACGAATTTGAACGCGTGGGCGGAACTCGATCCATCCAAGCAAATGTTCGGGTAATCGCGGCCACCAACCGTGACTTGCAGGCTGCCACCGAAGCGGGCATCTTTCGTAGCGATCTCCTTTACAGGCTCAATGTTTTTCCGATTGAAATTCCTCCTCTGCGGGAACGAAGGGAAGACATTCCCCTGCTGGTCGAGTACTTCATCGATCGCTACGCAAGACAAGCAGGAAAAAAGAGGATACGTGGGGTAAACAAAAAGAGCCTGGACTTGCTTCAGTCGTACCCCTGGCCAGGTAACATTCGCGAATTGCAGAACGTGATTGAACGATCTGTAATCGTGTGCGAAACAGAAACTTTCTCGGTGGATGAGAGCTGGCTTTCTCGACAGCCCCATGCAACTGAGCCGCGGAACTCGCTTGATCTGACTGAAAAGCTTGCTGCTCAAGAGAAGGAAATGATTGAGGCTGCCTTGCGCGAATGCGGAGGACGCGTGTTCGGACCGTCAGGCGCGGCTGCCAGGCTGGGTATGCCACGATCTACACTGGAGTCGAAGATTAGGTCGCTGAAGATCAACAAAAACTACTTCAAATCCGCAGCTTCTTCTAAGAACAACTAGCCGCTCCACCGAATCTCAAAGATCCCCGGAACTATGTTGTACAGGATTCCGACAATTGGCGAAATTTCGTCACTTATCTATTCGTTAAGTCAAATATATTCAATAGCTTACAATTGGAGTTGCGATTGCATTGCCAGAGGAGAAAGTCGCTCCGAGAGATGGCATGCTGAAGATCAATAGAGTAGCGAACGGAGAGTTGGTATTTGCGCTCAGCGGTCGGATGGCCGCCGAAAATGTAGCCGAGTTGGAAACGCTCTTAGAATCAGAAGAGCAACGTCGCCCCATCATTTTGGATTTAGAAAACATAACCCTCGTCGATCGGGACGTCGTCAAGTTTCTCGATCGCTGTGAAGCGGACAGTATCCGGCTCAAGAATTGCCCAGCATACATCCGTGAGTGGATTGCGCGCGCCAGAGAGAAACAGAGCGACCTGGGTTAAAGGGAAACAGATTTTGTCGAGCAAAATTCACTGTTGTGGGGAATCGCCATGAATTTGACTGATATTTCGGATCTTGACATACGCGACGGAAAGTTTGCGAGTGTTGCTTTGAGCACGGTCAGCAGGAACATGGAACTCTATGGATCGGAAGAAATCCGTCCAGGGGCCGACTTCGCGGGGATCGTTGGGCAGAGTCCAGCCCTCCGGGAGGTACTGCAACTGGTCGAAATGGTGGCGGGAACCGATTCGACCGTACTCCTGTTGGGAGAAACGGGCACCGGCAAGGAACTCATCGCCCGCGCGATACACGAGCGCAGCCGCCGGAAAGACCGGAACTTTGTGAAGCTCAGCTGCGCTGCCATTCCCACCGGTCTGCTCGAAAGCGAACTTTTTGGCCATGAGCGCGGCGCCTTCACCGGTGCGATCACTCAAAAGATCGGCCGGCTTGAGCTGGCTGACCAGGGTTCGCTGTTTCTGGATGAAATCGGAGATATCCCGCTTGAGCTGCAACCCAAACTTCTCCGCGTCTTGCAGGAGCGAGAATTCGAGCGGTTGGGCAGTACGCGGACGAAGGAAGTCAACGTTCGGGTTGTGGCTGCGACCCATCGCAACCTGGAAGAGATGATCCTGGAGAAACAATTCCGCAGTGACCTTTACTACCGCCTGAATGTTTTCCCAATTTCCATTCCTCCTCTGCGCGAACGCCCAGAAGACATTCCTCTGTTGGTACGGCATTTCGTCCAGCAATTCGCCAAGCGGATGAACAAGAGAATTGAGTCGATTTCTTCGGAGACCATGCAGGCGCTGACTCGATATCCATGGCCAGGAAACATTCGTGAATTGCAAAATATTATGGAACGCTCTGTGGTCGTCTATGAAAAGGGGAACCTCTCCGTCAAGAAGAGTTGGCTCTCGCGGGAGTCCTTCCACAGCGAACCGGCAACCCAGTCGCTCATAAAAAGGTCTGCGATGGAAGATCGAAGAATGATTGGCGCTGCCTTGGCCGAAGCCAGAGGCCGGGTGTCGGGACCGTCGGGTGCGGCAATCAAATTGGGTATTCCGCCCTCCACTTTGGAATCGAAGATCCGATCGATGAATATCAATAAATATAGCTTCAAGACCGCCTAGTTGAAGAGCGCTTCTGTCGGAATGCACGATATTTCACGAACTCCGCGAATTCGCGAAGAGATTGCGATTCTGGAGTCTTCGAGCCTGAGCGTTTTGAAGAACTTACCAATGGCGCTGGCATTGCTTCCATAGGTTCAGGAAGAACGAGCACGTGTTGCCTAGACAAGTAGAGAACGGAAGGATCGAGCGGCTAAGGTGGCAGGCCAACGCGATTGGCAGATGCGGCGATGGCGACACTGAACTTCGGGAGGCTAACGCATGAGCTCTTTGCCGATACCGGACCACTCATTCAACTCCCTCGAGTCGTCGAGCGCTAGAGCGGAACTGCAACGCGAAAGCGACCGGCTGAAGCTGCTTCTGGAAATGACGAACACCCTGGTGTCCAATTTGGAGCTGCGCGATCTGCTGCGCGCGGTCTCGGCAAACATCCGGCAAGTCATGCACTGCGACTACGTCGCGGTGTGGCTGCCGGATTCGGAGCAGTGCCAATTGCGCCAACTTGCTTTGGACTTCCCGGAAAGCAAAGGAATCGCGAGGGAGGATTGGCTGCAACCGGTCGAGGGGTCCGCGATAGGCAGGGTATTCAAGACTGGCAAGCCCCTCGTAGTGGATGTCATGAATGAGCAGTCGGCTCCTGTGGCGGCTCCCTCGTCTCGTGCAGAGGGCCTGAAGTTTATCTGCGTCCTGCCCCTGATCAGCCGAAACCGGACGCTCGGGGTTCTGACGCTCGGCAGCCGGGTCGAGAACGCATTCCGTCCGGAAGACGTTGATTTCCTGTCGCGAGCGGCGGGGCAGGTAGCGATCGCCATCGAGAACGCCTTGGCCTATCGCGAGATCGCCGAATTAAAGGACAAGCTGGCGGAGGAGAAGTTCTACCTGGAAGATGAGATTCGAACAGAGCACAATTTTGAAGATATCGTGGGGGAGAGCCCCACGCTGAGGCGCGTACTTCAGCAAGTGGAGACCGTAGCTCGCACC
Organism: Terriglobales bacterium; assembly: GCA_049511255.1. Lineage (GTDB taxonomy): Bacteria > Acidobacteriota > Terriglobia > Terriglobales > Acidobacteriaceae > Acidiflorens. Next base: position 2,524 of record JBEKYF010000060.1, on the reverse strand, counting down.
GATTCGACAGTCCTGATTCTAGGGGAAACGGGAACCGGAAAAGAACTGATTGCCCGTGCTATTCATCACCTCAGCAATCGTCGCGACCGCGCGCTCGTGAAGCTAAATTGTGCGGCAATTCCTACTGGGTTATTGGAAAGCGAACTCTTCGGTCACGAAAAAGGAGCGTTTACCGGCGCCATCGCGCAGAAGATTGGGCGAGTCGAACTCGCAAACAAGGGAACCCTCTTTCTGGATGAAGTTGGCGATATTCCACTGGAACTGCAACCCAAGCTGTTGCGCGTTCTCCAGGAGCAGGAATTTGAACGACTGGGCGGCATACGCACCATCCGGGTGGACGCACGGCTGGTGGTCGCGACGAATCGCGACCTGGATCAGATGGTCGCTCAACGGGAGTTTCGCCAGGACCTGTTTTACCGGCTCAATATCTTCCCCATCCGTGTGCCTCCATTACGGGAACGGGTTACGGATATTCCTTTGCTGGTCAATTTCTTCGTGAACAAGCACGCGAAGCGAATGGGCAAGCGAATTGAGAGAGTTCCGGCAGAGACGATGCACGCCCTAGCTTGCTGGCATTGGCCGGGTAACGTCCGCGAGTTGGAGAACGTCATTGAGCGGGCCCTGATTCTCTCCCAGGGACCAGTTCTGAACGTGCCCCTCACTGAACTAAGACGGGGAACGCTCGCAATCCCCAGTACTAAGGTCCAAACCTTCGAAGCCTCAGAAAGGGAGCTCATTCTCCGCGCGCTCCGCGAAGCCAATGGCGTCATTGCCAGTGCCGCAGGAAAGCTTGGGATCAAACGTACGACCTTAAATTCAAAAATGCGTAAACTACATGTTTCGCGGAGCGATTTGTTTTCGGCCTGAGGCGTCGTTCTGACCATATCGCCATAAGGGAAGACCGCGCCACGCCGAAGGGGCCGCCCACAACCGAGTGAATGCTTACTTGTGCGGAGAATCTGAGCCTTGGCTTGATAGTTCGTGCTGACCGCGGAAGGGCAATTTGAGTTTCCGGGCAATCTCGGGCCAAAACTCGCGTAATATATCGAAACCGGAGTCAGCGAGCATTGAGTAGCCAACCTGCTGGGCTGCCGGAGAGAATCCACGCTTGTTGTCTGGATGGTAGACATTGCTCAGCGCGACAGCGCTTGACGTTCCGAGCCATTCGGAGAAATTGAACACATGCGTGCCATCCTCCCGGTGCGCAATGAACACGTGGACTGCTGCATGGACCAGACGCTTCCCCCTCCCTCCTTCAGCAAGACGATAGTAACGAGGGTCTTCCGAAAATATCGTGGGGTATGCAAAATCTTTAAAAAACTGGGATGATGACTGATCGGCGAACCCGGCGCCGAAGCGCTTGCCATAACCCGATGCGCCCTGCCCAAAAGTGGGATCGCTGTTTTCCGCCTGGCCAATCCCCGCGTTGTACGCGACATTGATGAACGTAACCGGATCAACCGTGTCGTGGACAAAGAGAATGAATTTGTCCTTTGGTTCGAGTGTGCACAAAATGGCCCCCGGCTTATAGTGGCGTGCATGTACAGATTTGCGTTCCAACCTTCGAGCAAAGGTTCCGGCGATCTTTTGAAACTTTCCGTGATAATCCTGCCAGCGCACCAGCGGCGGCGGCTCTACGCATGACCCTGCCCCGCTTTCCTGGATCTGCTCCTGGGAAAGGGGAGTTAGGGCGGAAGAGGCTTGTTGAGCAGGCGAGGATTCCTGGGCTTGGACCATGCAGCCCATCACCAGTGTGGCCGATAAAAGCCATCCTCGCCAGACTGCGACAATAAACTCTATTCCCCATTGTCCGCAGTGAAGCCTAATCACAATTGCCGCCTTCAACAAGGATCATACGCAACAGTTTTCCGCAATCACGGCAGACATCACAAGGCTTGCAAAGCAGAACCAATCTTTTCCGGTTGCTTCTTGGCGCACCGTCTGATCCCTGGTTTTGGGGCGCCGATGACCTGACCCTGCTGCACCTGGTTCCTTCTTCGTTGTATTCAAGTCTGCCTTTGCTTTCTGCACAATCTTCTTCGACTCCCAGGTTACTTCTGCTTCGTTTGCATTTACACCTTGCTTGAATGCAGTTGGGATGCCATACCCGAGAAGTGTGTCTTTTGGCGAAATCCAGCCCCGGAAGGTCCTGCGGGTGTGGTTCTCGCAGACACTTGAATGCTAGGGCAGCTTCAAGACCGCGTAGCTTAGGGCCGTTTCTCTCCGCATCCACCAAGTTATTTTCACGAACTTCGCGAATTCGCGAAGAGGTTGCGACTCTGTGATGCACGAGTCCGAATGTTTTGAAGGACTTACCAATGGCGCTTGCGTTGCATTCATAGGCTTAGAAAGAAGAATGACCAAATCAAAAGGAGAGAAACATCATGGACAGAATGCTGGTAGTAGTTTTCGACAATGAAACCAAAGCGTACGAAGGGAAAAAGGCGCTTATGCAACTGGATGCCGAAGGCAGCATCAGCGTCTACGCCTACGCGGTGCTGGCGAAGCACGCGGATGGCACTGC
>JBEKYF010000059.1:0-41483 GCA_049511255.1 Terriglobales bacterium | reverse complement strand
GCGGCCCGCTCCTTGACCGCCTGGAAGTACAAGGCCAGCGGACGATAGATCATGTGTGCCGCCTTGCCGAACGGCATCTCTACCACCAGCATCGGCGTGGCGATGATCACGTGCAGGGCATAGGTGCAGTGAGCAGCGAACGCCAAGCCTGAATACCTGAAGATGTTTACGGCCAATCCGCTGCCCGCCGTCAGCAAAAGCAGGATGGGGAAGACCATATCCTCCGGCCGCGTTTCCTTGTAGATTTCTTTCTTCGCCTGCACCCGTCCTATGAGGATATCGACGACGCCGTAGAAGATGAAGGCAGCGGCGAGGTATCCCAGCCAGCGCTGCGGGTTGTACCAGGGATAAATGTTGTCGGTTTGAAACCACCGTAGAGCGAAGACCTTGATGGTCAGCATCATGACCGTGCCCAGGGCGAGGATCCAATGCCCCAGCCACCGTCCTCTTTCCGGACACTTCCTCATCAGCGAGTGAGTCACCGACTGGTACACGTACATCCACGCCTCCTTGGCATAGACAGAGAACGGGATGGGCGGCTGTTGCCGGCTCATGGTGAGCCGCCAGATGCGGAAGACGCGGGACAGCAGGAGAAGCAGGGGAAAGAGCATCACGGTGAGCGTGTAATACGTCATGATGGGGAACATGTGCTCCAACCCGAGCGGCGTAGTCAGGCCGGATAAGGGCAGTCCCACATACCACAGGTGAAAGCATAGGATCAGCAGCACGACGGCCACGGCAGCGGAGGCCAGCGAGCCAAAGTACCAAGCCCGGGAGGTGAGGAGCTTGGACGCCATGCCCGTCCGTTCATACTGGCCGCTGAGGAAGCGCCGCAGCGTGGCCATGGAAATCCTCGGCTCCGCCTGGCGCGGGCAGGTGGTGGAGCAATCGCCGCAGTCGTGGCAGATCCAGGGTTCGAGGTTTGCGAGGAGCGGGGCTCTCAGCCCCAGAAGAGAGTAGCGGATGCTTGTTCGGGGGAAGCTGGCGAAGTCCGAGACCAGATCACAGGAGATGGTGCAGCTTCCGCACTGATAGCAGCCGGTGGGGTCGAACTTTCCATACCGCCGAATGTCGGCCAGCAGTGTCGGATCGCTTTGAACCGGCAATATGCCTACTGCCATTTGCCACCTCTGCCGAGAGTGCCGCTATTGCGCAGTGACTACGACTTGCTTGATGGTCCTCCTGGTATAGACCAGGAACTTCCCGCCTTCTTCCACCATCTGAACCTCAAAGTCATCGTTCCGATATGATTCCCCTGTGCGGGATGCCTCTTCTCTGGTGTCGTAGAGCTGCCCATCCCACATGAACTTCTTTCCATCGCTGATCATTGCGAGATTCGGACTCACGAGCCACCAGCCTGTCCACAAGGTCGTGCGAAAACGTTTGTTGATAATGAGTGCCAAGGTGGGCGCTGCGCAGTGACGCCTCGCACACTTCTGGGTGACCTGAAACACACTCGGCATACAAAGTGACGAAGAGAGACGCCAGCAGGTGTCCAATTTGAATTACGCGCTTGGGCACAGGTCAGCTTGCGGCGCGGCGGTGCAGGGGAAATAGTTGCGGACCAGCCACTCTGCCGCTTGCGGCACGGCGCCGCTGACTGCTTTCGACAAACCCTGGGAGATCTCTTCCGGCAGCGGCCCGGTTTGGCAAGCCAGCACACGCACCTCGACCCCGCAGGTTTCTTGCAGCTCGCGCAGCAGGTTGGAGGTGGGCAACTGGTGCATGGAGAAATCGTCGAGTTTGACTGGGGGGATTTCGGCGGGATCGATCTCGAATATCTCGCCGGGACTGCGTCCGGCATCGATCGCGTCGAGGATGAGCAAGCGCTCGGGACGCGCGGGGCTCAGGCAGAGAGTGAATAACAGCTTGCGCACGCCGGTGCCGGCGTCGAGCAAGCAGACGGCTTCGGGTACTGGGTAGTGTGCCTCGACATAGTCGACTACCGCGCACCCGAAGCCGTCATCTCCAAATAGAATATTCCCGATGCCGAGCACCACGGTCGGCTTCCGGCAGAAGTCGGGGAGATCGGATTCAGAGTATTGATCGATGCGTTGATCGATCTCCCGCATGCTTCCTCCTGCTCGCTGGCCTTCAGTTGGCGAGCGAGCCTAGCAATTTGCCGTCCGCGTCGAAAATATCCAGCTTGACCGAAAGCTTCCCGTCCAGGCGGTGGGTCGCGCAGGAGAAGCATGGATCGTAGGCGCGGATCGACATTTCCACTGTGTTCAGCACTCCCTGGTCGTACTTGCCGTCCTTAATCAAACTCTTGGCGGCTTGTGTGACCGACATATTGATGGGAGCGTTGTTGTGGGTGGTGCCGACGATCAGGTTGACGTTGGTGACCAGGCCGTTGGCATCGGTGGTGTAGTCGTGGATGAGCGTGCCGCGCGGCGCTTCGGTGCATCCTACGCCTCGCGCTGCGCGCGGCGTAACCTTCACCCGGGTTTCCGTGCTGGTAATTTCGGGATCGTCCAGCAAGCGGATAGCGTTTTCGGCGTTGTAGAGCAGTTCGATCAGCCGTGCCCAGTGATAGAGCAGCGTGAGCTGTGCGGGCCGCCCGAACTTTGCGCGAAACTCCTCCAGTTCGGCTTGCGCCAGCGGCGTGTCGATAAACTCGCAGACGTTGATGCGCGCCAGCGTGTTGGCACGATATACGCCCTTGGGATTTTCGACATCCATGGAGAAACCCTCGCCCCACTGTTTGGCGTAGGGGAACTTCAAGTAGCTCCACGATTCAATATGCTCGGAGAGGAACTCGGTATAGCGATCATACGGAAAGTCCTGGTATGCGCCCTTTGACGTCATCAGGCGAAGCTTTCCGTCGTAGAGGTTGAGCGCGCCGTTCTCCTTGACAGTGCCGAGGAAGCCGGTCGTGATCACTCCCAGCGACTTCACCACTTCGAGGTACTTGGGGAAGACGTTCTCCTTGGCAAAAGCAATGGAGAACTTGGCGAGTTCGAGTGCCTCATCGGCATTCTTGCGCAACTGGTCGCGCTCGGCCGGAGCGAGTGGCTTGCTGAACCCCCCTGGAACGGCGGCCTGGGGATGGATCGCCTTGCCCGCCAGGACCTCCAGCATATGGGCGCACATGTGGCGTACCTTGACCACTTTTCTGGCAATGTCGGGGGCTGCCTGGAGCACGCCGATGACATTGCGGATGGAATAGTCGGCATCGGGACCGAGCAGGAAATCGGCTCCCGCAAGGAAGTAGAAGTGCAAGATGTGCTCTTCCATGTAGGCGATGCTGTTGCACAACTCACGCAGCTTCTTTCCCGCCGGGGGCGGCTCGACTCCAAAGACGGCATCGCAAGCCTTGGCCGAGGCCAGGTGATGCGACCACGGGCACACACCGCAAATGCGCGGCGTGATGCGGGGGAGGTCTTCTACCGGGCGTCCGAGGCAGAATTTCTCGAAGCCGCGAAGTTCAATTACGTTCACTCGGGCGGTGTCGACGTTGCCAGCATCGTTGAGCTGAATGGTCACCTTGGCGTGGCCCTCGATGCGGGTGACAGGTTGAATGACCAGTGTCTTTGCCATGGATCACCTCTTGGGCATCGGCCGCAGACGGCCAGCGCCAGCAAAACGGTTGAAGGTTGCGGCCCGATCCGGAATCTGCTTGGGATCGAGTCCGACGGAAGAAAGCGCCCCCATCATGTCCACCATGGGATTGGCTTTGTCCGACAGCGGGCCAAAGCAGCCCTCGCAGGGCATGTAGGCGCGGATGCAGCGCGGGTTGCCGTCTTTGCCGCCGCAGCCGGCACGCGTCGCCGGCCCCAGGCAGAGGATGCCCTGCTCCATCAGGCAGCGCATTTCGCTCAGGGGCGCTCCAAACTTGAATTCCGGCGGATCCAGGTGGCCTTTCAGGGTGGAGACCGCCGCCTTCTTTTCACGCTTGGTGGGACACTCGTCGCAAACGCTCTTCGACGCCAGCGCGGGCAGGGGCTTGCCTTCAAGAAGAGCGAGCAGCGCTCCGGCCACCATGTCTGGCGTGGTTGGACACCCGGGCAGATAGGCATCCACCTTGACAACTTCGTGGAGCGCGTAGACCCGGTCGGTCAGAGCGGGAATCTGCTCGTGGGGTAAGCCGTTCTTCTCGGTGGTCACGCTGTCACGATAGACCTTCTCCAACATTTCTTCTGTGCTGTACTGATTCGCCAGCGCCGGCACACCGCCAAAGCAGGCACAAGAACCTAGAGAGATCAGGATCTTGCACTTCTTACGCATCTCCTGCGCCAGTTTCTTGTGTTCGTCGCTGCGGATTCCTCCCGATATAAGCCCGACATCCGCTGCGGGGATTTCCATCTCTGTACCTTCGCCGGTCTGACCAAAGAGTTTGTGGTCCATCAGGACCGGCATGTGCACGATTTCTACTTGTTTGAGTACGTCGAGGAGCGGTTCACCGATATCGAGGATCGTGACCTCGCAACCTCCGCATATGGCGAACCATTCTTCGGCAAGTCGAGCTGCCATGCTGCACCTCCTACCGGAGTTGAATTAGTAGTGCTTCGTTCTCGTCCCCAACGATCTGTTATTACTGCGTTCGATACGGGCTTGGACTGAGCTTCCTTACTTGCTCCATCTCTGTGACCACTTGGGCAAAGCGCGGGCCTTCGGAAACCGGGACCCACTCCAGCCGGAAATGCTCCGGCTCCAATCCGAAATCCGCCATCAGGTTGATGGCATCGGTGCGCACGTGCAGATTCCCCTCGAGGTAATGGCAGTTGCCGGGATGACAGCCCAAGGCTGGCGCATCTTTCCGGGCGGCGGTGAGGGGAACTTCCACAATTCACCTCTCGACATTCTCGATGTGCGTCAGCAAACGGAAGCCGCCGGGTTCTGGCGGTGAGCCACGGTTACAGACGTGGGAGTAGTTATGGTCCAACCGGCACACTCACGTCAGTGATTCAGATCACCCATCATCGTGACCGGACGTGGCTCTCGAATGCGCCCTAGAAGATATGCCCACTGGCACGCGGTATAAGGGATCGAGGAACTACACTTCGTGGGGGTTTTCGCGGGATGTGGAAAGAGCGTGCCCTGAGCGCAGTCGAAGGACTCCCACCTAACATTCACCGCCTCTGTGCCATCATTCCCGACTTCTCCCGTCACGCTCTCCTGGATCTCCCAAAATCACCCAGCGCGGCACCCCGCCTACGATCGCGCCGATTAACAACGCCCCTAGAAGCGTGTATCCGCCCTCAATCCACAGTAACTCGGGCGCCACATGCGACCAGGTCACCGCCATCAGTGCTGCGCCGATCGCCAACCAAAGCGCCGCTGCCACTTCGATGCCGTGCGCCAAGGTACGCGAACCCAGCCAGCGCAGCAGTCCCGCAACGCCGTACGCGAACAATACGCACGCACCCATGCTCAGCAGATGCGGCGCCATCGTTCTTGCCAACGCTAGGGTCTGTGGATCGCTCAATCCGAGCGCCATCGCCCATCGCGGACGGAACAAGTATTGGGAGTGCCAAGCCATGCCCAGCACCCACGCCGCCGCCCCTGCCAGCAGCACGGGCAAGTGCACGACCCTTCTCGTTCGCCACGGAACGTGGTCCACAAAAGAGGCAGGCTTGGCCAGTACCGCATCCGGAATGCACTCCTGCCCGCAATCGGCGCGCTCCGGCCAGCGCATGCAATCGGTCAGTCGCAGTTTCGGAGGGCCGGACAGGCCGCTCCAGGCTGCCCGCAAGGCGTTGAACCGCACTGACACCGGCGCATGCGTCTCCGGACAGTTCACCGTCCGCCCTTCGCGATACGTGTGGTAAATCTGTTCCGCCCAAAGGGCTGGCAGCAGCAGGAGCAGGCAAGTCCCGACCAGGAAGAGCAACAACAGGAACAGCAGCATAACATGCCTCCTTATCCTTGCACGAAGAATTCGTGTTAGGCGGAAGGTCTAGCGTAGCGATCTCAAACCAAACGTATTCGCTGCGCGACCGGCGCGCAGTGATCATCATCACCGTAGCTCGTGACGCAGACAAAGAGGAGGGACCCGGCAACCTTCAAATGCCTCTTCTTCCACCAGCGAATTCGGACCTCGACTCAACTGAAGCCCAGGACGGGATGCGGCGCATACGGCTCCTCGAGAGACGCAACTTCTTCCGGTGTCAGGCGGAGCGAGAGCGCTGCTATGGCGTCCTGAAGATGATGCGACTTGGTTGCGCCAACAATGGGTGAGGTGATGACCGGCTTGCTGAGCAACCAGGCGAGAGCGATCTGCGCGCGGGCAACGCCACGCTGTTCTGCGACCTGACCCAGGCGGTCCACAACTTTACGGTCAGCTTCTTCGGTCTGCGAGTACATGCTCTTGCCGAACTGGTCCGTTTCGTAACGTTTGGTGGGTTCGCTTTGCCACGGACGAGCCAGGCGGCCACGCGCCAGAGGGCTCCAGGGAATGACGCCGATACCTTCGGACTGGCAAAGGGGAATCATCTCGCGCTCTTCCTCGCGATAAAGCAGGTTGTAATGATTCTGCATGGAAACGAAACGGGTCCAGCCGTGAAGGTCGGCGAGATAGAGAGCTTTGGTGAATTGCCACGCGTGCATGGACGAGGCGCCGATATAACGCACCTTGCCGGATTTCACCACATCGTGCAGCGCTTCCAGAGTTTCTTCGATCGGTGTTTCGTAATCCCAGCGGTGAATCTGGTAAAGGTCGACATAGTCGGTCTGCAGACGGCGGAGGCTTTGATCGAGTTCGTAAAAGATGGCTTTGCGGGAGAGGCCGTGACCGCTCGGCTCGTCGCGCATGACGCCGTGGACCTTGGTGGCGATGACGACCGCTTCGCGGCGGATATTGGCCTTCAAGAACCGCCCAAGGACTTCCTCGCTGGCGCCGCCTGAGTAGACATTGGCCGTGTCAAAGAAGTTGATCCCGAGATCAAGCGCCTGACGAAAGAAGGGCTTGCTCTGTTCTTCGTTCAGAGCCCAGGCATGGCTGCCAGGTTTGAGTTTACCGGTGGCGGGCGCTCCATAGCTCATACAGCCGAGACAGATGCGGGAAACTTTAAGCCCGGTCTTGCCAAGATTGACGTAGTTCATTGCTTCTCCCCTTATTCCGTGTCGATTGAAATCCGGTTTGTGCAAAATTGACCAGACATCCTAAGGGATGCGGAATATGGTCAAAGTGAATTCTCTTCTTAGGGGATGATTAAGCAGCACACAGGCCGCCCTTTGGCTAGGTTCCGGGCGGCCTCTCTCTGAAGCTTAAGCTAGTGATTGAAAATCCCCCGTATCGACCTGGTGCACTACTCCGCAATCTGACGGGCCAGGCTGCAAAATGTTGTGACCGGGATCACCCAGATCTGGACGCTCCAGCCTCTACACCCACCCTCACTTCTCAACCAGGCAGTAGTCGCCAATCTTCTCGGCGGCTTCTGGTTTATCTTGATCCCCTCGATACATCTCAACGTTCTTGCAATCGTACATTCCGTAGTTTTTGGGAAGTTCAACCATCAGGTAGTTACCGCTCTGCAGAGCTTGGCACGTGCCCGCTCCCTCGTTGCACTGCAGGTCAAGAGATTTCCCTTCCTTCTGGACGTGAACAATGACAACCCCAGTTACAACCTCCGACCTTTTCACCTTGACCGGCGTTTTATCCTGCGCCAACGCTTGTGCGGTAGCCAGGATGACGAAAGCCGCGGTCAATACGGCAAACAGAGAAACGATCCTTTTCATAAGTGCCTCCCATAATGCAAAGGCTTTTCAATTCCATCTATATTCTCCGACTTGAGGTGGTCCTCTGTCTGTGATCTCTGATCACCTGCCTGTGATCTCTGAACACAGGCAGAGAATACGGGGGAGGCGACCCTGCCAACCCTTAAGGCTCGGGGACACCGGTAAACGCTTAGCCGTTAAGCTAATTGCGGCGATGCGGGATATTCGCACTGCCCCGGAAAAGCGGTAAAATGAAAACGTCGTTGTTTAGGCAGAAGGAGGTGCCTATGTCTCCTACTCGCCAACCCAACGGTTCTCCACGCAAAAGGGGAATCGCCCGCCCAACCCCAATCGGCCCGACACGCCAAACCGAGCGTAAAGCCATAAGTCCAAGTGTAGCCGCCAAGAAGAGGCGCGATTTCGACCCCCGTGCATTCCTCGCCAGCGTCGGCGAGGGCGGGAAATTTGTGCTTTTCCCTAAGAAACAAGGAATCTTTGCGCAAGGGGATGCTGCTGATGCGGTGTTTTATATCCAGACGGGCAAGGTAAAACTCACCGTGGTCTCGAAGACCGGCAAGGAAGCAACGATCGGCATATTCGGTGAGGGAGATTTCTTCGGCGAAGGTTCGCTTGCGGGCCAAGTTCTCCGCATGGATTCTGCAACCGCAATGACGGATTGCACTGTTCTGCGAATCGATAAGAAAGCGATGATGGAAGCGCTTCATCGGAAACACGAATTTTCCGACATGTTCGTGGCCTATTTGTTGGCTCGGAACATCCGTTACGAAGAAGATCTGGTGGATCAGCTCTTCAATTCGAGCGAAAAGAGGCTGGCCCGAATCCTTTTAGTGCTTGCTCATTTTGGCAAAGAAGGAAGACCCGAGGGTATAGTTCCCAAGATCAGTCAGGAGATGCTGGCGGAAATGATCGGCACAACCCGCTCGCGAGTCAGCTTCTTCATGAACCGGTTCAGAAAATTGGGTTTTATTCACTACAATGGCGGGCTGCAAGTCCACAGCTCGCTGCTGAATGTCGTGCTGCACGACTAGTAGATCGGTACTCCGTGGGTTTTGTGGGAGGCGGGGTGACTTGCGGCGGTGCGGGGTCGCTGAGACAATGCCGGAAGGGCGTTAGGGCAGGTGCGCGGGCAAGAATGCGGGATTCCTGCTCATATCAGGGTGGTCCGCCGGGGCTGGTCGCGGGGAGGTATCTAGTTCCTACCGGGATTACTTCGGTAATCAGGGCTTCTTCTAGGGTATTTTCCGTGATATAACGCCGATAGCTGCTCGTCAGGCTTTGGGCTGGGAATTTCGTGGTTTTCCGGCTTGGTTTTCGGCCTTTGGATTGAAGCGCAGAGCGAGAGCAGAGGAGGAGTCGTGTCCGAAGCGCGTACCGGGAAAAGGTTTCCGCTGCAATTGCCGATTAGGATACATAAGGAAGATACCGCGAGTGACACGAGCAGCGGCATGACCGGCAATCTGAGTGCTGCCGGTGTGTACATCCGCGCCGACGCATCGCTCGAGGTCGGCTCACCCGTAGAGTTTGAGATCACCCTGCCGCCGGAAGTGACGGGGGGCAAGGACGATGTTGTGATTCATTGCCGCGGCCGCGTGGTGCGGACCGATGAGCCTGACGCCAGCACCGAACCCGGGGACAGCCGGGGCGTCGCTTGCGTAATCGATTCTTACGAATTCGTTCGCAACAGTTGAACCGGGAGTGCGACCCATGCTGAAGCTTATTCTGGCCGACAATCAGGCGATTTTCCGCGCTGGCATCGCCAAAGTACTGGCCGTAGAAGACGAAATGCGCATAGTGGCCCAGGCGCAAACTGCCGAGCAGATGTTCATGGCGCTCGACAAGTTTCGCGCCGCGGTGCTGATCATTGCCGGAGGTTTCCACTCCGATTTCAATTCCGTCCTCTTGGCTGCCAACAAGAACAAGACCCGCGTCGTCGTCCTCGCCGACACTGGCGAGAGCGCGCAGCGCTACATGGCGGCAGGCGCTCACGGCGTCGTGTATCGCAACGTTACCAGCCCCGCGCTGGTGGACTGTGTGCGCAAGATCGCCCGTGGCGAAAACTGGGTGCAGGACGTGGCGGTGCCGAGCGAACTGACCGAAAATGATATGGTCGGGCTGCGCGTCCGTGACCGCTTGACGGCCAAGGAGCTGCGCATCGTGGCGCTGATTGTGCAGGGCTACAAGAACAAGGAAATCGCCACCCAGTTGGGAACGACCGAGCAGGTGATCAAGAATTATCTGCGCAACGTCTATGACAAGATTGGCGTGTCGGACCGGCTGGAACTGGCGCTGTTCACCATTCATCACCGCATCCTGAACGAAGCCGCGGCGGCGACCGCAGCGGCGGCTGTGCCGCAACCGCCGCAGAGTGCGGGGATCAGCAACTAGACCATTTTCACTGGAATGACAAAAGGCCGCCTGCGGGCGGCCTTTTGAATTTAAAGCGACTCGCGTCACTGCCCGATCTTTTCGCCGACGCTTTTCGCTTGCGTGAACAGGTAGAGATAGTCTGGGCCGCCGGATTTCGAATCGGTGCCCGACATGTTGAAGCCGCCGAAGGGGTGCGCGCCCACCATCGCTCCCGTGCATTTGCGGTTGAGGTAGAGGTTGCCGACGTGGAACTCGCGCACGGCGCGATCGAGTTTCTCGCGCGAACTGGAATAGACGGCGCCGGTCAGGCCGAACTCGGTGTCGTTCGCGATTTCTAACGCATGGTCGAAATTGCGCGACTTGATTACGACCAGCACCGGGCCGAAGATCTCTTCCTGCTCGAGCGTCGACTTCGCCGGGATGTCGGCAATCACGGTTGGCTGAATGAAATAACCTTCGCCAGCGCTGGTGTCGCGCGCGCCGCCGGTGATGAGGCGTCCATCTTTTTTGCCGATCTCGATGTAGCGGAGAATATCTTTCATCGAACCTTCGTTGATGACCGCAGCCATGTTCGGGTTTGCAGTGGGATCGCCCACGGTAATGCGCTCGGCGCGGGACTTCAGTTTCTCGAGGAACTTGTCGTAGATGCGCTCGTCGACGATGGCGCGCGAGCAGGCCGAGCACTTCTGGCCCTGGAAGCCGAAAGCGGCCGTGGCTACGCCTTCGACGGCGGAGTCAATATCGGCGTCGGCATCGACGACGATGGCGTCTTTGCCGCCCATTTCGAGGATGGTGCGCTTGATCCAGAGCTGGCCTGGTTGCTGCCGCGCGGCGCTCTGGTTGATGTGCAATCCGACTTCGCGCGAGCCGGTGAAAGCGATGTAGCGAATCTTCGGATGCGACACCAGCGCGTCACCGAAGCTCGCGCCGCCGCCGGGGCAGAAGTTCACGACGCCTTCGGGCATGCCGCATTCTTCGAGCAGTTCGACGAACTTCGCCGCAATCGTCGGCGAATCGCTGGACGGCTTCAGGACGACGGTGTTGCCGCTGACGATCGACGCGAGGGTCATGCCGGCCATGATGGCGCAGGCGAAGTTCCAGGGCGGAATCACGGCGCCGACGCCGAGCGGGATGTAGGCCAGCGTGTCGCGCTCGCCCGGCAGTTGCACGGGCGATTCGACTTTCGCGAAGCGCAGGGCCTCGCGCGCGTAGAATTCGCAGAAATCGATGGCCTCAGAGATATCGGCATCGGCCTCGAACCAGTTCTTGGAGACTTCAAACACCAGCCAGGCCATCAATTCGAGCTTGCGCTCGCGCATCATATCGGCCACGCGAAACAGGAGCGACGCACGCTCCTCGACCGAAGTGCGGCTCCAGTGGGTAAAAGCTTGTAACGCGGCGTGTACGGCAGGATCGACGTGCTCCTTGTCAGCCTTCTGGTGAATGCCGACTAGTTCCGAAGGCTTGGCGGGATTGATGGAACGGATCTTGCCGGAGGTCTTGAGGCGCTTGCCTCCGATGATCAAGTCGTACTCGCGGCCCAGCTGGCCACGCACTTTTTCGATGGCGGCGCGCATCTTGCGCACGTTGTCTTCTTTAGTGAAATCGACGAACGATTCATTCTTGAACGCACCTTCGTGAAGGCGGAGTTGCAGACGCGGCGGGGCTTCCATGGTTGCCATAGGAATTCCTTTCTAAGGACGGAACGTTGATATTAGCGTGGATATTCGCGACTTTGATTTTACACCGGGTTGAGGAAGCTGGGCAGGCTCCGGAAAACCAGTCCGTTGGCTGGGGACCTCGGCGGTTTAAGGCCTCGATCCCTGAGTTGCCGCGACTGCGCCATTGGGTTTGCGATGGGTATGGCAATCCACTGGCAATCAAACTGACCAGAGTCAACCAGTCAACCGTTACGATTCAACGCGGTCTCTACCCGAAAGACAACGGTCAGCCCACGACTGGCAGTCTAGTCCTTATTTCTGTTGCTTCTTCTTGCGTTTTGGCTTGCGCTTGGGACCACCCTTTGTCTTCCTCTTTTTCTTGTGCTCTGTCATCTGTAATCTCCCTGTGCGACATGTCTCTGGATTGAGCCTTACCACTGGAGAAGCAACTCTTCATAAGGTCGAACTTGCCAGCCTAACACGCTATATACGATTCACGACAGCCATTGTCAACAAAAATAGCCCGAGGAGGAGCATCTCCAATTTCAGCGTTGGAATTGGATTCTTTTGTTCAGTCTCCTTCTGATTCGTCTGTGGTAGTGCAAGTCGATCAAGACTGGTTTACGTCCCATTTCCAGCGCCGCGATACAACTATTCCCAGACCCAGAAAAGACATGCGCCACGGTTTCGCCGGGCTGGGAGTACCGATCAAGTAAAGTTCGGTAAAGCTTGATGGGGAGAGCCCACCACGACGGGAAGGCCTTCACATCCATGTAATGGGTCTGGAATTCTATTGATCTGATGTACTTATGAGTCCAGCACCCACGCACTATCCGTTTTTGCAACAAGTGAAATATTATCGTCCGAGCGCCTCTCGACTTCCACACTGGCGGTCGCCTCGAGATCAACACAATGTGTCTGTAAGGTTCGACAATCCTGACGGCTTCAGTCAGAAATCGTGATATCTGCGCCCGATATAGTTCGAGGTCGCCTGTGCAGTAGTCTCCTCGGCGAAAACGTTTTGCGCCGAGATAGGGCGGCGTCGCAATGACAAAGCTGACGCAGTTATGCCGCAATGGGATCTGGCCTGCGTCCGCCTTGAGGAGCAAATAAGCCTGCGCGTTCTTAGCAGTCTTCCCTTTGAGACTAGCAGCCACCTCAGCCTCCGCTCTTACGCCGCTTGGACTGAACCTCGAAGCTGTGCATCGGAAGGTCCCAAGTGTTTACTCCGGAAAATTCATGCGGCGCAGCAACCGCTTAAACCTGGGGTCGGAGCGCAGCGGGTCAAACGCCTGGTCCACTTTGAGAAAAACAAGCCATTTTTCACCCCGGTGAGCCTCTTCGAGGCTCTCCAAGGCCTTCTCCTTCTCCCCGAGGCCCATGTAGGCAATGGCCATCTGGTATGAGGAAGTCGGCTGACGCCCAGGCTGAGCCCTCAACCGGCTAACTATTTTCTGTGCCTCAACTTTGTTGCCCGACTTCGCATAAGTGTAGGCCAGCCCCACCTGACTAGCAAGGCTGCCGCTGGAAAGGGCTGCGGCTTCTTGATACTCATTGACTGCATCCTCGTATGCGTTCTTCCCGAGATAGGCCAACCCAAGCAACTCGTGTGCTGGAATAAATTTCGGGTCGAGCTCAAGAGCCTTTCTACACTGGTCTATAGCTTCGTCGTACCGGCTCGTCCAATACAGCGCATATCCCAAATCCGTTATTGTGCGTGGCGAGAGAGGGGCGAGCTCCTGGGCTTTCTCTGCTTCTGCAATGGCTTCCTCATGCCGCCCCAGCGTCGATAGAAGGGTACCGAACCATTGGTGAGCTGTTGCATAGTTGGGGTTTAACTCAATCGCTCGCCGATACTGCCTCTCAGCATTCAGCCAATCCCAGTCGTAGTCTTCCAGGACACCCGCCAAGGACGTGTGCGCTTCAGCGAGCGTTTCATCCAATTCCAGAGCGCTGAGCGCCGCCGCCCTTGCCCTAGGATAGGCATTTCCAGGCGACAGAAGACCGTAATCTGCCATTAAGGTATAGGTGTCAGCTAAACCCGCGTGCGCCTCCGCATATCGTGGGTCTCTTTCGATGGCCCGCTGGAAGAATTCCAGGGCTTTCAGAAAGCCTTCAGGAGTTCTCATATTCCAGAAAAAACGACCTTTCAGGTAGAGCTGATAAGCCTCCGCATTAGTCGTGCGTGTGCTCGAGAGGTATGCTTTCTCGTCCGGTGTCAGCTTGGCTTGAATCTGGTAGGAGATCGCAGTGGCCACTTCCTCTTGTAGCGTCAGAGCGTCTCGAAGATCTCGCTGGTAACTTTGAGCCCAGAGAATCTCATCCGTGCCCGCATCGGTCAGTTGAACAGTGATCCGTACCCGATCGCCGGAGCGTAGCACTGAGCCTTGCACCACACCCGCAACATGCAATTCGCGCGCTATCTCGCGCACCGTCTTATTCCCTTTCTTGTAGTGCATCACGGAAGAGCGCGCAATCACCTTCAAAGCACCGATTTTGCTCAGGTCAGTAATAAGTTGGTCGGTCATCCCATCGGTGAAGTATTCCTGCTCTGCACTTCCGGATAGATTCGCCAGCGGCAGCACGGCCAACGACCGTATGGGCGTGCTGGCACTGTGTCCCGACAGGCGGTCACGCCAGCCGCGGACGTTGAAGGCCGATATCAAGGCAACGAGGATCAACAGCGCGAGTGCGCCCATTGCGACCTCCTTCGGTCGCTTCCGCCATGCCAGTTGTTTGGCGGATCCGACAGTACTGATGATGCTTGGCGTGCTCAGCCGCCGCAAATCCACGGCCAGTTCCTTGGCCGACTGGTAGCGGTTCTCTTGTTCCTTCTCCAAGCACTTCCCGATGATCCGCTCCAGTTCTGAAGACAAGCTGGGATTGAGAGCGGTAGGCGCTCGTGCCGGCCTGTGCAGAATGGCACCGATCAGTTGTGAGCGTTCCACCTCAGCAAACGGACGCTGCCCCGTGGCCATCTCATACAGTACGGACCCAGCGGCATGAATGTCGGTGCAAGCGTCGATCGCTTCGCCCAGCAACTGCTCCGGCGCCATGTAGGGCAGAGTCCCCGCCATTGCTTGTGTCTCGCTGAGACTCTCTGTCGGGGCACTGTCGGTGACCGGGAGCCGCAGCTTCGCCAACCCGAAGTCCAGAATCTTCAGCCGGCCGTCGTTCGTAACCCGCAAGTTGCCGGGCTTGAGGTCACGATGAATGACGCCCTTGTCATGGGCTGCGGCCAAGCCTTCCGCGAGTTGCACGCCCAGACGGAGGACATCCTTCTCCGGCAACGGTCGACCCGCCACCTTCTCGCTGAGTGTGATTCCGGGGATGTACTCCATCACCAGGAAGTCCACGCCCCGCTGCGTGTCGAAGTCGTGGATGGTGGCGACGTTGGGATGGTTGAGTTGCGAGAGAATCAGAGCTTCTTTGTGGAAATGCTTGCGGGCTGATTCATCGCTGAGCGTACCGGGCGGAAGGACTTTGATGGCGACATCACGAGCGAGATGCTGGTCGCGGGCGCGATAAACCTCTCCCATGCCGCCGGCGCCGATTTTCTCGACGATGCGGTAGCGGCCCAGTGCACTGCCGACGAGGAAATCCTGGTCTGCTCGGCTGGCCATAGGGAAGAAGCTCCCTCCCGTCAGCCAACTATTCTAGGCCGTTGGCATAATGGAATCGACAAGAAACCGTGCCCAGCCTTCGGCGTAACTGCGCCACCCAAAATCAGCGTCGCATGGCGGCTGCTACTTCTGCCGGCTCTGGCTCCAACTTTGCTGTAAAGTGCCGCAGGAATGGGGCTTGGTAGCTTAGCTTCATGCCGTGAATCTGCTCGCGCTTCTTCCAGACTTCGAGGATGATTTCAACCACGTAGTCGATGTGGCTTTGCGTGTACACGCGGCGGGGGATTGCCAAGCGCACGAGGTCCATCTTCGCCGATGCTCCGAACATCAATGTACCGATCTCGACGGAGCGGATGCCGCCTTCGAGATAGAGCTCATTGGCTAGCGAAACGGCGGGAAAGTGATCGGGCGGAATGTGCGGCAGAAAAGCCCGCGCGTCAATGTAGACGGCGTGGCCGCCCGGGGGCTGTACGATGGGCACGCCCTCGCTGGCTATGTGGTTGCCGAGGTAGGCAGTGGAAGCGATGCGGTATTCGAGGTAGTCCTCGTGCAGGGCTTCCTGCACTCCGACGGCGATGGCTTCAAGATCGCGCCCGGCGAGGCCGCCGTAGGTGGGATAGCCCTCGGTGAGAATCAGCAGGTTTTTCTCCTGCTGCGCGAGCAGGTCGTCATTGGTGCAAAGAAATCCGCCAATGTTTGCCATGCCGTCTTTTTTGGCTGACATGGTGCAGCCGTCGCCGTAGCTGAACATTTCCTGCGCGATTTCTTTCGGCGTTTTCTTCTCGTATCCTTGCTCGCGGATCTTGATGAAGTAGGAGTTCTCGGCAAAACGGCAGGCATCGAAGTAGAACGGGATGCGATGCTTGCGGCAAACTGCGCTCACGGCTTTGACGTTCTCCATCGAGACCGGCTGGCCGCCGCCGGAGTTGTTGGTCACGGTCAGCATGACCAGAGGCACGCGCTCGCGTCCGACTTTCTGGATCAGAGTTTCTAGCGCGGCGACGTCCATGTTGCCCTTGAAAGGATGCTTCAGGCTCGGCTGACGGCCCTCGGGGATGACGAGGTCGACCGCCTCCGCGCCGACAAACTCCACGTTGGCGCGTGTGGTGTCGAAGTGCGTGTTGTTGGGGACGACATTGCCTTTCTTTCCTCCACACATCACGCTGAACAGAATGCGCTCGGCGGCGCGGCCAAAATATCCTGCACCGACAAGCGGAAACGCTCGAAGCTGCGGCTGCCGGCATAACTCTCATCGCCTTCCATCATGGCCGCCCACTGGTGGGTGGACATGGCGCCGGTGCCGGAATCGGTGAGGAGGTCGATTAGGACATCGTCCGCGGGCAGGAGAAAAAGGTTGTAGCAGGCGGCACGGAGCGACTGCTCGCGCTGCGCGCGGGTCGTCCAGTGAATGGGTTCGACGCTTTTGATGCGAAACGGTTCAATGATGGTGCGGGGCATGGTGGCTTCTCCTTTTTTACCACACACTCTTCGAGTGCGGATCTCTGTGCCTGAAATCACGGGGATGAGAACTGACCTCTTGTGCCGCACGCATTTGGCGGGCGAGGTCGCCCGCCACCACACTTACCTCGCGATCAGGAAACTTTGACGGAGTTCCTGCGCTCGGCGGGGACGTACTTTACGGCGGCGGTGCGATCCAGTTTGTCCCAGGCGAAGGGGCGGCCCTGGATGGCACGCTTCAGGGTGCGAAACAGAACGAGAGAAAATACCTGGCGATAGGCAAAACGCTGCAACCACACTTGGCTTAACAGCCAGGCGTCTTCGCGGGCTTCGGGCTGGCGACGCTCCAGGGCGAAAGCGATTGCCGAGGCGATGAAGTCAATCACCAGGAACGCGACGAAGAAGATCAGCAGCCGCTGGAAGCTGGCCGGATCGGTAGTGTCAGGATGAAAGTGTTTCTGGACGAAATACCAGATCACGCCGACGGCAAACATCAGGTCAATGAAGGGCGAGACCAGCGGAAGCAGAATCTGGAAGATGAGGATGTTGGGAAGTGCGACGAATCCCAAAGCGCCTTTGCGCGCGAAAACGCCCTTATGCTTGAAGACGGCCTGCAGAATTCCGAACGACCAGCGGAAGCGCTGCCGCATGAGCGCGTTGGCAGTTGTCGGAGCCTCGGTGAAGGCGAGCGCCATGTCTTCGTATTCCACGCGATAGCCGTTGCGCAAGAGCGCCATGGTCAGATCGGCGTCTTCGGCGACGGTATCCACGTGGTAGCCACCCGCTTCGCGCACCGCCTCGACACGCCAGGCGCCGATCGCGCCCGGCACCACGCTCACCGCGCCCATGGTGTTGAGCGCGCGCCGCTCGAAATTCTGGCTGGTGATGTATTCGAGCGCCTGCCAGCGCGTCCACAGGTTGACGCGGTTGCCGACCTTGGCATTGCCAGCGACGGCAGCAACCTCCGGATTCAGGAAGTGCGGTACCATGCGGGCGATCGCGTCGGGCGCAATGATGGTATCGGCGTCGATGCCGACGAAAATTTCGGCGTCGCCGATGTGCTCAAGCCCAAAGTTAAGCGCCTCGGCCTTGCCGCCGTTGGGCATGGTGAGAATCAATACCCTGCCGTCAGCTTCTTCGGCGGCAAAGGCGCGGCGGGCGATTTCCAAAGTGCGGTCCTTGGAACCGTCGTCGATGACGATTACGCGCAGATTGGGATAGTCGGAGTCGAGCGCGCCCTGGATGGTGCGTTCGATGACCAGCTCCTCGTTATACGCGGGAATGAGCACCGCGACCCGAGGCCGGTAGGCGGCAATCTGCTCGGGCGTGCCATACACATGCGAGCGGAGACGGTCGAAGATGGCGAGGACGCCGACCGAAATCAGGCGCCCGGTCATCAGGATGTCACCCAGAAAGAAGATGGCCGTGATGGCCAGCATAGTCGCACTGAAAAGCCAGAAGCCGATCCAATTCAGGCGAGCGGACCAATACTGGTTGGCCGGGAGCGGCGGCATGACATCCGCTTTCGTTTTGCCCATTAGCTGGTACACGGGGACGAATTGAAATCCGCGGGCCCGGGCGCCGTCGATAATCAGCGGGAGGGCCAGCACGGTTCTTTCCCGGTTACCACCGCCATCGTGCATGAGAATGATGTTGCCGCACTGGGTATCGTTTGGCTGGCAGGGTGGCAGGTGGTCGAGCACGCGAGCGGCGATTTGTTGCGGGGTGAGCGCGGGCTCGTCGCTCCAGTCCTTGGTGTCGATCTTGTTGCCGATGGTGATGTAGCCCATGCTTTGCGTGAGTTCGAGGGGGCGCACCTCGTCTTCGGTGTCGGGCTCCGCGTCGACGGAGTACGGCGGGCGGAATAGCATGGTGCGAATGCCCAGGCGGCTGGCGAACAAGCGCTCGGTGAGGTTCAGCTCCACCTTCATGTAGCCGGTGCCAATCGAGCTGATATCGGGATGAGTAAAGGTATGGTTCCCGATTTCATGACCTTCGCGGTAAATGCGCTGGGTCAAACTGCTGAATTTCTCGGCCTGGATTCCGATCAGAAAGAATGCCCCCGGCACATGCTCGCGTTTGAGGACATCGAGAATCTTCGGGGTCCACTGCGGATCAGGACCGTCGTCGAAGGTCATGGCGAGTTGGTTCTTGCTGGCGCCGTAGCGCGCCACACGATAGGGCTCGGGCAGACTCTTGAAGGTTTCGCCGTCGATGAGTCCGGACTGTTTGTCTATGGTCAGATCGCGTTCGCCGTCGGTCGGATGCGCCTCGATGTGCAGGATCTCCCCGCTCCCCTCCATGTCGACATCCTGGCCGGGAGGGACATCTTTCAATCGATCCGACGCATTGGCCTCTCCGGGCATATCCCAGATACGCCACAGGGAGCGGTCTTCCGCGCCCAGTCTCCATAAGGCAAAGGTCTGAATGCCGAGGGTCTGGGCGGCACGCATCTCGTTCAGAGCAGTCACCGCATCGAGAAACCAGACATCGTGGCGGACATGATCGTCGTCCTGGTAGCTGAAGTGCGGGTTGAGCGCGTCGCCGTCAAAATCAACGTCTTCTTCGGAATCGCGGGCGCCGATCCACGCTTCCTGCACGGAAACGGATTTGTCGGCTTCTCCCGCCGGAAGCTTGCCTTTTTCCGGCTTGTCGGCCCAGTCATAGCCATAGTTGCCGATGGCGACGATGAGCTTCTCTTTCGGAATCTCCTTGACGGCAGACTGGAGGTTGTCCAGGAACCAATCCTCGGAAGCGACAGGGCCAGGGGTTCCACCGGGAAAGTGCTCGTCGTAGTTCATGATGACGACGCCATCCACGGCGGACGAAATCGCCTTGTAATCAAAATCCTCGTTGCGCACCTGGACGCTGACGTAGAGCTTCATCCCTTTGGCGTGCAGGTCAGACGAGAGTTCGTTCAGCAGCGCCACGTATCCGCGTTGCCCTTTCTTTGGAAAGGATTCGAAATCTATCATCAAACCGCGATAGTGATCGGAGGCAAGAAAAATTCCGATCTCGCGGCGAAACCTGGCGCGAGCCTGCGGATTGTTCAGGAAATCACTAACGCCCGGAACAAAGTCGGTGCCGTCAAAGTTCTGCACCACCGGAAAGACTTCCATGTCGGTGTTTTCCGCCTTCAGAAACTGCATTACCTTGGCATCCACGGTATGGACCGTTTGACCGTGAACCACGTCGAACATCGTGTTCGTTTCCGGATCCGAGGCTTGCAGATGGCCGTCTGGGCTGAGAACCTGCAGCCAGGTAGGGAAGAGCAAGTCGATCTGGCGGGCATACTCGCGCAAGGAAGAGAAGCTGGCCGCGTCCCAGGAAACATAGAATGCAGCCCGCACCCCTTGCTCGGAGTTGAGTGTGAGTTGGGAAGGAGCTTTGCGGGGCTGGCGGCGGTGTCCGGCGCGGGCCAGAGTGGCGAGGCGGCGTTTCTCGCGCGCTTTCGCCTTTTCGTTTTCTTTCAGCGCGTGGTAAGGCTTCTTTTCTGTAAGCCAGGAAAGGTCGGGCAGAGGCTCGCTGCGCAGGGCGCTATAGATGAAAAAGATGACCAGCAAAGAAACTGCGAGGGCAGCCGCGTCGACAAAGCGGCGAATGTGCCTCCAGCGCGCTTGCAAGGGATCGTAAAAGACCTGTTTCGCCATCTCGTAGTAGTTCCTTCATCCTAAGGTGAGAGGCGCGGGGGGTCAAACGCCCAGGTCTCAGGTCTCAGGGCAGTGGACTTCCGACTGCGTCAGGCGGGAGATTTGTCATTTCCATTCCGATGAGCCGCGGAGGAAAATCGTGCGATTCGCGATATATTCCCAACGTGCTCACCCTGATCCGCGAACATCGCAGTTTTTTCCTGGGAACCACGCTAGCCGGCCTGGCATTGCGAATATTTTTCTTCGTCTATTTTCCGGCGGTCACGAATGACTCGCGCTTCTACGCCGACCTTGCCACCAACTGGATACAGCACGGCATCTACGGCCAGACGCAGGGCGGCCATCCGGAGAAGCCGATCTTGCCGACCGACGCGCGTCTGCCCGGATATCCCGCTTTTCTGGCTGTGATCTTTTGGCTGTTTGGAGCGGGCAACTTCAGAGCAGTCATGCTGGCGCAGATTCTGGTGGACCTGGCCACCTGCCTATTTGTTGCCGACCTTGCCCGCCGGGTGGTTTCCGAACGTGCGGCGAGAATCGCTTTTGTCCTGGCGGCGCTGTGTCCATTCCTAGCAAACTATGCCGCCGCGGCCCTCACCGAAACTTTGGAGATCTTCTTTACCGCGCTCGCTCTCGATGGCGCGGCGGCCGCTCTGAATCGGATGCGTGAGGGTGTTGAGGGGATGGGCGTCCGCAGGCTCTGGGCCGCGACTGGGGCGGCGATTGCGGCTTGCATCCTGCTGCGTCCCGATGGCGGGATCCTGCTGGCGGCGGTCGCTCTTTATCTGGCGGTGGCAGCCCCTAAAGGGGCATCGGATTTCGAAGAACGTGCGGCATCGCTAAAGCGATGCCCTGATAAGAAGCCGGAATCGCGAAGATTATGCCCTGATACGAAACGCGAATTTTTCCGCAGCGTTCTAGTCGCGGGAATCATCGTCGTGGTATTCGCGCTGGCGCCGCTTGTTCCCTGGACGATTCGTAATTTTCGGACGTTCCATCACTTCCAGCCGCTGGCTCCGCGCTACGCCAACAACGCGGATGAACTCGTCCCTCGAGGTTTCAACCGCTGGGTCAAAACCTGGATCGTCGACTATGCGTCGGTGGAAGAGATCTACTGGAACGTTACCGGCGACAGGATTGACCCGGAGAAACTGCCGTCGCGCGCCATTGAAAACCCGGGCGAAAAAGACGCAACGCTGGCCGTCATCGCGGACTACAATGAGTCGCAGGACATGACGCCCGAACTGGACGCTCGTTTCGGCCAAATAGCCGCGGATCGCATTCGCGCGCATCCCATTCGCTACTACGTTGTGCTGCCCCTGCTGCGCGTCGCGGACATGTGGCTGCGCCCGCGAACCGAGATCCTTCCTCCCGATCCGCGTTGGTGGGAATTCAATGACGACGCGAAATACTCGTTCATGGCGGTAGGGTTCGGCTTGCTGAACCTGGCATACGTCGGGACAGCGCTGTTGGCGCTCGTTCCCGGAACGTCACGCAGGCCGTCGGGAATTCGCTGGGGCGCATTGTTTGTCATCTTTGTGCTGCTGCGCTCGGCATTTCTGGGAACGCTGGAAAACCCGGAACCGCGCTACACGCTGGAATGCTATCCGGTGGTGATCCTCTGGGCAGCGGCCTATCTTGCAAACGCGACAGAGCAGCAGCAATCTGAATCGCGATTCTGAAATCCCGATTATCATAGCGAGAATTCAAAAAACAGAAGATGGCGAGCAGTCATATACGGTTAACTCAGTCTCTCCCAAGAACTTGTCTTCATGGAACATAACATGCAACATTTGTGCCCATCTTTTAGTGAAGACTTGATGAAAGCCAACATCTTCGATGAGCAATCGGCTTCCCTGATCAAAGACGAGAGGTTTTTCAACGCCTTTCGCCCGATTAGAGTTAACAGAATCAGTAACGACAGTTGATACCACCAGCCATAGGAAAGGCGCTTCCCCAATGCGACCCCAGACATGGAGATTAGGACAGCTACTGACAGCAGCGGTGGTTCTGTGCATGGCCCTGTTGTTTGGAACCGACGCAACCGCACAACAGGCGACCGCAAAGATCGTGGGCACAGTCACTGATCCGCAAGGATTGGTGGTGACGGGCGTCAAGATCACCGTCACCAATAGGGCGACCAACGTTTCCACCGAAACAACCACCGACAAGGGTGGCTTTTATCAGGTCCTGAACCTGCCCATCGGCACCTACAAAATTGTCGCCCGCCACGAAGGTTTTCGACTGGTGGAAATGATCACTGCTCCGCTGGAGATCAACCAGTCATTTCGGGCGGACTTAAAGCTGGAAGTGGGCGCGGCCAGCGAACAGGTGTTGGTAGAGGCGCAGGCATCTGGGGTGGAGACACTAAACCCGACGCTAGGCCAGTCCGTCACCAGCCGTCCCATCGTTAATATGCCCTTAAACGGCCGCAACGTGCTGAGTCTCGCTCTCTTGCAGCCTGGCGTCAGCGAGGACAACCCGGATGACGAGGTAAGTTCTGGACTAGGATTCAACGTGGCGGGCGGACGCTCCGATTCCATCACCTACCTTTTGGATGGTGGCCTCAACAACGAACTGTTGGGCAACGGGGTTGTCTTCAATCCCAATCCAGACTCCGTCGCGGAGTTCCGCATTCTTACCAGCAACTACACGGCGGAATATGGCCGCAACGGCGCTGGAGTCATCAGCGTCGTAACCAAGTCGGGCACCAACGATTTCCATGGCAGCGCCTTCGACTTCGTGCGCAATACCGACTTCGACGCCAACGCGTATTTCAACAAGCAGCCGCCCGTCCAACCGCGAAACAATCTCAAACGTAATCAATTCGGTGCCACGTTTGGTGGTCCCATCGTCAAGAACCACCTTTTCTTCTTCACCTCCTACCAAGGGCAGCGCCAGATAGAGACAGATGTCCTAGAGGAACAGCAGATCTTCACGACGGCCGAACTACAAAATGGAGACTTTTCGCACGGGATACCATACCAGTCATACATCTATGACAGTTTCGGTAATCAGGGACCGCAATGCACGGACCCGGCCGGCTGCCTTGACACCAACGTTGTTAACTTCCTCCAGACAAACACCTACTTTCAATCAAATGCCACTCTCGCGGCCCAAGGGATAATTGACCCCACCAGGTTCGACCCTGCCGCTCAAGCCTACATCAAGACGGGACTGATTCCGTCGAATGCGACCGGGGAGCTTTTCCCCGCGGCGGGCGGTACGGACAACAACAATGAACTGACGATTAAGATCGATTTCGACATCAACTCAAAGGACAAGCTGACAGGCACCGTCGGCGGTTTCAGAAATCCCTTGGGTGAGCCGTTCGGACGCCAATTCTACTCTGCCAACGTGCCCGGCTTTCCCGTGACAAACCAGCTCAACAACTACTTTCTCAACCTCGCCTATACTCGGACCTTTTCGCCTACCGCGCTGAACGAACTGCGTGGGACTGCGCAGCGCCATAACACCCTGAACGATAAGCCAGTTTCCAGCATGCCCGCGATTTCCCAGTTCGGGATTGCCTCGGACCTTTCCAATGGTCCTCCACTCATGTCTTTCGACAATGGTCTGTATTTCGGACAAGACCAGTCGGGTCCGGCTACCGAAATCGGCAACACGTATGCGGTTGCGGATACGTTTACGTGGGTAAAGGGACACAACACGTGGAAATTCGGCGCGGGATTTTCTGCCTATCAACAAAATACTATCTATGCTTTTTTTACCGATAGCAACTTCGCTTTTTACGGATATGGCGCGGGCGGGGATGGCACTGGCAACAGCTTCGCCGATTTTCTGGTGGGAGCTCCCAACGACTTGTTTGAGGGTCCAAACGCGGTTAGCAACTTCCGGAGCAAGGCAACCTACGGATTCGCGCAAGACGAGTGGCGGGTGAGGCCCAACCTGACTCTTAGTTTGGGGCTTCGCTATGAGTACAGCACGCCCAAGATCGACACCCAGGGAAGAACCTTTTCCATTGTCCCCGGGGATCAGTCGACAAGATTTCCCGATGCGCCGCTCGGCCTGGTTTTTCCCGGAGACGCGGGAGCGCCTCGCGGAGCCAATTTTCCGGACAAGAGGAACTTTGCGCCGCGAATCGGCTTTGCCTGGAGTCCGGGGAGCAGCAGCAAGACCAGCATTCGCGGAGGCGTCGGTATCTTCTACGACGTCCTGAAGGGCGAAGACAACCTGCAATTCAACGGCGCGCCACCGTTCTACAGCGAGCCCTACGTCACTTACGCGTGCATTCCAACCGGCCCCACTGGAGCTTGTCCAGCCGACCCTTCGACCAACCCGGCCTACACCTCGTCCGGCATGCCCTTTTACAGCGCGCCGTGGGCCACCTCCACCAGCCCTCTTCTGAGCAACCCCTTTCCATCTACGCCACCCAGCCCTGCTACCGCATTCAATACAGCGGGCAATACGCCATTTCTCCCGTTTGGAGGGGGTGGGATCTACTTCGTGAACCCGCATCTCCACACACCTTATACCTACCAGTACAACTTGAGCGTCCAGCACCAGCTCGCAAATAACCTGATCGCAGAGGCTAGCTACGTGGGCAGCAGCTCGAAGGGGCTCACCGCACTGGAGGACATCAACCCGTTCGACCTGAACACAATCAGCGGTCTCAACCCTTCACGACTCTTAAATGAGAACCAGAACACTACCATCACCAACTATTGTTCGAGTGCAGGCGGCCCCTCCCAATGTCCTTTTTCCAGCGCGGCGGAGTTTGCCAACCTCGGCTTTGCCAATTTCAATAGTCTGGAAGCTTCTTTGACGAAACAGAACGGCGAGAACCGGATATTTGGCAACACCTACTTCACTTTGGCCTACACTTACGCTCACAGTATTGACAATGCATCTGGATTTCGACAGACACAGGCTTCGTCGGGGCAGGTGCCGTATTACAACATTGGCCAGTTCTACGCCTCCTCCAGCTTCGACATTAAGCAGCGGATCAGTTTCAGTGGAGGATGGGATTTGCCGTTTGACCGCGCCTGGGCGTCGGGACCAAAGCGGCTGGTGAAAGGATGGAGCCTCTACCCCATTTTGAGCTGGCGGACTGGGTTTCCGCTCACCATCAGTTCAGGCCTGCCGGCGACTCCGTCGGACCCGGGAACCTCGGGAGCTGGCGACGGCTTCCTGGACGGTGCCGATTTCGCGCCCGGGTTCAACAAGATTACAATCATGAATCCCAAAACAAACGGCAATTATTATTTTAACCCCGCCGCATTTGCGCCGATTGCTCCCGGTTACAATCCAAGCGATCCCTACGGCACGACGTCGCGAGACTTCTTCCGCGGGCCGGGCCGCACCAACCTTGACTTGGCTCTGTCCAAAACCACCGCCATTACCGAGCGGGTGAACGTTGAATTCCGGCTCGAAGCTTTCAACGCATTGAACCACGCGGAATTCGCGAATCCGAACACGACCCTTACGAGTGGAAATTTCGGTCAAGTTACCAGCACGACGTTTGGAACGCCGGGAGTAACCGCTCTGCAAACCCAGCGCATCGTGCAGCTCGCTGGACGGCTGACGTTCTAAAGCGGATTCGAATTGCCGCATGCCACTTTTGTGGCAGGCATTCAGCCCAAGTGCGGATGGTCTACGCGCCCTCTTTTTTGGGGGGGGGCTGGGCTCAGCTCAGCGGCGAGTCGGTCATGCGGAAACGCGTGCGGACGTGTTCGGAGAGCAGTTCGATGGCTCCGCGATTGGCCACCGGATCGGCTTTCGCCAAATATTTCATCGCTTCCACCAGCATCTTCTGGCCGTCCACGTAACGGGGATCGGCCGTGCGTACACGTCTCTTGCGAGACAAATCTGGAGGAATGGTGATGGTAAACACTTTGGCCATGCGAACTCAACTTTCAGAGGTTCTCGTGCAGTATATAGTGGCAGGCGGTCTTTTTCAGCTTGTTTCTGTTGGTTCGGATTTTGCCTGATCGGGCACGGGAAAGCCTACCCTTGTGGCGAGACAACCTTGGTTTTCCCGGTTGTCTTCAGCTTAAAGGCGTCCTCCGGAATTTTTTGATTGATCTGAATCTCGGAATACTTCGCCAGGCGATAGTCGCCGCTCGGCTCAAAGAACTGCTGCTGCACCGAAATTCCCCGGACTGGGTCGATCCAGAGCAGGATGCGCGCGAAAATGTTTCGAAAACGGTCAGACTTCGGAATCAACTCCAGTTTCTTAGCGGCGATGCCGTTGGCGATCTCTGACCCCAGGAACTTCACCTCGTACGATTTGAGCAGGTCGTGCCCGCGGCTGCCGAACCCGAGCACCAAATAGCCCTCGACATCGCCGCGATTCTTGCCAGGATCGTATACGTCGACCTCGTCAATCTTGTATCGGTACACCTGAACTTTGCCGCCGCTGTAGATGACGTACTTCTTGTCGGGTTCGACGAAGTCAGCGGCCATCTGGGTTTCGCCGCCTTCCCGCCGGAAATAAATTTTGCCCTTCTGCCTCGCGCTTTCGTCAATGTCCTTGATGACTTCATAGTATTGGTCGGTAACGAAATTCGCCTCGGTGGTTTTGAAGTTTCGGGCGGCGGCATCCATCTGATCGAGAACGTCTTCGAGTCCAGCGGATTGGCTTTGCGGCCAAGCATCGGTCATCAACAGCGATCCGGCAACCACGATCCCGAGAACTAGCGTCTTGAGCGCGTCTCTCATCGATGAACCAGAAAGCGATGAACCATGAAACTTTGAAACCTTGAAACCATAAAACTTTGAAACCTTTTCTATTCCTTTTCAACCCAGACTTTGTAACTCTGCGTGTGTCCGGCGGCGTCTTTGAGCGTTTCGTATCTGGTAATGCTGACCGCGCCGGAGATGGGCTCAATGATCTGCTCTAGTTGGCGACGAACATCTTCTCCCGCAGTGGCATTCACCGCCGAGGCCTGGATCTGATAGATCAACCCGCCCTTCTCGCCGGGGATCACAATTACGCCGGTGAGATGCGGATTGCGTTCGACCGGTTTGTCCTTGAAGTTGATGAAATGCGGCGAGACAAAAACAAAGAGGAGAATTAGCGTGACCATGATGTCGTAGTGCAGGCTGCCCCGCTCATACGACCAAAGAGTGTATCCGCGGATTGTGCGCCAGATCGCGCCCATTGGAGTGACGGCGCTTTCAAGCGCCGTCGAGGCTGTTTCGGGTTGCAAGCCAGTGTATTTGGGAATTCATGTGATGGCAAATCGGTCGGTTCCTCACTCGTCATGACGGAGGAAGCTTCCGCATCGCTAAAGCGATGCCCTGATGCGAACCCGAATCTTTCCGCGGCTTGACAATGTGTGTTTCTCAGATGGCGCCCCGGGGCTTCAGCCCCTTCGCTGCTATGATTTCAGCAATGAAATCGGCATCGAACAAACTACTCCCGGCATTGTTCTGTCTTCTGCTGGTGGCTCGCCTTCAGGCCGCCGAGGAACCCAAGCTCAGCCCGCTCCCGGCGCCGGTCTCGAACAATGCGGTTGCCATATCGCATGACGCAGGCGGAGCCAGGATATTTTCCTTCATGGGCATCGGTCCAAAAAAAACTTGGGATGCAATCACTACCAGCGCCTACGAAATGGATCCCGGCACCGGCAAGTGGATGGAAAAGCGTTCCGTGCCGGGCGTGGCCGGGCGCCTGGCGGCATCGGCGGTCGCGCTCCACGACCAAGTCTTCATCTTCGGAGGCTACATCGTCGACGCGCAGGGTGGAGAGACCACGATGTCGGACCTGAACGTTTTTGTCCCGGCTGAAAACCGCTATTATCGCGGCCGGGACATCCCCGTGCCTGTCGATGACGCAGTGGCCGGCCTTTATCGTGACCGTTATATTTTCCTCATCGGCGGATGGTCCGGGTCAGGATCAAAGGGCGACGCGGTCCGCAACGTCCAGGTATACGACACCGACAAAGATACCTGGATGCAGGCCACGCCGATTCCCGGCACGCCGGTGTTCGGTCATGCGGGCGCCATCATCGGCGACACCATCGTTTACGTGGACGGCGCCTACAAGAACATGAGCGGGGTGGGGCCGAAGTACATCGCGTCCAGCGATTGCTGGGCGGGCATCATTTCCAAAAAGGGGGACATCACGAAAATTGAATGGATAAAACTTCCAGCGCATCCCGGCAACGCTCGCTATCGCATCGCGGCGGGCGCCGGACCGTTGGAAAAGAAAGCAGGCAGAATTTATTTCTCCGGCGGAACCGACATCCCCTACAACTACAACGGAATCGGCTATAACGGCCAGCCCGCCGAACCTTCCCCGGTGACCTTCGCTTTCAATGATTACACGGGCAAATGGGAAACGGTCAGCGAAGACACTCCCGAGCCCACTATGGATCATCGCGGCCTGCTGGTTACCCGCCGCGGCCTGATCGTCGTGGGAGGCATGGAAAAAGGCCAGCAGGTGACGGCCAAAGTGACGGTTATAAAACCTGTCTCCAGAAAGTAACCTTATCATCGTCATTGTGCTAACAGACACATTCTGCAGGGTTTATTGTGTCCCGTGGTGTACGCACAGAGACTTGCGCCCAATCATCACGGAATCAAGTGACGCCAATCACGGCGGAGCTTCCCTCCCGGGCATCTAATTGTTACAGCCGCAATTCCTGCGGCGTCCTAGATTTTGACAATCCGTTCATCACATAAAAATTCGGAGGCAAGCCTATGAGTGCTGTCATGGAACCGCCCAAGGTTAATGCTAAGGCGGACTACATCAATCAAACTCTCAACCTCGTCAAAGCCAAAAACCCAGCCGAACCAGAATTCCACCAAGCTGTGCTCGAAGTGTTCGAGTCCTTGCGGCCCGTGTTGGAGCGCCATCCTGAGTATCACGAAGCCAAGATTCTAGAACGTATCACGGAACCCGAGCGGCTCCTCATGTTCCGCGTGCCCTGGTTCGATGACAGGGGCAAAGTGCAAGTCAATCGCGGCTTCCGCATCGAGATGAACAGCGCCATCGGCCCCTATAAGGGCGGACTGCGCTTCCATCCCTCGGTGAACCTCGGCATTCTGAAATTCCTGGCGTTCGAACAGGTGTTCAAGAACTCGCTCACCACGCTGCCCATGGGCGGCGGCAAGGGCGGTTCCGATTTCGATCCCAAAGGCAAGAGCGACAACGAAGTGATGCGTTTCTGCCAAAGCTTCATGACCGAACTGTGCCGCCACATCGGTCCCGACACGGACGTTCCCGCCGGCGACATCGGCGTGGGCGGACGCGAAATCGGATTCCTGTTCGGCCAATACAAGCGGCTGCGGAATGAATTCACCGGCGTTCTCACCGGCAAGGGCCTGGCCTGGGGCGGTTCGCTGATTCGTCCCGAAGCCACTGGCTATGGCTGCGTGTACTTCGCCCAGGAAATGCTGAAGACGCGCAAAGACAAACTGGAAGGCAAAGTGTGTCTGGTCTCCGGCAGCGGCAACGTCTCGCAATACACCATCGAGAAACTGCTTGATCTGGGCGCGAAGCCGGTTACCGTGTCCGATTCCGACGGCGCCATCTATGATGCCGACGGCATCGACCGCGATAAGCTCGCCTTCATCATGGAGCTGAAGAATAACCGCCGCGGCCGCATCAAGGAGTACACGGACAAATTCAAGAAAGCCATCTACAGCGCCACTGACAAGAAGCTCGACCACAACTGGCTGTGGAACATCAAGGCCGACTGCGCGTTCCCGAGCGCCACTCAGAATGAGATCAACGCGAAAGACGCGGCCAATCTCATCAAGAACGGCGTGAAGGTCGTCAGCGAGGGCGCGAACATGCCGAGCACCCTCGAAGCCACCAAAGCTTTCCTCGATGCCAAAATCCTGTACGGACCGGCCAAGGCCGCCAATGCCGGCGGCGTGGCCACCTCCGGATTGGAAATGGCGCAGAACAGTATGCGCATGTCCTGGACCCGCGAAGAAGTCGACGATCGTTTGCACAAGATCATGATCGCCATCCACAAGAATTGCTATGAAACGGCCGAGAAGTACGGCACGCCCGGCAACCTGGTGAACGGCGCCAATATCGCGGGCTTCCTGAAGGTCGCGGACGCGATGCTGGATCAGGGTCTGGTGTAGCGGAGCCTGGTTTAGTTGAGAACGGTATTTCAGGGAAAACGACGCGGGAGGGAGCGATCCCTCCCGCGTTTTGTTGATCAGCCAATCCCTAGACGCTGTCAGATGCCTCCCGGGCCACACAGCACCTGCGAACTATCTCGCCCTTGCCAGAACCAGCGTTATATCGTCGGGCTGTTCGTTGTCGCCGATCCAGTCGAGCACGGCGGCGGTGACAATTTCGGTGATGCGCTCCAGCGGCAAATGGCGGTTGTCGCGCACCAGTTGGAAGAGCCTTTCCTCGCCGAACTCGCCATAATCGTTCTCCGGCTCGGTTACCCCATCACTGTAAGCCACCAGCACATCGCCGGGGCGGAGTTGTATGGTCGCTTCCGGAAAACTCAAATTGTCGAACAGGCCAACCACGGTTCCGCCGCAGCTCAGCAGCTGGGAGGACCCATCTTCGGAAATCAGGATCGGCGGCAGGTGACCGCCATTCGCGTAGGTGAACCGGCGCGTCGCTCCGTCATAGATTCCCACAAACAAAGTCGCGTACTTTGCGTCCGGAGTGCTTTCGTAAAGCTGATGGTTCAAGAGCGCCAGCAGCGTCGCTGGAGACGTGTCCGCCCCCCTCGACTCAGAAGCCAGCATCAACCCCGGGCCCCCCGTCGTCGCGCCGACCGTGGCTGGTTCGCGCGGCGTTAGTTCGCGAAGTACGGGTACGTCTTCGATGCTGTATGCGCGCACCGCGGAGTGGATCGTCGCCATCAGCAGCGCCGCTGAAATTCCTTTGCCGCTGATGTCACCGACGGCCAGCATCAGCTTGTCGGAACTCAGCGCGAGAAAATCGTAGTAGTCCCCGCTCACCGTCCGCGCCGGACGGCAGAATCCGTGCACTTCCAGGGTCTCGAGCTGCGTGATGAACCTGGGATAGAGCTGCGCCTGTACTTCCTGCGCAATCGCCAATTCGCCTTCCAGCCGCTGCTTTTCCTTCTGCTCTTGAACCAGTTTCTCGATCGATGTGGTCATCGAGTTGAAGGAGGTTGCCAGCGTCGCTAGTTGGTCCGTTGATTGCACCGTGATGCGGTGGCTGAAGTCGGCGCGATTGACGTGCTTGGTGGCCTCGTAGAGTTGGTCCACCGCTGAGGTAATGCTGCGTGTCAGTTTAGTCCCAACGAACAGCGCCAGCAGTTCGATGATCGCGAACACAATTGCGATCGACAACAAAATATATTCGACCCCCTTGGCGTAATCTCCCAGCGCCGCAAAGAGTCTGGCATAGAGCACCGAGGGCCGCGTCTCGACCTCGGCGAGCGCTCCATCGCGCCGTCGTTCTCCCGTGGCCCAGTCCACTACCTGCAAGGGGATCGGGAAAGTAATCTCGTGATCGAGCGCGTTCACCGCGGGCGGAATCGTCCCAGCGGAAAAAGTCTGCTCGGGTGGTTTGCCGTTCTCGAATGTCAGGAAGGGTTTCGAGTTGTTCTGCTGCGCCGGCGCGGTCGAGTTCGCACTCGGGCCCTCGGTTCCATAGACTGAAATCCGGCCGAGGTCCCCCGCGATTTTCTCGACGAACACCTTGTCGAGCGGCTCACTCAAAATCACGCGCAAGGATAAAGATTCCGGCTCCGCCGAGAGCACGGTCGCTGTCCGAAGATAGAGCGTGCCGCGGTCGCGCACGATGTCGCGGAAATCCCCAATTCCGGCGATAAACGACGGAGAATCAATGCCAGCGACGCCCTCCGGCCCCGAGCAGTAAGTCTGCGGCTGGCTCTGGTACCAGGCGCATATCTGACGCCGCGACCACTCCGGACGACGCGGCCTTGTCCGGCCGAGGACTTCCGCATCCAGCTTTCCACCGCCCGAGATTTGCGTCGCCAGGTGATGGGCTATGGCGCGGTTGGCCGCCTCCATGCTGCGCAGGTGAGTTGTGATGTCGGAAGTTACGACGAAGCTGGCGAACTGCCCGGCAAGAAGATAGAGCGTGATCAGCGAAATCATCACCAGCAGAAAAACCGGAATCACGCCGATAAAAACATAGGTAACGATCAGCCGGTTCCGCAGCCGCCACAGTAGTTGCGAACGCAGCCAGCGGAACGCGCCAAGCGCGAGCAACACAATCGCCAGCACGCTGAGAAAGGTTACCCAGCCCTGCAGGCTCGTCGACGTTTCTGGACTGGCACGACGCGTCAGCCACTGCACCGCGAACAGAAGCAGGTCGAGTGCCAGCACGTAGAGCGCCGCCCACGCGATCCAGCTTTGCGGCCAGAGCCGTTTTTCGCGTAGCTTGCTCTCGAGTTCCAGAGAGATCAGTCTCATCCAGTTGCCTGATTCGCCGCCTGATTATAGGACGTCGCGACGTTCGTCATATCGCAGGCGTCATATCTTCATGCCCTTATATCTCTGGATAGATGTCGAAAAAGGCCGCGAGACTGGTCTTGAGCTGCCTCTGGATCTCGTCTTTGCCGCCCTCGAGAATGTGCATGGCGACGTGCGCATCCCGCCCATTTTTCAGTTTGATCGTCGCCGTGCCAACCTCCACGATCTCATCGGAGGGCAGCAGACGCAGACCGTACACCAATGTCAGGTTTGCCATGCCATGATTGTAAGCCAGAGAGTATAGGTAGGAAGACTTCGAGGCGCAGCGTTGGAGGTGTCAGATCGCAGGTGTCAGGAAAACCCAAAGACGAGGATCGAGGGTGAATTTCGTGACACCTGACACCTAGGACCTGATCTATCCCGGGGGCCACAGCAGCGTGCGCCCTCCGATCAGGTGCACATGCAGATGAAAAACCGATTGGCCCGCGCGTGGGCCCACGTTCAGCACCGTGCGATAGCCATCTTCAATCGATCGCTGCCGTGCAATGTGCGCGGCCGCCAGATGACAGCGGCCTATTAACTCCGCGTCTTCTGGCGCCGCTTCCTTCAAGCCAGCAATATGTTTTTTCGGGAGGACCAGCACGTGGGTCGGGCCTTGTGGGTTGAGATCTTCAAAGGCAAATATGTGCTTGTCTTCGTAAACTTTCCTGGATGGCACTTCGCCGCGAATGATGCGGCAGAATAGACAATCCGCCATAAATTAGTCTCCCCTTGCCTGGGATTACGATCACCCGGCAAGTAACACGGAGATAAGTTCTCTATATCTCTGGAAGTAACAATATCACTCCAGTTAGCAGATTGCCGAACAATTTTGGGAATGGTCATCCCGGCGAAGTGAGGGTGCTGCAGTTCGCCGGAGGTCCTGCAAGAAATGTTTTCAGTCGAGCCGCACCAGAAACACCGACCCTTCTGTGGTCTCCGTCTCGTGGGCCAGCGCGGTTGCGCGCTGGCGGTCGTCGTCCAGCACTCGTACCCGCACCCACCAGTTTCCCACGGGACTCACAAACTTCAGGACTTGAGCCGTCTGGTAACGCTTCTGCAGGTGTTCCGCTAATTCAGCGGCCGCTTTCTGGCCGGTGAACGAGCCGATCTGAACCGCCCAGCGTCCACCCATATCGAGAGGCACAGGCGCCTGCAATACCTCCAGCCGAACTTTCGCAGTGCCGGGCAGGTACACATCCAGCGCCTTCGCGGCGGCCAGCGAAAGATCGACGATGCGTCCTGGCACGAACGGCCCGCGATCGGTGATTCGCACCATCGCCGAATTTCCAGTCTTCAAATTCGTGATGCGCACGATCGAGCCCAGCGGCAAAGTAAGATGTGCCGCCGTCATCGCGTTCATGTCATAAACCTCGCCGTTCGACCCGCGCCGGTTGTGATAGGGAGCGCCGTACCAGCTCGCCACTCCGGTTTCTTCAAAGATCGATTTCGCGCCGGCGGGAACCTGGATCTTCTCGTTTTCGGTCGTTGTTTCTGTTTCCGCCGGCGGCGCAGTTGCGGCTGGTTTTTCTGGCGGAAGTGACGGCGGCGCTGGAACCTGCGCCTGTGTATGTTTATGCCCACAGCCGCCCAGAAGCGCGCTGCCCAGCAATAGAAGGAATAGAAGACACGCCAGCCGGCAGGCCGCGAGGAACGGCCGCCGCGTGTTCTGGGGCGCGCAACTGGAAGGGGAGCAGTTCAAGAATTCTTGCGCTGTGCTTCCAGATAGTCCGCGAACTCGGAGAGCTTTCCCGCCGCCGTTCGCAGCGCCTTCGACGAGTGTGTTCGCACCGCGGGCACAACCTCGTCGTTCAGATACGTCACCAGTTCCGCCGTCTCTTTCTC
This sequence comes from Terriglobales bacterium, assembly GCA_049511255.1. Lineage (GTDB taxonomy): Bacteria > Acidobacteriota > Terriglobia > Terriglobales > Acidobacteriaceae > Acidiflorens. The sequence continues at coordinate 6,806 of JBEKYF010000059.1, read as the reverse complement.
CAGAGTGTCGGCGATATTCGCTACCGAGCGATTGAAGCGCACGGAAGCCTCTTCCACCTTGCGGTCGAATTTTGTCATACCCATCCTGCCGGTTCGGATTAATGTTCACGCGTGTGCCGCGGTTACCAGGCTTCATCATTATCGGAGGCCCGCTCCCGGCGGTCAAATCCGGATGAATCTGGACGAACCTGCGGGGGCACTTGCCCGCCTGCGAAGATCGCACCGGGTCACGGTACAATCACGCCATGCGTCCGAGGACAGCTGTCGAATCTCCGCCGCTTACTCTGATTTTGATGCTTACTTTCGCGTTGATGTTCCCGACGGCCTGCACTTTTTATGGCGATCATCCGGCGCGCACCTTGTCCGAAGCAACCGGAGGCGAGGGTCTGGAGCGCGTCTTCTGGAAAGACGTGCAGGTCGCGAACTGGGTCGAGGTGGAGCGCGCTCTCGCTTCGAATTACGCAGGCGTAACTCCCGCGGGAACGCTCGATCGCTCCGCCACGCTTGAGCAGTATCGCGGGTGGCAGCTAAAAGACTATGCGCTGGGCGATCTGAAGACCGAGTTGAACGGAACCACCATCGTGGTGACCTATACCATCACTCTGAACGGGGTCACCTCGAATGGAACCGGCGGCTCGCAACCGCTTCCCTCGGCGCCGCAGCACATGATGACCGTGTGGCAGCAGCAAAAAGCCGGATGGGTTGCCATCGCGCACAGCGTCAGCCAACAATAATGCGCGCATCCAGTTCCATCGCCGTTGAGACGCGGCTTGCTGCGTCTGGCACCGCTCCGACCCTGGCTGGGGTCAATTCCGCTGTTTCCGGTAAGGATCTCGGCCGCTTTCGGCGCGCGCTGCTCCGCTGGTACGACCGGAATCACCGCGATCTTCCCTGGCGCGAAACTCGCGATCCCTACCGCATCTGGCTCAGCGAAATCATGCTGCAGCAAACGCGCGTGGCCGCTGTGGTTGACCACTACCGGATTTTTCTCGAACGCTTTCCCGATGTGCAGGCGCTGGCAGCGGCTTCTGAACAGGCTGTGCTGGCCGCGTGGAGCGGTCTGGGCTACTATCGGCGAGCGCGCATGTTGCACCAGGCCGCGCAGCAGATCGCGGAACAACACGCCGGCTGCGTCCCGCGAAGTTTGGATGCCTTGCTCGCCCTGCCCGGCATCGGACGCTACACCGCTGCCGCCATCGCCAGCATCGCGTTTGCCGAGCCCGTAGCCGTTGTCGATGGCAATGTCGAGCGCGTGGTGCAAAGATTGATCGGCACTAAAATGATCGGCGGCAATTTAAGTACGCCGCAAACCTGGCAACATGCGCAAGCGCTTCTCGCTAACTCCCGGCCCGGGGATTTCAATCAGGCCATGATGGAACTCGGCGCGACCGTGTGCGTGCCGCGCGAGCCCCGCTGCCTGGTGTGCCGTGTCCGGAAGTGGTGTGTCACGCAGGGAGAAGTGCCGCGCGCCGAGCCGCCCTCCCGCCAGAAAAAGAAACAATTCTGGTGTGCTCTGGAATGTCGCGATGGCGATGGCAATGGCAGTGGTAAAGTCCGGCTGGTGCAACGCCCGAGAAAAACCTCGCTCATGCCTGGCATGTGGGAACTGCCCCAATCGTCGGAGCCCCGGCGCCCCTTGCCGGCTGCAGCGTACTGGCGCACGTTTCGCCATTCCATCACCATCACCGACTACACTGTTCATGTTTTACGGAATACGCCATTGCGGAGTATGCCATTACGGAATACGCCGTTGTTGAATACTCCGCCCGCCGCGAAAGGCAAATGGATCGCAATCGATCGCATCCCGCAGATCCCCATCACCGGGTTGACGCGGAAAATCCTGAAGGCCGGCGGCATCATCTAATGTTGCGAGGCATTTCCTCTATGAAGTGGCTCGATCGCCTGTTCGGAGGTCCGAAAGATATGGCTGCACTGCCGGCCGGAACCAAAGCACCCGACTTTTCCTTGCCCGCCGTCTTTAACGGTAAAGATGGCGGCAAATTCTCATTGCAAGCCACTCTCAAACAAGGACCGGTTCTCGCCGCGTTCTTCAAGGTTTCCTGCCCGGTCTGCCAATACGCGTTCCCCTACCTCGAACGCATGTACAAAGCGCGCGGCGAGAAGAAACTCACAATCGTGGGCATCTCGCAGGACAACCAGCGCGACACGGCCGCCTTTCTGAAAGAGTATGGCGTTACCTTTCGCACTCTGCTCGACGATCCGAACGGCTATGCTGTCTCGAATGCTTATGGCCTGACCAATGTCCCCACTTTGTTCTTGATCGGACAAGACGGCCAGATCGAAATCAGCAGCGTCGGGTGGGTCAAGCAGGAAGTGGAGGACATCAACCGCAAGCTCGCCGCCGCGCAGCAAACTCCGCTTCCTCCAATCTTTCAACCCGGAGAAGACGTTGCCGATTTCCGCGCTGGTTGAAGCTCCAAGAACTGATCCCGCGGTCGCGGGACAAAATGGCCGTTAGGGCGCTGCTTTTGCGCTTGCACTAGCGTAACTTTCTACGCGTGCCGGCGACGTGCTAGCCTGCTGCTTAGTTGTGCGCTTTCAGCAATTTGCAAGCAGCGTAAGAGACGTGCCCATGCCCAAACTCCCGGTTTTTCGGTTGCGCAGTTCTGAACCGCCCAGCCGGCCCGATCTTCAATACCACGGGCTCACGCTCACGTTCAGCGATTTGCAACTCGGCGTCGACAATCTCCGCTACGACGTTTTTCTCAGTCCGCGCATCACCGCGGATTTGAGTTTTCACCTCGGGCGTTACATCTGCCGCTTTGGCGAGGTGGAATCGCTCTTCGAAATGGACGTCCCCGCCGCTGCCACCCAAACCAAATTCATACGCGCCGCCGAGGGTATCACCAAACTTCGCAAGCCCGGCCTCGCGGATCTGAAAACTCTGCTGGTTTCGATTCATCTCGCGATCCTGAATCGCGCCAAGGCAGAAGGCAATCCATCGGTCGATGTGCTCGGCCGCCTGGCCGTGCTCAAGTTCATACGCACGGAACTGCAAACGCAGTTTGCCAGGATTCTTGAACAGTGCCGCATGAAGTCGAAGTCGCTCGAGGGCGTGCGGCAAGCAAAAATGATGCAGACGCAGGAGCTCGTCTCCTCTTTCCGGGTGCGCAAGAAGATCATCCTCCGCCGCGCCGGGCAGGAGATGGTTCGTCTGCTTTGCGAAATCGAAAAAGAAACGTTGGCCCGCACTCGCCGCTCGCTGCTCGGCGAATTACCCGCCGACTGCTATCGCCTGTTCCTCAATCCGCTGATTCTTACCGAAGATGGACGCGACGACTATCTCTGCGCCGAGCACTATTATATGTTCGGAAACTTCGACAAAGATCCCGACCGTTTCCCCAATCTCCGCCAGTTGGCGCTGGATTTTCTGCGCGAACTCGGATACGGGGAAGCAGTTGACGATGAGCATCTGGAGCAGGCGCTCAATGTCCCCGAAAACGCCGCCGCGCTGGTTGGCACCGGTAACGGCGAAGACTCGACGCCAGAAGATCGCAATCGAAAAGACCGGCTCGACATCTGGGCCCGTATGCTGCAGCGCGAAGGCGTCCTTTCGTACGTCGTTGCTTCCTATGAAGCCGTTCCGCTGCTCGCCGAATATGCGCCGCGGGTAAATCCGCAGCAGCTCAAGAACGCGCTGATTTCCCGCGAGGAATCGGAGCGCGTCGAAAAAATAATTGCCGAAAGCCGGCTCCATTCTGACCGGCTCTTTGCCGCCGTCGGACGGGTCGCCTCCTGCCGCAGCTCGGAGCGCAGCCACTTTGCGGCGCGTCTTCTGCACGACCTCTTTTGCTATCACCGCGACCTGCGCGGCCTGGAAGCGGTCAGCGCCGGGTTTGACAGCATCAACCTGGTCAGCGACGAAAAAGTCCGCGAACTCTCCACGCTCAACGGCATGCTCCACGAGTTCCTGCCTCCCGAAGACCAGAAGCCCGCCGAGGATCGGGTGATTCACCATGTGATCCTGAAGGCCGATTTGCGCGATTCTTCGCGCCTCACCCGCTCGCTGATGGAAAAAGGCATGAACGCCGCCTCCTATTTCAGCCTTAATTTCTATGATCCGGTAAACAAGTTGCTGGCGAAATACGGCGCCACCAAAGTCTTCCTCGAGGGCGATGCCATTATCGTGGCGCTGCTCGAGCGTGAAGGCGAAGCCATGCTCAGCGTCGGGCGCGCCTGCGTCCTGGCGTGGGAGATTGTGAGCCTGCTGCGCGAGTACAACGAACTCCTGGAACGCTCCGGTCTGCCCCAGATGGAAGTCGGCCTGGGCATCGCCTACCAGGATTCACCTCCGCTCTACCTGATGGATGGCACGCACCGCATCATGATTTCCGACGCCATCAATGAGAGCGACCGTCTCTCCTCCTGCAGCAAGCGCGTCCGCAAGAAACTCGCACCCGACGCCGGAGTCTTCCAGGTGTACTCGGTTCAGATCGGAGACGGAGGCAATAAAAATGACAGCGCGAGCCCCGAAGCTGGAACCGAAGAAATGCGCCTTAACTACAACGTAGGTGGCATCTGTCTGAGTGAAGCGGCCTTCCAGAAACTGCAGCAGGAGATCTCGCTTTCCCCCTGGGCGCCAGATCCGAGCGAGTCTGGGTTTAATAGCCCATGGATCGACGACGAGCGCCAGTTCTTTGTCGGCACTGTTCCCATCGCCAATGGGATATTCCGCAAGATCGCCATCCGTAAGAACCGCATCGCGCAGGTCGATGTCCGCAATTTATCCATCTTGCGCTGGACCGACCGCTGCTACTACGAAGTCTGCGCAAACTCCGCAGTGTACGCCGCCCTACCCGGAGAAAAATCCGCGTCGGCTCAACGTTAATAATGGAGCGCCGGGCGTCTCGCCCGTCCCGCCGAGGATTAGCCGCGCCGCACGCGTTCAGAAGCTCCGCCGAACTCGAAACGGAATTAACACCACCGCTTCGAGCGCCACTGGTTTCCCCGCTCTGACTGCGGGCAGGAATTTCCAGCGGGCCAGGGCTTGCGCCGCATAGGAGTCCAGACGGTCGTCCGGGCTGTTGAGGACACGAATGTCGCCCACCTTGCCGTCGGCGTGAATGACGGCATAGAGCGTGACCATGCCGTGCACGTTGGCGCGAATTAATTCCAGCGGATAGCCGGGGTCCGATTTTTCCGTGGCAACCGGCCCCAGCAACTCCCCTTCTTTCCGTCCCGCCTCGAGTTCCGCAAACCGGATCACCCAGCTACCGGTCGAGGAATTCAGATTCGGCATGTTCAGCCGCAGCTCATATAAGCGCTTGCCGCCAAACACCTGGCGGTCAACGTCGGTGACTTTATCCTCGGAAACCGCAGACGCAACGCGCGCGCCCGGCGCCACTCCCGATGACGATGAAGATGACGAAAGGCTAGCCATCTCGCCTGGGTCGTCCGCGCTGGAGTCTGCCGCGCCCACATGCAGGCCAGCCGGCAGAGAGCCATGGACGTGGTTGCGTGCGTTGCCCGTCGCTTCCGATTTCGATCCCGCCGAATCTGGCGTTCCCGAAGCGCCGGGCTTTCCCTGTGGAGTCGCGGCGAATGTTCCCCGGCGATTGCCTCGGGGAACGGCCACGGGTCCGATGGGCGCGACGGGATGAATCCCCAGCGCAATCAGCCGTCCGCCCGCGCTGGCGCCGCCCGCCGAAGCCACGCTCGGGGGAGGGCCGACCGGCTGTACGTTCCCGCCCGGCAGATGTCCTCTGCCGCGCGCCGCCAGCGAATGCTGTTCCGCCAGCGTGAGCTGTGGAGCCGGCGCGATCACTTCACTCGGGCCAATGTTCATGATCCCGACGTGTCCCTTCGTCGATTGCGTCAACTCTGGAGGCGGCGCAATCACGTCCGATTTCATGGCCGCTCGAACCACACGGCCCGGCGCAACCTCAACGTCCGGGGCAGGCGCCACGACCTGCGTCTCGGGCGCGACGATGCGGGGCAGCGCAGCTCGCGTTGCGTCCAGCGGAACGGCTGGGACGATGGCTCCCGTGGCAACGATGTTCGGCAAAGCGACGTCGCGGTCGAGCTTGAGATCGGGCGGCACGACTATGGTTTGAGACCGGTTGTCCGCTTCCCGCGGAACGGAAAGGATGGGCTGCTTGGCGTAGACGGGGTCTCCCTTTTGCGCCTTCGGCGCTTCGGATGCGCCCGTGTCGAGCGGCGGCAGATATTCTTCCGGCGAATACGTTACCAGCGACGACCGGTCAAACGCGGCGCGATCCAGAATGTGTTGCTGCCGAATCCACGCCAGCGAAATCGTATAGAGGAGCGCAACTGTCGCCGTGTGCAACAACGCGGATTGCAGGAAGCGTCCCCATGGCAGCTTTTGCTGGACGAAGACATCGCGCCACAGGTCGAATTCGCCGTCTTCGTTGCCGGGCAAGTCTCCCGGAGCAAGCGCTGGACGAAGCGCGGCCAGAACTTCGTCGCTGAATTCCACGCCTGCTGGAGCGCGTTCCAGCAAAAGCCGCAACAGTCTTTGCTCCTCGGATTCCATCTCGCTCCAGGTTGCTCTCAAGTCGGATGCTGAAAACTCAGGTTTTGTATCCGGGTATCGCTTGCGCGATACCGAAGTTCTTTGAAATTGGAGACCCCTTGAGAGTGTGCTGGAAAATTCGTTTTCCGGCAAGCGGGCACCACCTGAAAGCTCAGGGTTCGCAATCCCAAGAGGGACTGGGCCGGAGAATGCGGCCACCACTGGGTCGATGACGACGTTGGGAAAAAAAGAGGAGTGAGCTCGCACCCCGTTGCTCCAGTGATGTTAACTATTTAGTACTGGTACCCCCACC
>JBEKYF010000058.1:0-25950 GCA_049511255.1 Terriglobales bacterium | reverse complement strand
GAAATGTGGCGCGCCGTGCGCTGGGTGGTGGATACGGGCGTGCACTCCAAGCACTGGACGCGCCAGCAGATGGTCGACTTCTTCCACGAACACACCGCGATGGACGATCAGAACATCGAAACCGAAGTAGATCGCTACATTGCGTGGCCGGCGCAGGCGCTTTCCTACAAGATGGGACAGACGAAGATTCTCGAGCTACGGGCGCGAGCGCAGCAAGAGTTGGGAGCGAAATTCGATCTGCGTGCCTTTCACGACGCGGTGCTCGATCAGGGCCCGCTGCCGCTCGACCTGCTGGAAGCAAAGATCAACGCCTGGATCGCCGCCCAGAGGTGATTCATCGGTTCAGCTAGCAGCTTTCAGTGGAAGAACCAAATCGAACGGAGCACTCTCAGAACGATCGTTCGCACACCATGGTCCCAATAGTGGTACGCACACAGCAGAGACCGGGTCGCCACTCTGATGTTCGTCTTGATACGGATCGGCTTCGGAACTTTCTTCAAGTCTCATCGCTGCGCATCAAACAGGATGCTAACCTCCGCGATGGTTCGCGACCTGCCAGCGGCGTATACCCATTTTTTCACTGCGGCTGCGGCCGACTCGCCGAGAATTGGATTTCCTCCTAGCAGTTCGACATCCTCCACGTTCCCCTTGGCCGAAATGGATACCTGCAAGCGTACCGTCCCGCAAATGTTAAGCCGCTTCAGCGTCTCCGGATAATCCGGCTCGACCCGCGTGATCAGCTTTCTTTCGGGGCTGCTGCCGGGAACCCAGATGGCGAGTGTTTTCACACCCTCCACGCTGGTTGCGCGGCTCACATATCCAATCGCACCCCGCGTCCGGGCTACATAAGCCACGACCTCGGCATCCGATCCAAGTGCCTTCGGCATAAAACCTCTGCCCGTGAAAACCAGCGTGCTGTAGTACGCCTGCAGATCATCTTCGCTTAGGCCGAGGTACTCTTGCAGGAAGGCTTCGTGGACCGGCCCGTCCTTCTCCAGTATGGGTTCCACATGGGTACCGTCGAGCGAGATCTTCTCTTCCAGAAACACGCGTTTCAGCTCAGCTGCGGAGATCGTGTCTGCTCTCACACTCGGATTAGCAATCACCTTGACGTCGGCTGCGAGGGCATTCACCGAGGCGAAGATCATCAATCCGGCGGCGACGAGGAGTATCTTCGGACATTTCATTGCGTTCTCCAGTGCCTCCCTACCGGCAGCTAGAAATTAAGGCCGGTCTTAACGACCAAAGCGTTAGTGTTGGGCTTGAAACCCTTGGGGTTGACTTGGGGGTAGAATCCGTCCGGGTATGTGCTGGCCCCATAGCCGTTCATGAAGTGACCCTCCACTTTCACGTTCCAGAATCTATTCAGGTCGACCCGTGCTGTGATGACTTTGTCGTAGATGTGATTGGCCGGCAGGCTGGTATCCGTTTGGACGGGGAACAGCGGAGCGAATGGGCCTCTTGTTACGCTGGTTACCGAGTAGCGAGAGTAGTAGGAGCTAAGTGCAAGCCGTTTCATAACTCGGTAAGCTCCCGAGACGTACCAACCGCGTACATCGGTTACGTTGTCGAACAGGAGTGTGACGCCGCTGTCATCCCGCTCATCGTGCAGAAAGCGGCGATACTCCGAATCGATCCGCAGTTTCCCGCGGTGTGCTCGCCATAGAATTGGTTGGTCCAATCCGCCTTCGAATGCCCGGACTCAGGAAGTAACCCGGCGCCCGGGTTGAAGGGATTTATGAATGTCGCCTTGCCAGTAAGGTCTTCATTCATTCGGGATGCTCCGATCAGCAGACCCTTCAGCGGAGTGTTCCATCGGATATCGCCGCCATACTGTAGCCCCCCATAGCTCGAGTAGTAGAGTTTGTACGAGGAGGCAAGGTACTCGTAGCCGTTATAGATGCTGTCACTTCGATGCCCGGCGTAGGCCGTATAGGCCAGACCGCCGAGACGGTGCTTGAGTGGCAAACTGCCGTAAACATCGCCGCCCACGTGAGCAATCGTGGCGTCGCGGAGATCGGCCGGATAAACACTTTGTGGAAGCAGGGCAAAGGCGTGAAGAAAATCCAGGTCCTGCGTGTCGGTGTACAGGCCCAGGGTGGTTTTAACTTTGCCGCCACGAATCCCGAACCAGCTCCTGAAGCGGTAATCCACGACGGCCCAGTCCAGGGAGGGATGGTACTGTCCGAGTTGGCCAAGGTTGCGGTCGTAGAGCTGCGCTCCGACCCGGAGCTTATCGGTGACGCTGCTGGACACATTGAACCCAAAATCCGTGAAGGCAGCGCTGCCTTGATTGGTGTTCATGGTCAGCCAATTATTGGTGCTCGTATAGACAAATCCCTGCGATGCGAATCCGTGTATTGCCACTTCGCGGTCAAAGAGTTTAAAGTCTTCCGCCTGTAACGTAAGTTGACCTGCGCAGAAACAGGCAAAGACCAGTCCGAGGATTCGCCGATGCATACGGTCTCCCTGATGATTGTCAGAGATTACATCGGCCAAGTCAGGCGGAAGCTTGAGCGCCTGCGCGGGAATCAGATGCCCCTTTAGGGGCTGGCCATCGACTTGCCGCGTCTGCCGAGACGGGGGCAAGCCCCGTCTCTACAGTCGGGAAGAAATGCGAACTCGACCGCCTCCGCAGCGCGCTGGTTGGGTGTGCCCCTTCCCCTACATCACTTCGCTGCGTTTCCTTAGGAAGGCTGGAATGTCGAGATCCTCGGCCTGGTAGCTCGGAGCGACGGACTGCATCGCATCGAGCGGAATCACCTCGGCATGTGATGCATGACCCGGCGCCGATTCGCGAAAGGCTGTCGACGCGGGATCGGGCTCGAAGGCCGGCTCCGGCTCGAAGACTGGCTCGGGTTCGGCTACCGGTTCGGGTTCGTGGAAGTGATCGCGCTGGCGCGAAACCTCTCGCGAAATGTCTCTGGATAATATGACCGGATCATAGTTCTCGTGCTGGCGCGGACGACGCACATCGGCCTCTTTGAAGCCAGTTGCGATCACGGTGATCTTGACCGAGTCTTTCATCTTCTCGTCCAGAACCGCCCCGAAAATAATGTTGGCATCTTCGTGAGCGGCGCCCTGAATGATGGTGCAAGCCTGCTGCACTTCGGCCAGCTTCAGCGAATTCGAGCCCGTGATGTTGATGAGAATGCCGCGCGCTCCGTCGATCGCGCCCGCCTCCAGCAGCGGCGAGGCAATGGCCCGCTGCGCCGCTTCCACGGTGCGATACTCGCCGGCAGCGGTAGCCGTGCCCATCACCGCGTAGCCCATGCCCGCCATGATGGCCTTCACGTCGGCAAAGTCGCGGTTGATGATGCCCGGAATGGTGATGATGTCGGAGATCCCCTGCACTCCTTGGCGAAGAATATCGTCGGCGATGCGGAAGGACTCGAAGAAGCCGGCGTTCTCGGCCACGGCGAGCAATTTTTCGTTGGGGATCACGATGGTGGTATCGACCGACTCCATGAGTTCGGAAATACCGCGCTCCGCCTGCTGCATGCGGCGTTTGCCTTCAAAGGCGAAGGGCTTGGTGACCACGGCGACGGTGAGCGCGCCCATTTCGCTGGCGAGCGAGGCGATGATCGGCGCCGCGCCGGTGCCGGTGCCACCGCCGAGTCCGGCCGTGACGAAGACCATGTCGGCGCCTTCCATGGCTTCGATGATTTTGTCCGAATCTTCGAGCGCGGCTTTGCGGCCGATCTCGGGATTGGCGCCCGCGCCGAGTCCGTTCGTCAGCTTCACCCCGAGTTGAATCTTGGTGGCGGCGCGCGACATCCGCAGAGCCTGCAAGTCGGTATTGGCCACAATGAATTCGATGTGTTCCATGCCCGAGTCAATCATGCGATTGACCGCGTTGTTGCCACCGCCGCCAACACCGATGACCTTGATGCGAGCGTCGTTGCGGGCTTCTTCGTTGAAGCAGATGCGGAGTCCGTTGTCTTCATTCATACTTCACCTCGTTAGTCAGTTACCAATAATCAATGGAGCGCCGGGCGTCCCCGCCCGACGGACGGGCGAGACGCCCGTCGCTCCACCACCACAATCGTTACGTGCCCTTCCTCGCGAACAGAGCCCTCATGCGCGAACCAAACCCCGGCTCCTGCAAGCCGCGGGCAAGGCGGGCGCGGTGGCCGTAATACGCCATGCCCAACACCGTCGCGAACTCCGGTTCGGCTAAGAACGACGGCATCCTCGCCATCGGCGTGGGCCAGGCGAGACGCGCGGCTTTCCGCAGCACGGATTCAGCCACATCGAGAATGCCGGGAAGCCGCGAGGCTCCGCCGCTCAGCACGAATCCGGCAATGCAGTGCTCCAGAACGCCAGCGTGGCGCAGGTTGTCACGCAGCAACTCGAAAAGCTCACGGGCGCGCGGCCCCAGAATCTCGCCAGCCATGCGCTGCGGCATCATGCGCGAGGGCCGGTCTCCGACCGATGGCACCTCGACTTCGTTGCCCTCGGGGATGAGCGTCGGGACCGCGTTGCCAAAATTTTTCTTGAGCGTTTCCGCGTCCGCCAGACCCGTACACATGCCGACCGAAAGATCGCTCGTAAAGTGGTCGCCGCCGATGGGAATGACGGCCGTATGCGCGACTGCACCCTGCTGGAAAACGATCAGATCGCACGACCCGGCGCCGAGATCGACGAGGCAGACGCCCAGTTCGCGTTCGTCGGAACGCAACACGGAATCCGCGCAAGCCAGCGGCTCAAAGATGGTGTCGTCCACGTGAACACCCGCCCGGTTCACCGCGGTCACCAGATTCTGCGTAGCGCCCGAAGAAGCCGTCACAATGTGGACGCGAACTTCGAGCCGCGTGGCCATCATGCCCGTCGGATCCTGCACCCCCGGCAGATCGTCGAGAATGAACTCTTGCGGCAATAGATGCAGAATTTCACGATCGCCGGGCAAGGGCACGGTGCGAGCCTTGTCCACGGCCTGGCGGATTTCCTCGCGCGCAATCTCGCGCGACCGTGCGCCGAAGCTGATGCCGCCGTGGCTGTTCATCCCGCGGATGTGCGCGCCCGCAATGCCCACCAGCGCATGCTCGATCGGAATCCCGGCCACGTCTTCCGCATGCTCCACCGCTTTTTGAATGCTGCTGACGGCCTTGTCGAGTTCGGTAATCACGCCCTTGCGCAGGCCTCGCGATTCGCTGATGCCGTGCCCGCGGTAACGCAATCCGTTCTCGCTCAGTTCGGCCACCAGGACCACAGTCTTGGCGCTGCCTACGTCAATGGCGGTGATGAAATTGGGCTCGTGGCTCGGCATAATAGATGATCGCTAGTTCTGCGGAGTCTCCTTGGGAATGGCAGCGCTCGGTTTCTTTTGGCCCGTGGCAACGGCGACGGGCGGCGGGGACGCAGTCGGATGCGAAGCCGCGGTATTTTTGGCGGCCGCGACCGACTTTCCCTTCGGCTTCAGCGCAGCATGATTCACTGGCGCATGATGAACTGCGGCTTTCGGCCCCGCTTTCGCCTTGGGCCTCGTGTCCTTTTTCGCCAGAGTCGCCGGGACGGGATGCGTCACATATTTTTCATAGTTCACGATGGCCGCAGTTTTCACTCCCGCCGCCATCGCCGCTTTGGCTGCCGCTGGCGTCAAGGCGGGCTGCCGGGCCATCCCGTTGAGATCGGGATTTACGATGATCTGGCCGTCGTAGCGCAAGTCCACCGATTCGAGCTTGTCGAACTGCTGCCGCCACTGCTGCACATGCGTCACGTAGGTTTTGTAGCGTTGCAGGTAATTTCCCGAGCCAAGATGCACGAGCACTTCGCCATTTGCATCGGTGGCCAGCACTTTCACGTCCTCGGTGTCGGTAAGATCCACTTCGCTCAGGTCCTGGGAATAACGGGCGCCGCTGGAGTCGAGTTCACGAACCAGCGCGTTGTAACTCTTCATCCGTGCTGCGCGAGTGGAGAGCGGCTCGCCGGCGTTCATGCCCGCAATCACGGCAAACGAATACTTGTGCTTGCCGCCCGGAGCAAGTTCCATCAGCGTGCCCCCAGCGTCGATCAGCGAAATGTGCGAGCCGATGCGAGCAAAGGCAACCGGGGTGCGTTCATGAATCTCGATGCGCAGGCGATTCGGTACGAAGCGCATCACGCTCGCCGATTCCACCCATGGAATCTGCTCCAGTTGCTGTTTGCGTTGCGCAAGCGGGACGAAAAAAATGTTGCGGCCAATATCCCCGCCCATGACTTCCATGATCTGCGCGTGGGCGACGTGCTGGGCGCCTGTGACTTCGATCTGATCGCTGGAATCAACGCGAAAACGCCACGAGCGCTTCCCGTACCGGTAGAGTCCCAAGCCGGCAGTTCCCACAATTGCCAAAGCGACGAGTGCCACGGCGACCCACTTCAGCCGGTTGGCAGTTTTTTTCGGGAGTGATCCGCGCCGGACCGAGACTCGCTTCTGCCCGCGCAGAAATGGGGATTCCTGCTCCGCTTCCAGATCGACGAGCCGTGCGTCGTCGAAGGGCTCGGGAGCCTCGTGCTGAGAAACGCCGGGAAGCGGATACAATTCTTCTTGTATCGCGGTGGAACTTGATTTCCGCGCCACTCGTTCGAGTCAGTTGTCGACAGAAAACCGCTGAGCAAAATTACTATAACTGGTTTTCGCGAATTGAGACAGTGCCAAGTTGGTTCGCGCTCTTGGCCCCCAGCTTCTCCAGAATCATCGCACCCAGTTGCCAGACGCTGCCCGCGCCCAACGTCAGCACCATGTCGCCCGGCTGGGCTAGAGCGGCAACCTTGGCGACGGCGTCGGAAAAAGAGGGTACATGCGCGACGCCAAGCTTACCTGCCCCGGCAATGCGGCTGGCCAGAGCTTCCGCCGTGATGCCTTCGATGGGCTTCTCACTGGCCGGATAGATATCGAGTAAGCAGAGCGTGTCGGCGTCGGCGAAGGCGGTCGCGAACTCATCCATCAGATCGCGAGTGCGGGTGAAGCGGTGCGGCTGGAAGATCACATGCACGCGCCGAAATCCGCACTGGCGAGCGGCGGCCAGCGTCGCCCGGATTTCCGTCGGATGATGCCCGTAATCGTCAATCACGCTGACGCCTGCGGCATTGCCTTTGAGCTGGAAGCGGCGGTCCACACCGCGAAAACCGTCCAGAGCCGAACGGATCTTCTCCGCGGGAATGTCGAGCGCAGTGCCAACCGCAATGGCCGCCGTCGCGTTCAGCACGTTGTGCATGCCCGGCACATGCAGCGTGAACTCTCCCAGATCTTTCTCTTTGTAGGTCACCTGGAAACGGATAAGCGGGCTGTGCTCCCCGGCAGCCAGCGCCGATCCAATCAGTAACGACGACCCAACCGGCGACGATCCCATGCGGATCAGGAAATCGGACCCCCGGCTGGTTCCGTACGTTGTCACGCGCCGATGGACGCGCGGCAACAAGCGTCGCAGCACCACATCGTCATTGCAGCCGATGACCACGCCGTAAAACGGAACGCGTTCCATAAATTCGAGAAACGTTCGGCGCACGTCGCGCATGTCGCGGTAGCAATCCATGTGCTCGCGGTCAATGTTCGTGACCACCGAGAGAATCGGCGAAAGCTTCAGAAACGACCGGTCACTTTCGTCCGCCTCGGCGACCAGGTATTGCGACTTGCCAAGACGCGCGTTCGATCCCATCGCGTCCACGCGCCCTCCAACCACGACCGTGGGATCGAGGCCGCCGGCGGCGAGCACGGCCGCGACCATCGAAGTCGTGGTGGTCTTCCCATGCATGCCGGCAATCGCGATGCCGTACTTCAGCCGCATTAGTTCGGCCAGCATTTCAGCGCGCTGAATCACCGGGACATGCAGCCGTCGAGCTTCAGCGACTTCGGGGTTATCCACTGGGATCGCGGAACTGGTGACGACAACATCCGCGCCCGCGATGTTGGCGGCAGCGTGCCCCTCAAAAGTGGACGCGCCGAGCGCGGCAAGTCGCTGCGTGATCGCCGAATTCCTCAGGTCGGAGCCGGAAATCTGGTACCCAAGATTCAGCAACACCTCGGCGATCCCGCTCATGCCGATGCCGCCGATACCTACGAAATGAATGCGCTGAATCTTGGCGAACATGAAAACTCAATCCCCGAATGAACGCTGATGATAGACCATTTAACCGTAGAGGTCGCAGAGCGCGGAGTAAAGACTCAACCAGCGTTTCCCTTAATTTCTCTGCGTACTCAGCGTCTTCTGCGGTTAAAGGTTCTAAACCCCGCCGGCAAGCTTCTCCACCATCTCCGCGATTTCTTCTACCGCCTTCGGGTGCGCCAGCGATCTCGCAGCCGCGGACATGCTCCGCAGCCGGCTCGAATCACTGATCAGCGCCGCAATCGTGTCGACCAGATACGCCGCGCCCAGATTACTTTCTTCGACCACCACGGCGGCGCCCACTCGTTCCAGCGCCCGGGCATTCACGTTTTGATGATCATCGGCAGCGGCCGGGAACGGCACAAAAATCGCCGGCTTGCCTGCGGCGGTGATCTCACCGACCGTGCTCGCGCCCGAACGGCAGACCAGCAAATCAGCACGCCCGAACGTGCCCGGCATATCGTCAATGAACTTGTGCACTTCGCCCGAGATTCCGGACTGCTGGTAAGCGGCAAGCACATGGTCATAGTCGCGCTGTCCAGTCTGGTGAATGATGTGGATCCTGGGAATCTTCGCGCGCAAACCGGCCAGCGACTCGATCATCGCCTGATTGATGGCGCGTGCGCCCTGACTGCCTCCAAAAACCAGCAGAGTCGGCGTGCCCCCAGTCTTCGGCGGAATGGAAAAGAACGCCGCGCGCACTGGAACGCCCGTCACCCGGCAGTTGGGAAAATACCGGCAAGTTTCTTCAAAGTGCACCGCCGCCGCGGAAACCCAGCGGGCGATCATGCGGTTGGCAAATCCTGGCACGACGTTCGGTTCAAAGGCAAGCGTAGGAAGCCGACGACGAATCGCGGCCACCATCGCCGGCCCGGAGGCATAGCCCCCGACCCCAATCACAACTTCAGGATCGAAGTCCGAAAGCATCCGCGAAGAAGCCGCGATCGCACGTGGCAAGTCAAACATCGTCCTCGTGCGCTTCATCAGGCTGACATTTTTCAGCGCGCCGACCTGAATCAGTTCCAGAGGAAACCCAGCCTGCGGCACCAGACGTGTCTCAATGCCACGAGCCGTCCCGATAAAAAGAACCTCGGCGCCAAATTGTTTCTTAAGCTGTTGAGCGATAGCCAGCGCCGGAATAACGTGCCCACCAGTGCCGCCGCCCGCGATGATAATGCGCATGACTTCTCGTTCCTGAAGGCGCCTTCGCTTACTCCACCATCTTCACATACTTCGTTCTCGCTTCTTGCAGCATCGAGAGCACCGACTCCTTCTCCGCCGCGGTGTTCCACGAAGTGTTACTCCGCGCCGCCGAAATTAGCCGGTCAATCCAGGCCACAAAATAAGCCGCGTCTGCCGCGCTGCGCACCGGCGCGCCTGCCACGCTTACATACACCGGACTCGTCGTCGCGTAAGGATACAAGTCAAGAACCGGATACTCCGCCTTATCGCTGAAGGCGCGCAGAACGCACCACCCGCTAGCGTCAAGCGGGATCGAGCCGTCGGCGTGCGCCGAACTGCGGTCGCTCTCAAGCGCAAGCTCGCGCGCCACCTTCCCGTTACAGACGATTTGCAGATGATCCACCAGAACCATCGAAGACAGCTCGGCCGAAAACCGCACCTCTTGTTTCTTTTCCAAGCGCACTTCCCCGCCAATCGCCTGCCCTCCCAGCGAAAACCGGAGCAGCGGCCCACTCGTCGCAAACGTCCGCCCCGCCTTGATCGCCGCGAGCCACGGCCCAATCTTCAAAGGCCCGCGGGGTATTTCGGCATAGACGCGATTCAACCCCACCGGCCCACGCAACGATGCGTAATTCCCCATGAAATCCGTGCCCGCAGCCGTTGGCAATCGAAAGCCGCAATTCAGCAGCTTGTACCAAACCTCCGCCGTCGACTTATGATTGGAAAAACCAACCACCTCGATATAATCCACCTTGCCCAGCGCGACATCCGCGGGTAACTCGGAAGTAAGAGGATCCTCCTTCGCCGGATCGGGAAAGCTGTCAAAAGGATGCACATATCCCACTAGTGCGCCCTGTTCATGCGCCATGTCGGCGATGTTCGCGTTCGCTGGATAAAGACTTGCCGCCGCCGTATTGGGATAAGCCGCATATCCCGGAAGAATGAAGTTACGCGTCAGGTTCAGTAATCCCAGATGTCCCCAATAACTCGTGTGGAACTCCTGCCCGTGCAACAGCAGATGATCCGCGGTCGAAGCCGGATCCAGTTGCGGCGAAAAATATGCCATGTCGGGAATGCGCTGCTCCTTGTTCACCACCAGATCTTCGACGATCCCCACATTCTCCGCCGCCGCCTGCTCCACCAGATGCGCCGGGGTATTCCGATAAGTTCCCGCATAATTCATGTGCACATGAACATCGCCGCTCACCCATTTCGACGCTGCATCCGATTCGACAAATAGGGGCCTCAGCCGGACCGTGAGCTGCACGGTGCTATCGGCTTTCACCTTCACCTTATGCTGCTCAAAATGATTCTCAAACCCGCGCATGACATCGACTTCGACATAGCCCGCCGGCACCATGATCTCCGAAACGCCTGAAGTGTCGAAGTAGTGCGCTTCAAACGGCCGCTCCGAACGGTCAAAATTGTCGTCGGCGTACATCCATGCGTTGTCGGGCGCATAGGCCAGTCCGTCCGCGCCGGTCACGAAAACTCGCGCCGCTACTGCACTTCCCAGCGTATCCATCACGCGCAACGAAATGCGTCCCATCGGTTTCAAATATTTTCGTTCCCGCGCCACGATCTCCGTCTGCTCCCCGCCCGGAATCGTCTGTACCCACAGCGAAGTATTCCCATTTCGATTGGAGATAAACGCGATCTTCGACCCATCCGGCGACCACCGCGGATTCACATTGTCAAAAGCGCCATAAGAAATCGGGAACGCATCCCCACCCGCCGCGGGCATGACCCATAGTTGATGCCAGCTCTGCCCCAGATACGACGCATACACCATGCGCTGGCCATCCGGCGAAAAGTCCGGGCGAGCCTTCCAGTTCGTCTCCTCATAATGGATCTCGTGCGCCTCGGCGCCCGGCTCCGCCTTGATCCTCCAGAATCCGCCCGTCCCGTAAATGTGCCCTCGATTCGAAACGAACAGAATCTCCGAGCCATCCCGCGTCCACACCGGATTGATCTCGTGATCCGCCTGGCTGTAGTAATAACGAGGCAGCGAGCTGACATTCTCACCAGTAAGTTGCCGTACGTCGCTGAGTAACCCGTCTTCGAATCGCCCAACAAAAATGTGGAAGTGTCCCTTATAAGACGTCGACACAAACGCCAACCGCTTGCCATCCGGCGAGAATCGCGGCTCCAGATTCACCGCGCCGCCGGACGTCATCTTCCGCGTCCGCCCATCCCTCATATCCAGCGACCACAACTCGATTGCGTCGTGATCGTAGCGCGCAAACACCACCCACCGCCCATCACTGTTGCTCGACCAATCCGGCTGATAGTCGTAGCCCGGCCCGGCCGTAAGCTGCTCCGCCCCCATGCTGCCCAGTTCCTGCCGCCACAACGAGCCGGCCATCGAGTACACCAGGCTGCGCGAATCCGGCGACCATGCCGCCGCGCTCGGCCCAGTCGTCAACTGCGGCAGATACATTTCCCTGAAGTAATAGGGATGCGGCAGATCAATCTGCTTGAGCACCGGTTCGCGCTGCGCAAAGCAAGAAACACAAGTAACAAGAAACAAGCAAGCCAGACGAAACTTCAATGCGCCCCCGAATTTACAAAAGACGAACGTACCAAAGTCAAATTTGCCAACGATTCAACCCAAAGCTCGCGCCTTCCGCGCCCACAGCCAATTCAACAAAGCCGCCCCAACCGTCGCCGCCAGGATCACCGACTTACTCAAATCCACCTGTGTCGCCAGCACCACGGCAATCCCGATGCCCAGCACCGCCAGCACCTGTCCCCCCGGCAGCCGGAAACCGGCGGCCAGCGGCTGTTTTCGCCGCAAAGCGATCACCGCCGCGCAAACCACGCCATAGTAAAACAGCCGGGCGACCACCGACAGCGTCACATTCCAGGCAAAGCTGCCAACCATCGTCAGCCCCCACACTGCCGCCGCATAGAACAGAATCGAAAACCAGGGCGTGTGAAATCTGGCGCTCACCGCGGCAAACACGCCTGGCAGATCGCCACCTTTGGCGAGCGCGAACGTGACGCGCGGCATTCCCAGCAGCTTCGCGCTCAAATACCCGTACACAGAAACCAGCGCCCCAATCGCAACCAGCGCGGCTCCCCGATTGCCCATCGTGATGCGCGCCACCTCGGCCAGCGGACGATCTGTTGTCGCCCCCGGCCCCAGCACTCCCACCACCACCCATTGCACCAGCGCATAAATCACGGTGCAGGCGATCAGCGCCACAAACAGCGCAAAAGCGGCGTCCCGCCCTGGATTCCTCGCTTCGCTCATGGGCGCCAGCGCAGATTCAAATCCACCGTAAGCGAAGATCAGCAAAACCATCGCCTTCATCCACACACTTGCCCCCATCGGCCCCGCCGCGCCCCACGGCGCCGGATGAATGATCGTTACCGCCGCTCCCGCCGACACCACCATCAGCAGCGGCAGAATTTTCGCCACCGTGAACACGTTGCTTACCGCCGTGCCCTGCCGTGCGCCCCGAGCGTTGACGAGCGCCAGCAGTCCCACCAGTAACGTCAGGATCGCAAAGCGCGGCCACGGTTCTTTCGCCGCCGGCCAGAATTCCGCCAGATAAATGACAAACAAATTCGCGTTCGCCGCCGGAGCCGCCGTTTGCGCCAGGTAGAGCATCCAGCCAACCAGAATTCCCGTCAGACGCCCGAACGCCACGCGCGCGTACAGATAAGGTCCGCCCGCCTCGGAAAATTGCGAGGCCACCTCGGCAAAGCAGGCCATAATCACGCCCATTGCAGCCCCCGCAATCAACACGGCCATCACGCTGCGTTTGCCGAGAAGGCCAGCCACCGTGGCCGGCAACCCAAAAATGCCACTCCCGATAATCGAGTTCACCGCCAGCGCGGCCAGGCTCCAACGGCCAATGGCCCGCACCAAGTTAGTTTGCACCAGGCCAGTTTGCGGTGATGTCATCGCGAAACCGTTTGTACCACACCCAGCCCCTCCGTTGAATTAAACTTCTTCACGGGCTGTGAGTCTGACAATCTGAAACGGCCCTTGAGAGCGTACCAACTCTGGGGCTCCATCCTCTCCGATATCCGGCTCTCCGCTGAAAGTCAAAGTCCTGCCCAAGTCGTCCGACTCCCGGCGCGTCTTCGTCACGGGAGAAAGAACTGAACCTGTCCCGTGAAGTAGCCCGCAAGACCGCCTGAAATCGCCTGCCCCGCACGGCTTTAGACCTAAGGTAACTTCAATTACCGAAGCTCATGAACACGGGGAACCTTTCCCCCCGCGCTTCGAGATGCGATCTTGGTTAGGACGCGTTAATCAGGAACGCTTGCTCAGGACGGAAAGGGATCCCATGGATCGCGAGAACCGGGAAAGCATGAAAGACGTTCATCTCCGCATTTTGCGCGTTACCGACGACCTGCGCGTGATCCAGCGCGAACTCAACTGCGCCGCCATGCAGGCCCCCTCGGACCCCGAACTCATGGAAGCTCTCGCCGATCCGCCCGAGATGGAATCCATCCAGGTCCTCAAGTCCGCCCTCGACCAGGTGCGCCATTTCCTCTGGTTCTACATGCAGGTCGTCACCAGCGATTCCGAAATGGGTGAGAAATTCCGCGAAACCCTGCGGCATGACGCTCCCGCACCCCCCGAAATGGAGCAGCAGTTCCAGAACGCCACCGACGCCATCATGCTCCGCTATCTAGCCGACAGTAAGTTCCGCAAGCCCAACTAAAGCGTGTGGCGCGGGCTGGGGCGGTCGATCCGCAGCGTCAGCGCTCCGGAATCGGGGGCTTGCCTGATCGCCGCCGTCGAACCGCACTGCCGCATCCGCCGGATGCCGGTTCATGGACCCTTCAAGTGGTCAAACATCCTCGGCACACCAAAAAAAGCCGGAGCCCGCAGGCCCCGGCTGTCCAGTTGGTTGTGTGCCCGGATAAAAATTGAAGAAGCTAGTAGCTGGCTACGCACTCCGTCGCGGCCGCACCGTCAAGTCCCGCACCTGCGCCAGAATGCTCGACATCTGCATCCCGTTCAGCTGTGACAGATACGGCAGAACCTCGGCCACGAACTGATCTTCCATCAACTCGCGAACTTCCTCCTGCCGGTTCCGTTCTCCACCGGAGAGCAGATCCGGCACACTGACCTCGAGCGCCCTCGCCAGGCGCTCCAGCGAAGACAGTGTCGGCGTCGCCTTCTCGTTTTCGATTTTCGAGACGTAAGTCCGCGGCACCGACATTCGCAGCGCCAGTTGCCGCTGGCTCAAGCCGTTGCGCAGCCGCAGCGATCGGATCGAGTACGCCAGCTTCAGATGTCCGCGGCCGTTAGAATGGATGTTCACCGGCAGCACTTCCGGCGCCGGAGTCATAGCGGCAATCTCCGCCTCGTCCTCATCCAATGACAGATGGCAACGGCGGCAGAGACTATTAGATGTGCGGAATTGCACCAAGAGACAGCGATCGCACCGTACAACTTCCCGTGAGTCCACGGGGGTTAATGTGGTAGCCATTCAGGGTTTGCGAGTGCCAGAGCGGGGGCTACTCTCAAAGCCAACTAGTGCGTAATCTGCTGGATCGGGCCTGTGGAAGTCAAGACAAAAGTACGAGAAAATAAAGCGCTTATGTAAGAAACCCATAATTAAGCAACGAAAATCAGCAAAAGACGAGCATAAACCATGAATCAACGCGATACCGCGTGGTGTTTACTAACTGAGTTCACCCAATCGGAAAGTCTTCGGAAGCATGCACTCGCAGTCGAGGCTTGCATGCGCGCCTACGCCCGCCAAGCCGGAGCCGACGAAGAATTGTGGGGCATGGTCGGGCTTCTCCATGACTTCGATTATGAGAAATATCCGAGCGCCGACGACCACCCCTATAAAGGCTCCGCGATTCTGAAGGAACGCGGCTATTCCGAAGAAGTGCGCCGTGCCATCATGTCGCACGCCGAGTACACCGGGGTCGCGCGCCTCTCACGCCTGGAAAAGACACTCTTCGCCTGCGATGAACTCGCCGGATTCATCACCGCCTGTGCTCTCGTCAAGCCCGGAAAATCGCTCGCCGAAGTCGAAGCCAAGTCGGTCCGGAAAAAAATGAAAGACAAAGCCTTCGCCCGCAGCGTCCACCGCGAAGACATCGTCGAAGGCGCAGCCGATCTCGGTGTGGATCTCGAGGACCACATCGCTTTCTGCATCGAAGCCATGAAAGCGATCGCGCCCGAACTGGGGTTGGATGGATCGGCAGCCAAGTCCGCCTAGGCAAGACTCTTGCAGGGATGAGAGCGCATTGTTAGTGCAGCACGTTTTATCGCAGCACCTCGGCCACCTTGCCGCTGGCGATCAACTCCGCGATGCGCGCGAAATCCTGGTACATCACGCGGTCCTTGTCCATGGTCGCGCACACCGCCCGGATCGCCGCATGCGCCTGCTGCAAGGGCTTGGAAGTCTTTAGCGGCGCGAGGAAATCAATCGCCTGTGCCGCCGCCATGGCCTCGATGGCCAGCGTGTTGCGCGTGTTCTCGACCACCTTCTTCAGCTTGTTCGCTGCGGTCATACCCATCGAGACGAAGTCTTCTTTATTCCCCGAGGTCGTAATCGAATCGACCGACGCGGGATGCGCCAGCACTTTGTTCTCACTGACCAGGGCGGCTGCGGTCACTTGCGGCATCATGAAGCCCGAGTTCATTCCCGCACCCGGCGCCAGAAATGGAGGCAGCCCCTCATTGAGCGCGGGGTTCACCATGCGCTCCAGCCGCCGCTCGCTGATGCCGGCCAGCGCGGTCAGAGCAATCGCGAGAAAGTCGAGCGCGAACGCGAGCGGCTGGCCGTGAAAGTTTCCGCCGGAGAGCACGTCGCCCTCGCCGTCGCCATCCGCCGCCTTCGGATTCTTCACGAACACCAGCGGGTTATCGACCGCCGAGTTCGTCTCGGTCTCAAATACCGCGCGGCAATGGGCGAGCGTGTCGCGCACCGCGCCATGCACCTGCGGGATGCAACGTAACGAATAAGCATCCTGCACGCGGCCGCAGTCGCGATGCGAGGCGCGGATCTCGCTCTGTTCGAGCAGACGGCGCAGGTTCGCCGCGGTCCTGATTTGTCCGGCATGCGGTCGAGCCTTTTGAATGCGCTCGTCGAAGGCGACGTTAGTTCCCTGGAGCGCATCGCACGCCATCGCGCCGATGACGTCGGCGGTGTCGACCAGCCTCTCGGCGGCGAGCAGCGCCAGCGTGCCGATGGCCAGCATGGCCTGTGTGCCATTGATGAGCGACACGGCCTCTTTCGCTTCGAGCACCAGCGGTTTGATTTGCGCGCGCTTCAAGGCTTCAGCACTTGCCATGCGCGCGCCTTTTGCGTCTTCATTAAAGCATTCGCCTTCACCGATCAATGCCAGGGCCAGGTGCGCCAGCGGCGCCAGATCGCCACTCGCTCCTACGCTTCCCTGCGATGGGACCACCGGCGTCACGCCGCGATTGAGCATCTCGCAGATGGTGTCGATGGTGATGGCGCGCACGCCCGAATTGCCTTTCGCTAGCGAGTTGGCGCGCAGAATCATCATGGCGCGCGTGTCGGCGATTGAAAGCGGTTCGCCTACGCCGACGGCATGCGAGCGCACGAGGTTGATTTGCAACTGGCGGACCTGATCGCCCACGATGTGCACATCGCTCAGCTTGCCGACGCCAGTGGTGATCGCGTAAGAAATTTTGTTACCGGCGACGAGCGCGTCAACGACGGCGCGGGCGCGGTTGACGGCCTCGCGTGCGTCGGGATCGAGGAGGACGGGCCGGCGGATGCCGGGGTACGCTACTTCGCGGACAGCTTCGAGCGTGAGATCATTACCGTTGATGTGCAGGGCATTCAAGAGCAGTTCCTGGTTCCTGGTTTCGAGTTTTTCACTTTCCTTGTAAGACCACTCTGAACGGATGCAACGTTGCCGTCATCACGCCCTTCTTTACAGCCGGGTCGCGGTTCATGATCTGGCGGGCAGCATCTTCGGATTCGGCGCGGAAGATCGTAAGTCCCATCGTATTTTCATCGGTATTCAGGGTGCGGCCCACGAGGATTATGACGCCTTGTGCGTTGAGGTCCTGGAGATATGCAAATGTTCGGCCACCACGGCCTGCTCCGAATCGGTCGGGCCGGTCCGGAGCATGTCTCCGCGCACGAGTTGCAGCCTGTAGAGAATTCTTGCATCGAATCTTTCTTTCCCGTCTCCACTATCTCCCTATTGCGGCGCGGAACACGTTCATATATTTCCCCGGCAGCGCGCGGGGCTTCATTCTTGAATTGGCGACGATGTGCGTGGTCTCGCCTTCGGCCAGCAACTCGCCAGTTTCCGCGCTTCGCAGTTCATATCCGAAGCGGATTACTTTCTCCCGGACATGTTTCAGGTACGTGCGCACGATGACCTCGTCATCATAGTGTACGGGAGCCTTGTAGCGGCAGCGGGCATCGACTACGGCGATGAAGCAGTCATCTTCGCGCTCCATGTCTTTATAGCTGAAGCCGAGCTGGCGGAGGAGTTCCACTCGTCCCACTTCGAACCAGATGAAATGATTGGCGTGATAAACGACGCCCATCTGGTCGGTTTCGGCGTAGCGGACGCGAATGCGCGTTTCATTCACGGGCGCCATCTGATTTACATTGACAGACATCGATGTATCGTGCCGGCTCATCGGCCCGTCCACTTTGGTTTGCGCTTTTCGAGGAACGACTCGATCCCTTCGCGGAAATCGTCGCTCTCGCGGATGCCGGCATTTTCGCGGATGGCGGCTTCAATTTGCGAATCGAGCTCCGCACGTGCGTGATCGGTGAGCAGGCGCTTGGTATAGAAAAGCGAGAGCGGACTGTTCTCCTCCAGCTGCGCGGCGAACTCGCGGGCGCGGTCGAGCAATTTTTCCGGGGCAACGATTTCGTTGATCAGGCCCATCTTCAGGGCTTCCGCCGCGTCGAAGATGCGGCCCGTAAGCAGAAGATCGCGAGCGACTTTCTCGCCGACCTGGCGCAGGAGAAAAGTCGAAACGATGGCGGGCACGAATCCAATTCGGACTTCGGTGTAGCCAAACTTGGCTTCCGGCACGGCGAGCGTGAAGTCGCAGAGCAGGGCGAGTCCAGCGCCGCCGGCGATGGCCGCGCCATTGACCGCGGCAATCGTCGGTCTGGGAAATTCATAGAGCGAGCGGAACAGGCTGACCATGGTTCGCGAGTCCTCGAGACTTTGCTCGGGCGTCCGGCCGATCAGGGATTTCAGGTTGTCAAGGTCCAGGCCGGAGCAGAAAGCCTTCCCTGCCCCGGTCAAGATCAGGATTTGGGCGGAGGAGTTTCTCGCTTCCTCTAGCGCGCGAATCAGATCGTCAATGAGTTCGTAGCTGATGGCGTTGCGCTTGTCGGGGCGGTTGAGCGTGATGGTGGCGATGCCGGAGTCGAGCGTGAGTTGGAGCGTTTTGTAGGTCATGGTGTATTCTCAGCCCCTCTCAGTCTGTGGCCGCCGAGTTTTTGTATCTCGCACCGATCTCGGCCGTCGCCCTCAATAACGCGTCTAACGGCTTCAGCGGCGGCAGTTGCGCGCCGCGGCCGCGCAGGGTTTCGATTACTGTTTCTGTGGGAATATTCCCAACTAAGGCATCCTGCGCGAAGGGGCATCCACCGAGACCGCCGATGGCGGAATCAAAGCGGCGGCAGCCGGCTTCGTAGGCTGCGATGATTTTGGCGGCGGCCTGATCGGGGCGGCTGTGCAGGTGAACTCCGATTTCGAGATAGTCGTACTTCGCCATCACCGCGGAAACAACTTCGCGAATCTTTTCCGGCGGCGCGAGGCCTACCGTGTCGGCGAGCGAGATCATACGAATCTCCTGCAACTCGAGTAAGGCTACGGCTTCGACAACCTCATCGACCGTCCAGGGGTCGCCGTAGGGATTGCCGAAGGCCATCGAGATGTAGACGACGGTGTCGAGTCCGGCTTCGTGGGCTTTCTTCTCGATCTTTTCCAGTTCCTCGATGGCGTCTTCCAGAGTCTGCCGTTGATTGTTCTGCAGAAATGTTGGCGAGATCGAGTACGGGAAACCCAGGGTGCGCACGGCGTCGGTCGCAATCGCCCGCTGCGCGCCTTTTTCGTTGACCACGATGCCGATGATTTCCACGTCGTCAGGGGGATCGAGTTCCTTCAGAACTGCTTCGGAGTCGGCCATCTGCGGAACAGCGTTCGGCGAGACGAAGCTGACCGCGTCAATGTGCTTGAAGCCGGCGGAGATCAGGGCTTGGAGATAGTTGGTCTTCAGTTCAGCAGGGATCTGGCCCTTGAGGCCTTGCCAGGCATCGCGCGGGCATTCGATGAGTTTGATGAACTCGCTCATGCAGCCTTTGCAGCCAATTCCAGGAATCTCTTGTACGCTCTCTCGGAACGCTGCGGTCCTGGAACGCTCTGGTTATTGGCGACAGCAAAGATTTCCCTAACGAGTGGATTCCACTGGTGATGAATGGAGGCGACACCGATGTTCTCTTCGATCCAGCACTGACCTCGCACCTCTACGAGAAAGTTGACGATGTCACGTAAATCAAGATACGTCACTCCACGCGAGGCGTAGTGAGGATTTGCCTCTTTTGAAAATACAATGTACCGAAACCGGCACTTCTCATCTTCGTAGCAGTATTTCGTTAACAGGGACTTTGCAACCGCAGTCACTTCAGCCTCGCTTTCGTAAAGGCCAATGAATCTAACAATGTATTTGACTGGGTAGTCGACCCTACAATCTCTCCAAACTGGGTTTGGGCGAGTATCGTCGCCCCCTTTCGCCTCTGCAATGACAACATCAAAACGCTGGTCGGAGTTCGCAATCAGGCGCGGATAGTTTGCAATCTTAAGAGATCCTGCAATTTCCTTTGAATACGGCATTCGAACAGCGATGGTATCAGTCTCAGTATGAGGAGCAATCATGCCATTAGATATTCGGGTTGGGTCATCCGCCGCGTGAACGATGAAGCTTTCGATGCCAAAATATCCGTTGAGTCTCAGAAACCAGCGTACGAACTCCTCAACTTTGGCCGAATCAAGCTGTTCTGGCATATTGGTAACATTACAACTAAGCCGATGATTTTCTATTTCGGCTTTATGTTTGCAGCACTCCCACCTTGAACTCCGGCACGTCAGGGTTCAGCGACGCTGCTTCTAACGCCTGCGTAATGGCCTGCCGCGTTTCCATTGGGTCGATGATTTTGTCGATCCATAGACGGGCGGCGCCGTAGCGCGGGTCGGTTTGCTCTTCGTACGTTTTCTTCGTTGAATCAAAAAGTTCTTTCTTTTCTTCTTCGCTCAGTTTCTTGCCGCTGCGCTCCAGTTGTTTCACTTTGATTTCCACCAGCGTGCCAGCGGCGGCATCTCCGCTCATCACCGCGTACTTCGCGGTGGGCCAGGCGAAGACGAAGCGAGGATCGTACGCTTTGCCGCACATGGCGTAGTGTCCGGCGCCGAAAGAGCCGCCGACGATCACGGCGATTTTGGGCACAACGGAGTTCGAAACAGCGTTCACCATTTTCGCTCCCGCCTTAATAATGCCGCTCCACTCGGCATCGCGTCCCACCATGAAGCCGTTGACGTCGTGGAAAAAGACGAGCGGGATCAGGTCCTGGTTGCAGTCCATAATGAAGCGGGCGGCTTTTTCGGCGGACTCCGTGTAGATGACGCCGCCGAACTCGATGCGTTTGTGGCCTTCATGGTCGGTCTGGTGCGCGTGGAGTTTCTGGTTGGCGACGATGCCTACGGCGAAGCCTCCGATGCGAGCGTAGCCGCAGATCAGCGTCTTGCCGTACTCGGGCTTGTATTCGTCGAAGCGGCTTTCGTCCACAATGCGCGCGAGAATTTCTTTCATGTCGTAGGGGCGCGCGGGTGAGGCATCGTAGGCACCGTAGATTTCTTCGGCTGACATCGCCGGGTCCACGGGCTTTTTGCGATCCCAGAGGGACTGGCGGCGGTATCCCCACTTTTCTATGAGCGAGCGGATGCGCGCAATGCAGGCTTCATCGTTGGGCTCGCGGAAGTCGACGGTGCCGCTGATCGCGGAGTGCATGGCGGCGCCGCCTAATTCTTCGGCGGAAACTTTCTGTCCGATGGCGGCTTGCACCAGCGCGGGGCCGGCGAGGAACAGGCCGCTGCCGTCGGTCATGAGAACGTGGTCGCACATTACTGGGAGATATCCGCCTCCGGCCACGCACATGCCCATGATGGCGGCAATCTGCGGGATGCCCATGGCCGACATGACCGCATTGTTGCGGAAGACGCGGCCAAAATCGTCGGTGTCAGGGAAGACGTCTTCTTGCAGCGGAAGAAAGACGCCGGCGGAGTCGACGAGGTAGATGGTCGGGATACGATTTTCGATGGCGATGTTTTGCGCGCGGATGACTTTTTTCGTGGTCATGGGAAAGAAGGCGCCGGCTTTCACGGTGGCGTCGTTCACGATGAGCATGACCATGCGGCTGTGGATGCGGGCAAGTCCGGTGATGACGCCGGCGGCGGGAGCGCCTCCCCATTCTTCGTACATTTTGTGCGCGGCATAGAGGCCGAGTTCGAAGAAAGAGCCGGGGTCGGCGAGGAGGTGGATGCGCTCGCGGGCGGTAAGGCGTGACTTGGCGTGCTGGCTTTCGATGGCTTTCGGGCCTCCGCCTTCGCGGATTTTTTCCTCTTCGTTGCGGACCTGGGCGACCAGGTCGGCGAGCGCGCGCATGTTGGATTCGAAGCGGAGAGAGCTGGGGTCAATTTTGGTTGGGAGGACGTTGTTGATGGAGAGAGCCGTGGAATCGGTACGTTCGCTCATGAGGGCAGACTTCGAAACTACTTACTATATCAGCGGGGCGAAGTACGGAGCGGAGGGATTTGGCTGATAGACTCAGCTCCGGAGTCCGTTGTGAGGGTGAACCAGTGGAGGGTGAATCAACAGTGTGGCGCAAGCTGGAACCGCGAGCGGATTGGCAGATTGCTTTCGCGATCACGGCGGCGTTGCGCGTGTTCTATACGGGCGTCGCGGCAGCCGCGGCCGTGTTTCTGCATCCGGATACGCGTTTGATTCAAAGCAATGTGCTCACCGGGAACTTGCCTGCGCCGGGCAGTTGGCATTATGCGTTGCTTGGAGTTTGGGAGCGCTTCGATACGCTTTGGTATTTGCGGATCGCCGAGCGCGGTTATGATCTGCCGGCGGGAGTGGTCTTCTATCCTCTCTATCCGTGGCTCATTCGGGGCTTGAGCGGACTGGCCGGCCCGATGGCTGCGGCCTTGCTGATTTCGACGGCGGCGGCGTTTCTTTATTTCTGGGGACTGATGCGTCTGGCGCGCAGTGAATTTCCAAATGGGCAAGCACTGCGGACGGTGATGCTGGCGGCAGCGTGGCCTGCGAGTTTTTTCTTTTTCGCGGGATACACTGAGGCTTTGGCGGTGGCGTTGATCGTGTGGTGCGTCGGCTGGGCGCGGGATGAGCGTTGGGTGTTGGCGTCAGCGTGCGCTTTTGCCGCCGGGTTGACGCGGTCGGCGGGAACGTTGGCGATCGTGCCATTAGCGATCATGGCGTGGCGGACGCGGCGCCCGGCGCGATGGCCGGTCGCAATCGCTCCGCTCGGAACGCTGGGATATTGGTTCTGGTTGCAGCAGACGGGACGCCTGAGTGTAGCGGCGGCTTATCGGATGTATTGGAACACGGAGCTGGCCTGGCCGTGGACGACGCTGTGGCGGGCGATTGGTTCGCTGGCGGAACGCTTCGACCCACTGGTTGCAATCAGTCTGGTTGCGCTGATTATTTTCTTTATTGCGGGAGTGGCGGCGCGGCGGCGGATGCGGATGGAAGACAGGTGTTTTTCAGCAGCCGTGATCGTGCATCTTCTCTTACGGGTTTGTTGGCCGCCGTTGCTGGGCGCTCCGCGCTATCTGCTGCCAGTGTATCCGGCTTATCTGACGATGGGAGATTGGACGGAGAAGATGGAGCGGACACGCTTCGCATTTCTGTGCGGGGCGCTGTTTGCGTTCAATCTGGCTTGGATGTGGGCATTTCTGAGCTGGTCGTTGGTGCTGTAGCCCTCGCGTTACGTTAGGCGCTGTCGACGTTCGCGGACAGGAGTGTCCGCGCCACACAAGTCAGCGAGGCGGTTGCAGTTGACGCAGGGCCGCGGCGACGGGATCGTCGGCGATTGCTTCCACCATTCCGATTTCGAGCGCTTGGACGGCGGAGATTTTTTCCGCGGCGATGAAAAGCTCCAGCGCTCTACTCTTCCCGATCAGGCGTGGCAGGCGCTGGGTGCCTCCCCAGCCGGTCATGAGGCCGAGAGCGGCGCCGCGATGTCCGAAGACGGCGTGGGGCGCGGCGATCCTGCGGTGACAGGCGAGCGCAAGATCAAGACCTCCGCCCATGCAGTGGCCTTCGATCGCGGCGATGACGGGGAGGGGATAGCTGGCGATTGCGTTCATGAGTGTTTGTCCCATGGCGGAGAACTGGTAGGCTTCGGGCCCGGTGAGCGCGGCGATTTCGTTCAGGTCGGCGCCGACCGAGAAGAATTGGCGATTGCCCGCGATGATCAGCGGGCGGAGTTGCTTTTTCAGTTCGTCTTTCAGTTCGTCAATGGCGACAGTTAGTGCGAGCACGGAGGCGCGGGTGAGGCGGTTGGTGCCGTCGGGCGACGTGAGACGGAGGATGCGTGCCGGGCCGTTGAACTCGATTTGGAAGAAGAGCGAAGACACGAGAACATGATGCACTATTGGGCGAGCGGAAGGCTCGCGGAATTTCGCGGGCGAAAAGCAGGTCCTTCGCTTCGCTCAGGATGACAAATTTTGAATGGGGATGACAAAGTTGGTTGGGCTGGAGCCGGGGTCGCAGACTAAACGGCCGGCACGCCGTGCGGCTTTACATGACCGCGGATGAACTTAACGATGTCGTCCATGGGTGTGCCGGGCTGGAAGATGCCGGCTACGCCGATTTTCTTGAGGCCCTCGATATCCTGATCGGGGATGATGCCGCCGACCAGCACCAGCACGTCGTCCATCTTGTTTTGCTTCAGCAGGTCCATCACACGCGGAACGATCGCGTTGTGCGCACCCGAGAGAATCGAGAGTCCGATCACCTGCACGTCTTCCTGCAGCGAGGCATTGACGACCATTTCCGGCGTCTGGCGCAGGCCGGTATAGATGACCTCCATGCCGGCATCGCGGAGAGCGCGGGCGATCACTTTGGCGCCGCGGTCGTGGCCGTCGAGGCCAGGCTTCGCAACGAGGACGCGGATTTTGGGGTCAGTGGGCATCGAGATCATTTAATCACAGGGAGCACGGGAGAGCACAGGGAGAACTGGACACTGCCTGAAAAGCCTGCCGAGCTTCGCTCGGCTTGGACGGGCGAGTCGCCCGTCCCCACACAATCACGGCTTCATTCCCAACTGCCAGAACAGGAACGAGTACATGTCGGTGCTCTCTTCGATCTGTTTGGTGACGGGCTTGCCTTGGCCGTGTCCGGCTTTGGTTTCGATGCGCAGCAGAATTGGTCTTTCTCTGCTGGCTCCGTTCTTGGCTTCGGCTTGCATGAGCGCGGCCATTTTCTTGGCGTGCATGGGATCGACGCGCGTATCCGTATCGCCCGTCATAAAGAGGATGGCGGGATACTCCTCACCCGGCTTTACGTGGTGATAGGGCGAGTAAGCGTAGAGCCACTCGAACTGCTTGGCTTCTTCCGCCGAACCGTATTCCGGGATCCAAAGTTTCGCGATCTGGAAGTTCTGATAGCGCAGCATGTCGAGCAACGGCACGGCGCATACGACGGCGCGGAACAGGTCGGGACGCTGCGTGATCATGGCGCCCATCAGCAGGCCGCCATTCGATCCGCCCGAGATAGCGAGGTGATCTTTATCGGTGTATTTCTGCGCGATGAGATATTCGCTGGCGGCGATGAAGTCATCAAACACGTTCTGTTTTTTGTCGAGCATGCCGGCGCGATGCCAGTCTTCGCCGAACTCGGAACCACCGCGCAGGTTGGCGACCGCGTAGATACCGCCGTGCTCCATCCAGAGATACATGCTGCGGCTGAAAGTCGGCGTCATCGAGATGTTGAAGCCACCGTAGCCAGTCAGCAGGGTGGGATTCTTGCCATTCTTCTCGATTCCCTTCTTGCTGACGACAAACATCGGGACCTTCGTGCCGTCTTTCGAGCTGTACCAAACCTGCTGCACGTCATAGGCAGAGGGATCGATGGAGGGCGCGTCGACTTTGGCCCAGAGCGCGCTTTTCACGTCGGTTAAATCAACGCGGTAGATCGAAGGTGGCACAGTGAAAGACTGGAATCCAAAAAATATTTCGTTGCGGTCATACCGTCCGGAGGCGCTGAAAACATCTCCGATGGCCGGCAGCGGAATGTCAGCGAGTTTCTTGCCGTCAAGCCCAAACAGCTTCAGTTCGGAAGTCGCGTTGAGCTCATACTGCGCCAGGAGTTTGCCGCCGGTCACGCTCGCCTCCTGCAACACGGCATTCGACTGCGGAATTATTTCTTTCCAGTTTTCGCGCTTAGGATTGGCCGCGTCGGCGACAAAGACGCGATAGTGGGGCGCGTCTTCGTTGGTGGTGATATAGAGTTTGCCCTCGAAGAACTCGGCACCGTAGAGGAAATCTTTACCGGTAGTAATTTCGAGCGGAGGATTTTTCGACTGGAGATCCTGCAAATACATCTCCGACTTCGTCCAGCCTTCGCCCACGTCAATCAGCAGCCAGCGGTCATCTTCGGAGAGAGTGA
>JBEKYF010000057.1:0-26121 GCA_049511255.1 Terriglobales bacterium | reverse complement strand
AAGCCCAAGCCGCCATCCACCAACCCGTTCATCTCGGCGGAGCCCAGGTTCGAGGTCATGATGATGATGCAACTCGAAAGATCCACGCGCCGGTTATCGCCCAGCGTCAGCGTCGCCTTGTCGAGGATTCCGAGCAGCAGTTGCCACAGCGAGTCGGAAGCCTTCTCGATTTCGTCGAACAGCAGGATCGACAGCTTCAACTTTTCCGTGTGCCACTGGTTGAGCGCTTCCTGCGTCAGCAGCGGATGCGTCTCGCGATGTCCCAGGTATCCCGGAGGCGAGCCAATCAACTTGGCAATCTCGTGCGAGTGCTGAAACTCGGCGCAATCGATCTTGATGCAGGCCCGCGCGTCGCCGAACAGCGACTCGGCCACCGCTTCCACCACCCGCGTCTTACCGGAGCCGGTCGGCCCCAGGAACAGCAGATTGCCCACTGGGCGGCCCGGCGCATTCAGCCCGGCCAGAAACATCTGATAGATTTCCGCCACCTTCTCGATCGCCTGGTCCTGCCCCACAATCTTCCGGCGCAGGGCAGTCTCAAAGTCACGGGCGTCGTTGCTGCGGCGGCTAGGATCCAGCACGGTTGCAAGGTTCGTTCTCATCGTTTCGGCCCCTGTTTTCTTCCCGGGATCTTCAAATTTTCTGCGAAACTGCTCATTTTTGCCACTTTGGGAGAAAGGTTGCGTTCCTCACCCGCTCCCTCCTCGTGCAAGCCGTTAGCCATCCTCCGGAAGCGCCGTATTTGCCCGCTTCTCATCGTTTTAGATACGGCTAGCCCCACCTCATGTCATGCCGGTCATGTTACCCACAGCTTCCCCAAGAGCAATAGTTTGCAGACTGCGGGAACTTTAAATCAGCGTCCCAACCACCCCTGCGCCCATGTCCGGCAATCCGTAACCCGCTGTGCCGGACGTAACTGGCAGCCCAAGTTACCGTCGTTGCACAATAGAATACAAACAGATTTCGTCTCTGGAGAATATCCTTGTCCCAATTCTCGACGGCCAGACTCTCGGCAGCAAGACTCTCAATCGCTAGCGTTGCTGCCTTTCTGTTCCGGCTGGCCCTGTCCAGCTTTCTTCTTTCTCCGTCCGCGGCCGCGGTACAAAATCCGCACGGCCAGTTGGTGGAGGTGAAAACCGACGCCACCAAAAAGCCCGAGCCTCCGGCGCCCGTCTCCATCATTGCGCCGCCCGGCTCCGATCTTTATCTCGTCCAGCGCGGAGACAGCATCCCGTCGGTCGCCCGCAAATATCTGAAGCGGACCAAATACCTCACCTCGACCGAACTGGCCGAAGCCATCCGCCAAGCCAACCACAACCGGCAGGGGGTCTCGCTCAAATCCGGAGAGCAGATCGTCATCCCCGGAATTCTCGAAGCGCCTATTGTAGAGAAGACGGTCCCAGTTGCAAGAGATTTCGAAGTCCGCGCCATTTACCTGACCGGGATAATGGCAGGCAGCGATCACGGACTGCGCATTATCCGCCATTGGCGCGAAGTCGGTGGCAACGCAGTCGTCTTCGACATCAAGGATAGCGACGGCATCGTCAACATCGCCTTCGACCACCCGCTAGCCAGCGGACAGCGCCACTATATTTCCGACCTGCCCAAGTTCATTCACTTTCTGCATTCCGAAAACATGCACGCCATCGCTCGCATCGCCATCTTCCGCGATGAGCATCTGGTCACGAGCCACCCCGAACTGGCCGTAAAGTCCCGCAGCACCGGCCAACCCTGGCGCGAAAACGGCAAGCTGGTTTGGACCGACCCCTCCAACCCCAAGGTTCAGGATTACGACATCGCTCTCGCCAAATTCGTAGCCCAGTCCGGCGTCGATGAGGTGCAGTTCGACTATGTCCGATTTCCCGCCGAGGGCGACCAGAAAGATGCCGTGTTCGCTTTCCAGGCCGACCATCCAACAAATCGTGTGGTGACGGGGCCCCGCCCCATCCAAGCGGGGCAAAGCCCCGCCACCACACAATCATCGATGCAGCGTTCGGAGGTGATCGCCGATTTCCTTCAGCGTGCCTATGCCCAGATCCATCCGACCGGCGCCCTGTTTTCGCTCGACGTCTTCGGAGTCATGGCCTGGCAGCGTCCCGTCGATCTCGCGCACACCGGGCAGGACATCGTGGCCATGGTCAAACACTGTGACGTGCTCTCGCCCATGATCTATCCCTCGCACTTCTTCGGCATGGACGGCATCGCGCACCCCGGCGACGCACCCGAGCATTTCATCGGCGAGTCCATGGACCGTTTCAAGCTCATCACCAAAGACAGCGGCGTGGTGATTCGCCCCTGGCTGCAAGCTTTTGCCTGGCGCACCAAGACTTACTCGCCGCAGTACGTTGAAGTTCAGATCGAAGTAGCGAAACAAAAAGGCGGCATCGGATTTCTTTTCTGGAACGCCAATAACGACTACTCGAAGCCCTACACCGCCATGCCGGAAATGCGCGCTGCCAAAAACAAAGACCGCTACTTCCGAGGAGACGAGATAGGCTCCCAGCCCGAACCCGGCACAGCCACGCCGGTTGCCTCACCCGCAGCGCAAGTCAGCGCGCCTAATACGGGGCTTGCCCCGTCTCCCACCGACAGTGCCCACCGCGCCCAGAAAGTCTGGCGGCACTAAGCGCAGGTCTCGGGAAGGGCGCGGCTTCAGAGCCTGCCCTGAGCGAGGTCGAAGGGTGCCGCTCAGAACCGCAAGAATGCGGGCCTTAGCCCTTAGGGCCAGGCATCGCGCTCTGCCGCTGGTGAGCAAAGCTTGACCAGGCGGTGCCTCGGGAGTTTAGGATGGGATGCGAAAGCAGACGAGGTCAGGGCGATGGAAATTCTCGAGGCGCTCGACATCACATCCTGGCAAGGGCCGTTCACGCCCGAGATCGTGGCGAAAGCGGCGGATGCTCTCGAAAGTGGAAAGCTTCTGTACGCGCCGCAGCTCCCTTTCGAATTGTCCGAGGCCGAGCGCCGGTTTCTGTCTCCGGATTGCCTGGACGGCAAATCGAAAAACGTGAGCTTCCGTCCCGACTCTGGTGTTTTGCGGGGTACTCGTTGCCAGGGACCCGAGCGCGACGAGTTACTCGCCATGTTACAGCGCTACTATAGGCGGGCTTCCGATCTGCTGCAGGCGATCTGTCCTGGGTATGGCAATTATTTGATAGCCGGATTCACCAGCTTCCGTCCCGCCGAGATCGCCGGCCGAGCCACGTCCTGGCGGCACGACGACACCCGGCTGCACGTGGACGCCTTTCCCTCCCGCCCCATGCAAGGTCTGCGAATTCTTCGGGTGTTCACGAATGTTAATCCCCAGATGCCCCGCATTTGGCGCGTGGGAGAAAGGTTTGAGCAGGCTGCGGCCAAGTTCTTGCCCGGGATTAAGCCGCCTCTGCCGGGAACGGCATCGCTGCTCTACTGGCTATCGATCGTAAAGGGACGGCGAACCGAATATGACCACTTCATGCTCGGCATTCATGACCGGATGAAGGCGGATCAAGGTTATCAGTCTCAGGTTTCGCAAACGCAACTTGCGATTCCGCCCGGCACGACCTGGGGCTGCTATACGGATTCGGTGTCGCACGCGGCCATGTCTGGCCAGTTTGCGTTCGAGCAAACGTTCTACTTACCAGTCAGCGCCATGAAGAATCCAGAACGCTCGCCTTTGCGAGTGTTAGAACGGCTGGTGGGGCGCACGCTAGTTTAAAGCCTTGCCATTCGCTGAGAGCCGCAGCAAGTAACCTGCCAAAGTCTAAAGTTACTCTTACCAGAAGGCCATCCACCCTACGAGATTTGGCCATATACTTCCGTGCTTCTATGCCGTACTCTCATCTTACCTCACCAACTAATTACCCGTGACCAGATGAAGCTCCTTCTCTCGATTCTCTTGCTGGGCGTTCTTTCGATGAGCGTTGCCATGCGGGCACAGAGTTTCACGGCGAGCAGTTCCGCCCTTCCCGATGCGCCCAGCGAACATCCTTTTTGGACGGTCGAGAACAAAGTGAACGTCGGCATCCTAGCCGGACTGGTCGCCGCCGACGCCGTTACTACGCAGCGCGGCTTGAACCAGGGCCTCCACGAAGTCAATCCCCTCATGCGCCCCTTCGTGACAGGTGGCGCCGCCGGAGAGGCTGCCGGGTCCGCTTTAGGTTTTGGCGCGGGAGTTGGCATCGTGTATCTGTTGCATCGCAGCCACCACTACAAAGCCGAACGCATTACGATGCGGCTGATCGTCGCCGGTGAAGGCGGGTTCGTCGCCAACAACATCATGGCGATTCGCTGAGAAACAAGAAGCGAATGGCGACGCCCGCCCGGACGCCCGGTCCGGATTGTGAGCCCCTGAATTCGTTGGGCAGGCCCGCTTCCACGTTATAATTCCTTCCTGGAAGACAAACTTTCTTCGATCGTTGAACTAATCGTTGAAGTATCGGAGAATCCCCGGCCGCTTCCGCGAATCTTTATACCGAAGGAGTCTGCATGGCGATTCAGAAGACGGAGAAAATCTGGCACAACGGCAAGTTCATTGCCTGGGATGACGCTACCCTCCACGTGATGTCTCACGTTGTGCACTATGGCTCTTCGGTGTTTGAAGGCATTCGCTGCTACGCGCTGCCCGGCGGCCCTGCGATTTTCCGCGCCACCGAACACATACAGCGCCTCATCGATTCCGCCCGTATTTACCGCATCGACATCCCCTTCACCCGCGACGAGATTGTGCGCGCCATGATCGAACTGGTGAAACAAAACGGCGTATGGCCCTGCTACATCCGCCCCATCGTTCTCCGCGGATACGGCGAAGCCGGCGTCAACCCCTTCAACTCCCCCATTGAAATCTATATTTGCAACTATCCGTGGGGGAAGTACTTGGGGCACGATGCCAGCGATGGCGCGGACGTGTGCATTTCTTCGTGGACGCGGATTGCGCCCAACACTCTGCCCGCCATGGCCAAGGCGGGCGCGAATTACATGAACTCGCAGCTTATCAAGATGGAAGCCATCGTCAACGGCTACGCCGAAGGCATTGCCCTGGATGTGAACGGCTACGTCAGCGAAGGTTCGGGCGAGAATCTGTTCGTCGTCCGCAACGGCGTGTTGCAGACGGCTCCATTGGGCAACTCCGTGCTCCCGGGCATCA
This sequence comes from Terriglobales bacterium, assembly GCA_049511255.1. Taxonomy (GTDB): domain Bacteria; phylum Acidobacteriota; class Terriglobia; order Terriglobales; family Acidobacteriaceae; genus Acidiflorens. Next base: position 20,999 of record JBEKYF010000057.1, on the reverse strand, counting down.
CGCGCGATTCGGTGTTGCAGATCGCGCGCGACCTCGGCATCAAGATCGCCGAGCAGCAGATCCCGCGGGAGTCGCTCTACATTGCCGACGAAGTTTTCTTCACCGGCACCGCCGCCGAAATCACGCCCATTCGCTCGGTCGACAAAATCACGGTGGGCAAGGGCAAGCTCGGCCCCATGACCAAAGCTCTCCAAGCAGAGTTTTACGGCATTGTTCGCGGCGAAAAGGCGGACCGCTACAACTGGCTGACTCCGGTTCCGGTGGGAGCGAAGCAGCCGGTGGGCGTCTAGCGTCGTACGAAGTGGCACCCAGAAGCCAAGAGCCAATAAAAGAGCCAGTAACCGGCAGCCGTTAGCCCGCCGCCGGCGGCCAATGGTCTCGTTACTTCCGTCATCTCGTGTGCGGGGGCGGTTCGGGTCATGATAGGCACGGTAGCTGGAGTCTTGCCTGCATGAATATCGACGACTTGCTCCGCATCGCCATGGAGCGCCGCGCTTCCGACTTACATCTGAAGGTAGGGAACTATCCTCACCTGCGCGTTGACGGCGATCTGGTGCCGCTGACCGACTTGCCGCGTGTGTCTGCCGAAGACATGTTGAACATGTCGTTCAGCATGATGTCGGCGCGGCAAAAGCAAAAATTCAAAGAGACCACGGAAATCGATATGGCGTACGGCGTTGCGGGCCTGGGACGCTTCCGTGTGAACGTGTTTCAGCAACGCGGCAACGTGGGATTGGTGCTGCGCGTGATTCCGACCAAGATCCGGGCGCTCGACGAACTGTTTTTGCCGAAAGTCGTCGAGCAGATCTGCGACATGCCGCGCGGTCTGGTGCTGGTGACCGGGGTGACGGGCTCGGGCAAATCGACGACGCTGGCCGCCATGGTGGACCGCATTAACTCGACTCGCGCCGAGCACATCATTACCATCGAAGACCCCATCGAATTTCTGCACCGCGACAAAAAGGGCTACGTGAACCAGCGCGAGGTGGAAGTGGATACGCCCTCGTTCTCGGCGGCGCTGCGCGCTTCTCTGCGTCAGGATCCGGACGTAATTCTGGTCGGCGAAATGCGCGACCTGGAGACGATCGCGACGGCGCTGCACGCGGCCGAAACCGGTCACATGGTTTTCTCCACGCTGCACACGCTGGATGCGGTGGAAAGCATCAACCGCATCATCGCCATTTTCCCGCCGCCGGAGCAAAAACAGATCCGGCTGCAGTTGGCGGCGGTGTTGCGCGCCATCGTCAGCCAGCGCCTGGTGCGCCGGTCTGACGCCGAGGGCCGAGTGCCCGCGGTGGAAGTGATGGTGACGACGGCCTACATCCGGGAATGCATTCTGGTGGCCGAGAAGACGCGCGCCATCCGCGAAGCGATTTCCGCCGGCACGTCGCAGTACGGCATGCAGACCTTCGACCAGTCGCTCTGGGATTTGTTCCAGGCGGGGCTGGTGAATTATGAGACCGCTCTGGAGAGCGCCTCGAACGGGGATGAGTTCAAGCTGCGCATGCAGGGGATTGCGTCGACGTCGGACATCTCGCGGCAGTCGATGCAGTCGGCGGGATTTGGACGCTGAACATCGGGGACGAGATTGAGTTTGTCCTGCTGAACGTTGTTGCTTACGAACTTTGTTCCTCCTGAAACTTGGGCGCGCTTCGGCGCGCCCAAATAATGTCTTCGGGATGGGGCCGAAGAAGACCGCGTAGTAACTGTCCACTCCCCAAGCCAACCGGTCGGTTCGAGAATTTCGTCGATTGCCGCCTGCCGTGCTTAAATGAAAAGTTGGGCGCCAATTTTGCGCCATCCCCGCGCGCGGCCCCCCACGTCAGACCGCTGTTAGCTCTTAGCCTTTGGCCTCTAGCTAAGAGCCAAGAGCCAAGAGCTAAAAGCTAAAAGCTAAAAGCTAAAAGCTAAAAGCTAGATGGAGGATCTTTGGACTTCCAGTTGAACGAAGAGCAGCTGCACCTGAAGAAGAGCGTACGCGAGTTTGCTGAGCGCGAGATTGCACCGAACGTCATGAAGTGGGATGAAGCCTGCGAATTCCCGCTGGCGACGATTAAAGAACTGGGCAAGCTCGGTCTCATGGGCGCGATCTTCCCACCCGAATACGGTGGCGCGGGCATGGGTTACGTCGAGTACGTCACGGCCATCGAAGAACTCGCGCGCGTGGACGGTTCGGTGGGGATCATTGTGGCGGCGCATACGTCCCTTTGCTCGAACCATATTTATCTGGCGGGAAACGAGGCGCAGAAGAAAAAGTATATTTCGAAGCTAGCCACCGGCGAGTACATCGGCGCATGGGGGCTGACCGAGCCCTCGGCCGGGTCGGATGCGGGCAGCGCGCGCATGACCGCGGCGCGGGCGAAGGGCGGATGGCTGCTCAACGGCACCAAGACTTTCATCACCAATGGCCACTATGCGGACGTGATAGTCGTGCTGGCGGTGACCGATCGCGCCGCGCGCACGCACGGGCTCTCCGCCTTCCTGGTGGAGAAGGGCGCCAAGGGATTTCGACCCGGAAAGAAAGAGAACAAACTCGGCCTGCGCGCCAGCGACACCGCCGAACTGATCTTCGAAGATTGTTTTGTGCCGGGAGAAAACCTGCTGGGCAAGGAAGGCGACGGCTTCATCGACGCCATGCGCGTGCTCGACGGCGGGCGCATCTCGATCGCCGCGCTCTCGCTCGGCATGGCCGAGGGTGCATACGGGGCGGCGCTGAAGTATTCGAAAGAGCGGCAGCAATTTGGGCAGGCGATCTCGGAATTTCAGGCGATCCAGTGGAAGCTGGCCGACATGGCGACGGAAATCGAGGCGGCAAAACTTTTGACCTTCCGTGCCGCCGCCATGAAAGATGCCGGCATGAAGACCACGCTCGAATCGTCGATGGCCAAGCTTTACGCGAGCGAAGTAGCCGTGAGATGCGCCAATGAAGGGGTGCAGATCCACGGCGGGTATGGGTTCATCAAGGACTATCCGGCGGAGAAGTTTTATCGCGACGTGAAACTGTGCACGATTGGCGAAGGCACGAGCGAAATCCAGCGCCTGGTGATTGCGCGGCAGTTGCTGAAAGATTAGAGACTAAGAGCGGAAACGCAATAAATGAGCGAGCTCGGCGCATCCGTCATTATCATCGGTGCGGGAATCGTCGGCACCTCCATCGCTTACCACCTGGCCGTGCGGGGATGCACGGATGTGTTGATTCTGGAAAAAGCGGAGACCGAAGTCACGGGGAGCTCGGCTCGTTCCGCTGCGGGAGTACGCCATCAGTTCGCGAGTGAGATCAACATCCGCTTGTCACTCTACAGCATCGAGCAACTCAAACATTTCAACGAACGTGTGGGCGGGCATGCCGACTTGAAGCAAGTCGGATATCTGCTTCTCGTCAATGATGCCGAAACCTGGGAGACCTACCAGCGCAATGTGGCCCTGCAGAATTCGCTGGGAGTGCGCTCCCGGATACTGGCCGCGAGCGACGTTCTCCACTTTATTCCAGGAACACGAATCGACGACTTGATAGGCGCGACCTATTGTCCGGATGACGGCTATTGCGATCCGCACGGGATCGCGACCGGATATCTCGCTCGCGCCCGCGAGTTAGGGGTAAGGCTGAAGCGATCGACCCCAGTCATCGGCATACAAACCGGCATGCAAAAGGCCACGCCACGGGTGGTCGCCGTCAAGACACCGCACGAGGTTTTCAGTTGCGAGACGGTGGTGAATGCAGCCGGTCCTTGGGCGGGCCAGGTGGGAGCGCTGGCTGGATTGGATATTCCGGTGCTCCCTTACCGCCGGTGTGTATACATGACCGAGCCATTCGCGCTGGTCCCGAATGACATTCCGCTCACCATCGACGTGGCAAGCGATTTTTATATGCGCAAGGAAAGCCAGAAGGTACTTTTCGGGCTTTCGAATGAAAATGAACCGCCCGGCGAAAACCTCGCCGTAGACTGGGAATGGCTGGAGGTCGTGATGGAAGCGGGCATCTCGCGATTTCCCATGCTGGCCTTAGCGGGTCTGGCAACGAAGAATTGCTGGGCAGGCTTGTACGAAGTTACTCCCGATCACAACCCAATTCTGGGAATTCATCCTGATCTACCGACCTACGTGGATGCCAACGGGTTTAGCGGCCACGGAGTGTCGCACTCTCCTGCTACCGGTATGTTGATCGCAGAAGAAATTCTGGATGGCCGGGCCCACACCATCAACATCGATGAGCTGCGCATCGCCCGCTTCCGGGAGCAAGCGCTCAGGCCGGAAACCAATGTGTACTAGTGGCAGGTTGTCAGGCGGTTTACGAAATGAAGACGTGACCTCTCTCAAGCAGCTTGAGGTTGGATGAACACGGATCGGCGCAGGTTGTTACACTATCTTGCTTGACTCCTACGACTACAGCTCTTGTCGACCGTCTCCGCTCCGGCGACGCCCGCGCGCTGGCTCGCGCCCTATCTACGGTCGAGAACCGCGCGGCGGGTTGGTCGGAGCTGCTGAAGGCGCTCTTTCCGCATACCGGCAAGGCGCGAGTCATCGGTCTGACCGGCGCACCCGGATCGGGCAAAAGCACGCTGGTCGATCGGCTGGCCAAGCACTATCGCAAAGAAAATCAAACGGTCGGCATCATCGCGGTCGATCCGACCAGCCCTTACACCGGCGGAGCGATTTTGGGCGACCGCATCCGCATGCAGGATCATTATAGCGATCCGGGGATTTTCATCCGCAGCATGGCCACGCGCGGATCACTCGGAGGGCTGGCGCGCGCCACGGCGGATGTCGCCACCGTGCTCGATGCTTCGGGCCGTGACCTCGTCATGATCGAAACGGTTGGCGTCGGGCAGGACGAAGTCGACATTGTGCGGCTGGCGGATGTCACCATCGTGATTCTGGTGCCCGGCATGGGCGACGATGTGCAGACGATCAAAGCCGGGATCATGGAAATCGCCGACATCTTCGTGATCAACAAAAGCGACCGCGAAGGGGCCGAGCGCGTCGAGCGCGAGATTCGTTCCATGCAATCGTTGGCCACGCGCAATGATCGCTGGATGCCGCCGATCGTCAAGACGGTCGCCAGCGAGGGCGTGGGAACCGAAGAGTTGGCGAAAGCGATCGCGGATTACGAGGCATACTTGAAGAAAGAGAACCTGATCCTCAAGAAGAACGTCGAGAACTGGCAGGAGCGGCTGGTCGAGATGCTGCGCGATGCCATGCTGGAAAAAGCGCGCTCGCAGATGGATGGCGGCAGCCTCGAGCGTTATGCGGCCGAGATTGCCGAGCACAAGCGCGATCCGTATTCGTTGGTAGAGGAGATTGTGCGCGGCGCAGAACGCAATTAGATTCGATGGAGGGACGGGCGTCTCGCCCGTCCGCCGGGCGGGGACGCCCGGCGCTCCACTGGCGAGTTTGGTCGGCAAAAGGCAGGCAAGCATGGAATTCAGCATTGATCATCTGGGCATCGCGGTGAAGTCGCTGGATGCGGCGAAGTCCATTTACGAGAAGCTCGGGTTAAGCGTTTCTCCGGAAGAGACCGTTGAGGCGGAAAAAGTGCGGCTGGTGATGGTGCCCGTGGGCGAGAGCCGGCTGGAGCTGCTGGAAGCGAGTTCGGAGGATTCGCCCATCGCCCGATTCATCGCCAAGCGCGGCGAGGGGCTGCATCATGTTTGTATGCGCGTTCCGGATCTGGCGGCGGCAGTTGCAGCACTGAAGAGCGACGGCGTGCGCCTGGTGTCGAATGAGATCAAGACGGGCGCGGGCGGACATCGGTATATGTTCGTGCATCCGCAGAGCACGGCGGGCGTGTTGCTCGAATTGGTGGAGAGCAGCCACTGAATCTGTAATTGCTAATTTGTAATTGGTAATTTAAATCCCCAGGCTTTCAAAATTGCAAATTACAAATTACCCATTACAAATGTCCCAGCTTCTGCTCGCGGTCGACACTTCCGGGAAGAACGGCAGTCTGGCGCTGGCCCGCGTGACGCCGGGCCAGAGCGAAATTGACGTGCTTGAAATTGTGCCGCTCGCCGGTGGCGCGTTTTCGGCGCAACTGGTACCGCAGATTGCTGCAGTGCTGGAAAAGCACGGTTATGGTAAGAGCGATCTGGGAGTATTTGCAGTCGCGAATGGTCCGGGATCGTTCACCGGGCTGCGCGTGGGCTTGGCTGCCATTAAAGCTCTGGCCGAGGCCCTGCGGAAACCAATCGCTGCGATTTCATTGCTGGAAGCGATTGCCTGCAGCGGCGCGGCGCGTGGCCGGGTCCTCGCGGCGCTGGATGCGGGCCGGGGCGACGTATATGTCGGCGACTACGAACTCGACCCGCAGGTGCAGATGCACTGTCGTATGTACAACGAGCGCCTGTTGAGCAGGGAAGAGTTTGTTGCCGAAGCCAGGGATGCTGAGGCTCGTGGGAAGGCAGTCGTCACGCCTGATGCCATGTTGGCTGAGACGGTTCGAGCTGCGGGAATCGCCGCCGGCATCCAGATTGAGCTGATCAAGTATCCGAACAGCGGAGTGATTGCCCGGCTGGGGTGGGATCGTCTCCAGCGGGGCCAGACGGCGAGTCCCGAAGAACTGGAAGCCAACTACATCCGCCATTCCGACGCTGAAATTTTCTCGAAGCCGGCGCCGTGAGACTCTCGATGCCCGTGGCCATCCGCTCTGCTGCGCTGAATGATGTGCCGGCGATTCTCGCCATCGAGCAGCCGGCGCCGGGCGCAGCGCACTGGACCTCCGAGCAGTACAACAGGTTGGTGAATAGCGGAGTTGTTCTGGTGGCCGAGGCAGCAGGCCAGCTTTGCGGATTTGTTTGCGCACAGGCGGTCGCGGGCGAGTGGGAGATCGAGAACGTGGTCGTGTCCGCCGAGTTCCTCCGCCGTGGTATCGCTAATGAGTTGGTGCGCGAGTTGATTCGGCGCGCGAAGAGCGAGCCAGCGTCCGCGATGCTGCTCGAAGTCCGCGAATCGAATCTGCCGGCCCGCGGACTATACGAGAAACACGGTTTTCGCGAGGTGGGCCGCCGACGGGTGTATTACAGGGATCCGGTGGAGGATGCGATTCTATACGCGCTTCGGTTCGACCGTTGAACTTGGCCGAAAAGCCGCCAGTTTCTGCACTATTTTCTGTGCAACTTCGCATCCCCAGGCCCTCTTGCTTAGAGTGGAAATCTATCTATGAAATCTCATTGAACCCCGATCCATCTCGTGCTACTTTTTAATCATGCTGTAACAAACAGCAGGAGGTCTAGCAAGGATGCTGACTCCAAGAGACCAACTCCTGACCAGCCATGATGAGTTCCAGCGGCTGGTTCAGGAGCACTCGCAATACTCCCAACGGCTGGAATCCCTCATCCAAAAACGATACCTCACCGATGACGAAAAACTGGAGGAAGTGCGGCTGAAGAAACTAAAGCTGCGCCTCAAAGACCAGATGCAGAATCTGGAGCAGCAGGTTCAACGGCGGTCTGCCTAGATCAGCCGAGCTTAGATCAGCCGAGCCTGGATCAACCGGCCTGAGCAAAGCAATTGGGCCTGAGCATCAAGATCGCGAACCGCAGGGAGGCCAGCCCTGTCTCCGTACCCGGCGCTTCTAAGCGCCTTTTTTTATTGCAGTTATGTAGAATGTCGCGGCCTCGCTCTATAATCATTCTGAATTCCTATGGTGCGTGACGGCTATTTCTACGGTGCGGGATGCTTGCTTGCCGCGGTCATTGTCGCCTGGCTCGCGGCTTGGCCTTACGCTATCCCCGTGTTGCTGCTCGGAGCTTTCTGTCTGTGGTTTTTCCGCGATCCGGAGCGCCAGATTCCCGCAGCCGCCGGTGGCGTCGTTCCTATCGTTTCACCGGGGGACGGCAAGGTGACGGATGTTTCGGTCGTGTCCGATGGAACTTCCGTCGGAACTTCGCGGAACCGGATCAGCATCTTTCTCAGCGTCTTCGATGTGCACGTGAACCGCTCACCGATCGCAGGCGTGATCCGCGACGTGCGCTATCAGCGCGGCAAGTTCCTCAACGCCATGGGAGCGCATTCGGCGGAGGAGAACGAGCAGAACATCGTCACCGTTGAAGGCGATGGCCGCACCGTAATCTTCAAGCAGATCGCCGGCCTGATCGCGCGCCGTATCGTTTTCAATTTCAAAGTGGGAGACCACGTAGCTTGCGGCCAGCGGGTGGGGCTCATCAAGTTTGGCTCGCGCGTGGATGTTCTGTTCGATCGCGATGCCGCAATCCAGGTGAAGCCCGGCGATCGCGTCAAGGGAGGAGCGACAGTGCTTGCTCTCCTGCCGGTTACGCAGCCAATTGTGCAGCCGGTTCATGCCGGAGTGGCCGGGGAGCGGGAGGCTCATTGAATATGGAAGTAGGAGCATGGAAGAGCTAGAGCCGCATCGTCGGGAATCGGACCATCCGCGCGGAAAATTGCGCAAGGGCATGTATATACTGCCCTCGCTGTTCACCACGGCGAATATCGCGCTTGGGTTCTACGCGATTCTGCAGACCGTGCATGGCAGCGCGGATGAGCCCTGGCACATGGACTTCGCCGCGATCGCCATCGGCTTCGCCGTATTGTTCGATGGTCTGGACGGCCGCATCGCACGCATGACCCACACCGCTAGCGATTTTGGTAGGGAACTCGATTCGCTGGCCGATGTGATCACCTTCGGCGTTGCCCCGGCGCTGCTCGCCTGGATGTGGGGCTTTCATCTGTTGCCGATGACCATTGCGCCCGACCTGCGCCTGAAAATTACAGACCTGGGTTCGGTAGCCTGCTTCGCTTTCCTCATGGCGGGCGCGAGCCGCCTGGCGCGCTTCAACATTGCGAAGAATCCGCAGCCTTCGAATCCGGGGCGTCCGGGGAAGAAATATTTCGTGGGCATGCCGATTCCGGCCGGCGCGGGAGTGATCGCGGCGATCGTCCACTACTCCGCCGGGGCCCCCATAACTTCCTGGTGGACGGCGATGAGCTGGATGATGATGGTCGTCGTGGTCGGTTATCTGATGGTCAGCACGTGGCGTTTCTACAGCTTCAAGGATATTGATTTTCGTTCGCGCCATCCCTTCCGCCTGATTGTGCTGATGGCCGTGCTGATCGCGTTGATCGCGCGGTTTTCGCGCCCCGTACTATTCGCGATTGCCATCCTGTACATGGCTTCCGGCGTCCTCTGGCGATTGCAGTGGATTTTCCATCGCAAGACTCCGCCTGCACCTCCGGCGTACCGGGAGGCATCTCAGACTCCATGAGTCCCCCTCCGAAGCCTCCCCTTCCCAAATCCGCCGCCTCGCAGGCCGATCTCCGCGGCACGAACCTTTATCGCGTGGCCATCGTCGGCGCGGCGTCACTCAAGGGAAAAGAGATCGCCGAAATTCTCCGCGATCGGAATTTTCCTGCCGTCGATATCCGGTTGCTCGATGACGACGAGTCTCTCGGCCAACTGGAAGCCGTGGGCGACGAGGTGAGCTTTATCCAGAGCATCCGCTCGGAACAGTTCGAGCGCGTGGACTTCGCCTTCTTCGCCTCCGATCCGCGCTCCACGCGCAATAACTGGAAGATGGCGCGCGACCTGGGCGATACGATTGTGGATCTCTCGTTCGCGCTGGAAGATGAAGCGGGAGCGGGATCAGTGATCCGTTCGCCCTGGATCGAGCGCCAGACCGGCCAGCCCATGGCTCCCGAGTTGCAGCCCGGCCCGGTGGTGGTGGCCCATCCAGCGGCTACCGTCCTCGCGCTGCTTGCCTTACGCAGCGAGAAGGCTGCCAAAATCGAACGCATGGTCGCGACCGTGTTTGAACCGGCGTCCGAGACCGGCCAGAAGGGTATGGACGAACTGCACGAGCAGACGGTCAATCTGCTTTCCTTCCAGGAGTTGCCGAAGAATGTGTTCGACATCCAGGTGGCCTTCAACATGGTGGCGCGCTATGGACAGAGATCCGAATTGGCGCTGGAAGCGGTATCGCAACGAATCCGGAAGCACTACCGGCGCATTGCCCGTGGCGCAACCGAGCCTGCGCTGCAGGTGCTGCAGGCGCCGGTCTTCCATGGATACGGCTTTTCGGTTTACCTGGAGATGGAGAAGCCAGTCGCAATCACAGATTTTTCGCAGGCCCTGGCGGGAGAGCACGTGGTCGTGAGCGGCCCCGAAGATACGCCCACCAGCGTGAGCGCCGCCGGTCAGGGGGATATCCTGGTTACACTCACCAGCGACGCCAGTCATAAGAACGGGATGTGGCTCTGGGCAACGACCGACAATCTGCGCGTTGCCGCTTTGACCGCGGTCGAATGCGCCGAGACCATGACCGCATCCCGGCCGCGAGGGCAGATTCAATGAATTTAACCGCGACCGCGAACGTTGTGTGGCGCGGACACTCCTGTCCGCGGCCTTTGAATTTGCTCTCACGGTTCGCGGACAAGAGTGTCCGCGCCACACCAAGGTGGGCGGCCACGGCGGTGCTCGGAATGGGCTTGGCTGCAAGCGGTTGCGGCTACCACCGGGCCGGGAATGCCGCCGAACTGCCGCAGAACATTCACACCATCGCGATTCCCGGCTTCGTGAGCCACAGCCAGACGTTTCGTATCGAGCAACTCTTAACCGACGCCGTCGTGCGCGAATTCAACGCCCGCACCGAGTACCATGTAATCCATGAAGCGAATGGCGACGCGGATGCGGTGTTGAAGGCGACAGTTTTATCGGCGTCGGCGAATCCGCTCGCTTACGACTCCACTACCGGGCGCGCCATCAGCGCCCTGGTCACGGTGAGCATACAGGTGACGCTGACCGACAGTCACGGTAAAGTGCTCTTCGAAAATCCTTCCTATCTTTTTCACGATCAGTACGAAATTTCGCGCGATCTCACCAGTTTTTTTCAAGAAGATTCTCCGGCCGTCGATCGCTTGTCGCGAGATTTCGCGCGCACCCTGGTGGCCAACATCCTGGAGGCCTACTGATGCCGATGCGCGCCTTCAGTCAGGCCGACCGCTTTCTCTCCGAACTTGAGTCGCGCAAGCTGAAGCCGGCTTATGTGTTGGTGGGCGATGAAGCGTTTTTTCGCAAGCGCTGCCGCGATGCCATTCTTGAGCATCTGGTCGCGCCCGACTCCCGTGACTTCGGCTTGTTCGAGTTCGACCTCGCTGAGACTTCGCTCACTGAAATTCTGGATCGCGCCCGCACGCCCTCGCTGATGGCGCCGTTTCAGGTGTTTTTCGTGCGCGGCGTGAAGACGCTGTTTGGTCGCGGCTCGGGCTCCAATACTGAAAAAATCGCAGCCATCGAAGCCTACTGCAAGAATCCCAATCCTGATGCGCTCCTGGTTTTTGTTGCCGATCACATCGGCATTCCCGCCGACGCCCGCCGCATGGAGATGACGGACAAGGACCGCTACCAGAAGATCCGCGAAGACCTGGGTCCGTTCTGCGGCATTGTGGAACTGTCTCGCGTGGAAGGGGGGCAAGCCGTCCGCTGGATTGGCGAGTACTGCGCCACGCGCGGAGTCAAAATCGACGCCGACGGCGCCCGCGAGTTGGTGGACGCGCTGGGCGCCGACATGATGATGGTGTCGAACGAACTGGAGAAGCTGATTCTTTACGCCGGCGAAAAGAAAAAAATCACACTCGGCGATGTCGAAACCATGGTGCTTGCCGCGAAACAGCGCTCGCTATATGAGTTGACCGACGCGATTTCCTCCAAAGACCGCGTGCGCGCGCTCGAAGTCCTCGATGCGTTGCTTTCGACCGGCGACGGCGAAGAAGCTGCCATCGGTCACCTCTACATGCTGGCCAAAACTTTTCGCCAGATGCTGGTGATTTTGGAGCGCAACGTGCGCGACCAGCGCATGCTTTGGGCGGCATTGTGGCAGGGCTTTCGCGTGCCGCCGTTTGCCGCCGACGATATCATCCGGCAGGCGCGGCGTTACAAGTCGAAGCGGGAACTGACGCGCGCCATTCGTCTGGTCGCGAAAGCCGATCTGGCGCTGCGCTCGAATCCTCCCGGCAAGCGTCTGGTCCTCGAAAAGTTGATCATGGACCTTGCCAGCGAGCCCAAGCTCGAAACCGCGGGCGGATGGATGCAGGAAGAACTGCCGGTATGATGTAAGCCTCAGGTCCTGATGCTAAGCCCAGGCGACGTCATTTCCTATTTAGAGATGTGTGCTCCGTTTGGAGTGAATCTCCAGCGCGGGATGAACTATCGGATTAGGGATGGCGAGAGCCTCATTCTGATGAGCCAGAGATCAGGTGCGCCATATCAGGACAGGGTCGAGCAAGACGGACGTATCATCATCTATGAGGGTCACGACTTACCGCGAACAAGAGGCGTTGTTAATCCCAAGATAGTCGACCAACCCGAGTTTCAGCCGAACGGTAAGCCAACCCAGAACGGATTGTTTGCCGAGGCGGCAAGAAAGTTTAAGGAAGGAATCTTTCCTCCGGAACGGGTGAGAGTTTTTGAGAAGATCCGCGATGGAATATGGGTTTACAACGGAGTCTTTGAACTGATCGATTCGTGGCAGGAGAAATCCGGATCTCGAAAAGTGTTCAAATTCAAGTTGCAGCTAGTCGGCGACGTGCCGTTTTCGGAGAGGTCTCGCAGCGTCTCTCTGGAGCATGACCGCGTCATTCCTACTCACGTTAAACTGGAAGTGTGGAAACGGGATAAGGGGTGCTGTGTGAGGTGTGGCAGTTCCAAGAATTTGCACTTCGATCACATAATCCCTTACTCCCTCGGAGGATCGTCGAAAGAATCGGAAAACATCCAGCTGTTGTGTGCCAAACACAACCTCGAGAAGCACGACGCTATTCAGTGAGTACGTATACGTTCTCAGCGAACATTGAATGTGGAAGTCGACGGTCTATCTTCCGCCGGCAAAATGACTCTCTACCCTTTCACCTCGGCCACGGCCCGTCGCAGTTGGTCAACATCCGGGAAATCCGGCTTGATCTTCACCAGCCGGTCCAGTTGTTGCCGGGCCAGCGCGGCCTGACCACTCTTGGCGTAGGCGAGTCCCAGGTGATAGTTGAAGAGCGCGTTGTCCGGTTGCTTTTTCACCGCTTCCTTGAACAGCTCAATCGCGGACGTGTAGACGTGTTTCTGGTAGAAAGCCCAACCCAGCGTGTCGGCGCAGTCCGGATTATCGGGAAGCTGACGCCGGGCAGTCTGTGCCATCGCGAAAGCAACGTCCACATTGCCACCCTGCTGCAGCATCACATATGCCAAATTGTTGGAGGCCAGCGGATTTTCCGGCTGAATCTCAAGCACCTTCTGGTACTGCTGCTTGGCGTGGTCCCAATCCTGCTTGCGCTCGTACATGCCACCCGCCAGCAGGCAGAAAGCGGTCTCCTTGGGATGGGTCTTAGCCCCATCGAGATAAGTCTGCAGCGCCTGGTCAGCGTTGCCGCGTGCGTTCTGCACCAGACCGAGCTTAACCAGCGCCTCGCTGTTCTTCTTATCCAAGTCGGAGGCTTGTTTGAACTCCTCTTCTGCCCCCGCTAGATCCTTTTTCTGGTCCATCAGGAGTTGGCCCAGCATGATGTGAAACCCGGCGTTCTTGGGATACCTGTCCAACTGTGTCTTGGCGGCAGCGATCGCCCTGTCCGGCTGTTTCTGCAACAGGTCCACATTGAGCACGCCGCCCAGTGCGTCGGTGGAATTCGGATCCTGATCAAGCCCTTGCTGGTAGGCTTTTTGCGCTTCGGCAAACTGCTTCTGTGCCATCCGCAGGTTGCCCAACTGCACATAGGCGGCAGGATTGTTGGGCTCCTTTTCCAGGGACCGCTTAATATTCTCATCCGCCGTTGCGAACTGCTTGCGATCGATGTCGGCCACGGCGCGCAGCAGGTATCCGTCAGGAGCGGCTGGCCGCAAGGCGATGATCTGGTCCGCTTCCTGCGCGAGTCCCCCGGGATCCCTCCGGTGGATGGCAGCCACCGCCAACAGCCGATGCGCTTCCAACATGTCAGGACGCAGTCGAACCGCATCGCGCCACTCTGCCTCTGCCCGGTTCCCGTTGGCCAGTTGGTCGAATGCCAGGCCGAGCTGGTAGTGCGCCACGGCGTTATTGGGCTCGCTCTTCAACACGCCTTGCAGCGTATTGACGGCGTCGCCGGCCTTGTCACTGCGAATCTCGATCTCGCCCTTGTAAATCTGGGCGTCGGTGTCAGTTGGCTGCGCCTTCAGGACTTCGTCATTCAACTTGCGGGCATCGTCGAACCGGCCTTTCAGGATCAGCAGCTGAACGTAATTCTTCTTGACGACCATGTCCTTCGGATGGTCCTGATACAGCGCGGCATACTCGGTCGTGGCTTTGTCGAGCTGGTTACTGGCAAAATAGAGATCGCCGAGCATGCGGTAGCCCACGGAATCATTCGGGAAATCCTTCTTCGATTGGCGCAGGAATTCCTCGGCTTGGTCGGGCTTGTTCTCGGCCATGTACAGCCTGGCAAGAGAGAGCCTGGGGTTGGGATTGTACGGTGCGATCTCAATGGCCCGCTTGAACATTTGCTCTGCCTCGGGATACCGCCCGCGAACCTGGTAGAAGTTCCCCAGCATGAGCAGCGCATTCGTGGACTTGGGACTGAGTTCGACCGCTTTCTTGAAACTCGCCTCCGCCGCATCCCACTGTTGTCCATGCATCTGGAGCATACCCAAATCCAGGTAAGAGTCGGAACGGTTGGGATCCAGTTGCAGCGCCTTCTGCATATCCGCCAACGCGGCGGTGGTGTCATTGGTAGCGGCGTAGTAGTTGGCCCGTGCGACGTAGACGTCGGGGTTGTTGGGCTGTTTTTGCGCGAGCAGGTCCAGATGCTCCTTCGCGTCCTTGTACTGACGACTGAGGATCAGCAGGTTGGCCATGTCAAGGTGCGCGGCATATTGGTCCGGCTGGAGTCGGACGGTGGTCGCCAGCTCCTGAAAGGCGCCTGGCCATTGCTGCAACTTCATCGCCGTCAGCGCCAGCTTGTAGTGGGCGTCGGCGAAACGCGAATCCACCTGGATGGCGTTCTTGAACTGAATCGCGGCTTCCCGGTACTGGCCCTTGTCGTAATAGCGCTGGCCGCTCTCCAGGTACTTCTGCTTGCGGACGTTCGGATCCCGCGAGCAGCCCGCCAGCAACGCCGCCAGCAAGCAAACCGCCACCACTGCATACTGAAATCTTGACCCTCTAGCAATACGCATATCTCTGAACGCCTCACGTCGCGCAAACTTTGTCTTATCAACACCCTACTACACAAAGGTACTCTCCCGGACGCAAGCCAGAAAAGTTACTACCCTTATTATCGCAAACTTGGGCACCCGGAAGAAGCTATTGGCCCACACTTTAAGCGTATGCCGTACAGGCGCTTTCGTAATCTGCCCCAGCGAGCCGGAGCATGGCATAGTTCAATTGGCTATGACCCACTTCCCCCAAAGCAATGTCAACCAGCGTTCACCCCGAATAAAACTCAATGGATCGGTCGCGGCCGCAGTGATGGCCGAAGGCGGCCAGCGGGCGCGCGCAAAACTACAGTCCATTTCCATCACCGGCGGTTTGCTGCAGTTGCAGCACGAGCTCTCCGCTGGAGACTTCGTCGAAATCGCTTTCCACACCAGATCCGGCGCCATTTGCGGCATGGCCGAAATGCTGCAACCGACACGCAAGTTTCAGAGCGCGTGTTTTCAGCCTTTCCGCTTCATCGCCCTGGGCGACGAAGACCACCGCAAGCTGCGCATGGCGCTCGATTCCGCTCTCGACCGCAGTTTTCTGGACCCGGTTTCCGAGCAGCTTCAGACGCCGCCCGGATTCTGAAAAGGCAGTGGCCAGTGGTCAGTGGCCAGTAAAACCACAAACCCTATCATCTACTGACCGCCAACCGCCATCTATACACTGGCCACTGACCACTATTCCGGCTGCTTCGCTATACTGAATCCCCCGGCATGACGACCGAGACCATCACTCACTCCGCCGAGGAGACGATCGCTTTCGGGCGAAAGCTTGCCGCCGAACTGTCTCCTCCGCTCATCGTGCTGCTGCGCGGCGATCTCGGGTCGGGAAAGACCACCCTCGTCAAGGGCATCGCGGAAGGCTTCGAAGCCGCTCGAGCCGAGGACGTGACCAGCCCTACCTTTACGCTCGTCCACGAATACCGCGGACCCCGGACCACCCTGTTCCACATTGACCTTTACCGCATCGATACCCAGCGCGACCTGGAAACGCTCGGGCTGGACGACCTTCTCGCGCCCAACTGCATCTTACTGATAGAGTGGGGAGAGAAGTTCCCTCGCTTCGAACGCGATCAGAACGTGGAAATCACCCTGGAGCGAATGGGGGACGAGCGAGCAGGGGACGAGCGAGTGGGGGAAACTGAGCGCAGAATCCAAGTGACCGCCCGTTGAATCCCGTGGACTGCCGAGAGTGGACTGCCCACATTGCCCTCTGGAGCGCATCTCAATCAACTGAGTCTGGAGCCAGAATCAACTTGAAGCCTACCCATTTCGTGCTTGTCTCCCTATTGATCTTATTGGTGTTGATCCCTGCGGCTCTTTGCGCCGCGCAAAGCGCACCGAAGCCTGTGACCTCGGACGCGAACCAGTCCGCCCAACCGCCCGCAACTGGCGCCGGCCAGACACCCGAGCCGACGCCGCCTCCAGCCAAACCCTCCGCCGGCCAACCGGCCGATCAAAGTCAGAGTCAGAGCCAGAGTGAGGGCAAGGACAGGGACAAAGACAGCCAAAGCACAAAAAACGAGGCGAACGAAGAGGTCGGCACATCCAGAGACCGGCTCTTTTTTGCTCTACCCAACTTCTTGACCTTGGAGAATGCCGGCCAGGTTCCACCCCTGACGACCGGGCAAAAATTCAAGGTTGTCGCCCGGGGCTCGTTCGACCCCATTCAGATTGTCTGGTACGCTGCGCTCTCCGGTATCAGCCAGGCCGAGAATAGCGAACCCGGTTACGGACAAGGCTGGGCAGCATATGGCAAGCGCTATGGCGCCTACGCTGCCGACGGCACCATCGAGAATTTTTTTGTGGGCGCGATTCTTCCTTCTGTGCTCCGCCAGGATCCCCGCTACTTTCAGTCGGGCCACGGCAGTTTTTTTAACCGCAGCGGGTATGCCGTCAGCCGGATCTTCGTAACTCGCAGCGACTCCGGACACAATCAATTCAACTACTCTGAAATTTTTGGCGCCGCCATCGCATCCGCCATTTCAACTTACAGTTATCACCCAGGCCGTACCCTGGTGAATCGGGCCAGCGGCCCCACCTACACGCCCAGTGACCGCACCTTAAGGAATACGGCCAGTGTGTGGGGATCGCAGGTGGGCTACGACACGATTACGCTGGTGGTCAAGGAGTTTTGGCCCGACATCCGCCGGAAATTAAAGAAGCAGCCTCGTTGATCCAGCCGGCGGCTTCATATCGGGGCATCGCTTTAGCGATGCGGCAAGTTCTTGCGGGTTAATTCCAACCGCGGGCAGCTTGCCGGCGCGCTCCATTCCCGGACCACCGAGAACAGCATCGCAGCGGCGAACAAGGCAAACACCAACACGCGAGGGCGCATTCTGTTGACATCATCACCCATGATGCTCCGATCTGGCAACTCCGCATCTTTCAGAATCCCATGATGTTGTATCCGCAATCCACGTAGATGATTTCGCCGGTGATGCCCGAGCTCGCATCGGAGGCGAGGAACACGCCGGTGCTGCCCACCTCGCTGACTTCAACATTGCGTTGCAAAGGCGCGCGCTCGGCGTGGCCTCTCATCATGTCTCCCAGGCCGGAGATGCCGCGCGCCGCCAGCGTTTTGATCGGTCCGGCGGAAATGGCGTTGACGCGAATCTTTTTCCGGCCCAGATCGTATGCCAGGTAGCGCACGGTGCATTCCAGCGCGGCTTTGGCGACGCCCATCACGTTGTAATTGGGGACAACTTTTTCCGCCCCGTAATAAGTCATGGTGATGACGCTGCCCCCGTCTTCCATCAACGGCGCCGCCGCCCGGCAAACAGCGATCAGTGAATACACGCTCACGTCGTGCGCCACCCGAAAGCCCTCGCGCGTCGTGTTCACGAAGTCGCCTTTCAGCTCGTCGGGCGGCGCGAAAGCCACGCTGTGCACCAGCACATGCAGTTTGCCGTAGCGCTCCTTGAGCTTCTCGAACAGGCCCGCAATCGCCGCGTCGTTCGAAACGTCGCACATGAAAGCTTCCGCGCCCGGCAGCGACAGAATCAGGTCTTTGGCTTCCTGCTCCAGCCGCTCGTTCTGATACGTGATGGCAAGGTTCGCCCCCGCCGCGTGCAGTCCTTGCGCAATTGCCCACGCGATCGAGCGCTTGTTGGCCACTCCGAAGACGACCGCCGTCCGCCCTTGCAAATCCTCAAACATGAATCGAAGCTCCCCTTGGGGAAGAGAAAGAATAACAGGAACAGGTGTGGGTGCCCCATCCTAACGTCGTGCTTTTCGACGTTAGGGTGGGCCCGCGAACTGCTACTCCGCTGCCGAAGCCACTGCCGGCTGAGCTTTCATCGGCCAGCAGGCGCTGCCAAATGCGACCGCATACACTGCGGCGATTACGCCAAACCCGGCCGCCAGGCTGATCCGCGATGCGATCGCGCCCACCGTCAGCCCCAGTGCCACCTGCAGGAACGTGCCAAAAAAATAGAAAGTGTTCTGGACACGTCCCATGAAATGCGGCGGCACTTGTTCCATCAGGCTGGTGTTCATGGCCACGCCGCTGACGCCCCGCGCCGATCCCATCAACCCATAAAGCAGGACGGCAATCGCCAGCCACGACGAAAACGGAGAAAGCGCCATCGTGAAAGTCAGCAGCAGCATCGAAATCGCAATCAAATTGCGTGCTCCCACCCGCGCAATCAGCGCCGGAGCATAAAGAGCGCTCAGGAACGCGCCCACACCCCAGCCCCCGTTCAACCATCCGTAGCCGGTTGCGCCGGCGTGGAAGACGCGATCGCTGAGCGGCGCCGTAACCACCACTCCCGTCATCATCGCGCCCAGGAACAAAGCCCAACTCGTGCCCAGGAAAACTACGCTGCGGTGCTCGCGGAGAAAGACCAACCCTTCGCGCATCTCGCGCAGGAAGCGCGCGACTGCGGTTTCCGCAGCTTCCAGATCATGCCGCAGTTCGGCGGCCCGCGGCACCACATACCGGCCCTGGCGCACCGCGAAGTAGCACAAAAAAGAAATGACGTAGGTGCTCACGTCGATGAGCAGGACTCCGCCGAGGCCAATGTGTTCATAAACAAATCCCACGAGCGCGCCTGCAATCAGCCATCCCCCCTGGACTCCCGCCAGCAGAAACGTATTCGAATGCACGAACGCGCCCTCGGGCGTCAGTTCCTGAATCAGCGCCGTGATCGTCGGCCAGAACATCCAGAAACCCGCCGCCACCAGCGTGTTCATCAGATAGAGTTCCCAAATCTGCACGCGGTGAAGGAAGGCAAGCACCGTGACCGCGAGAATGACGACCGCGCGCCCCGCATCCAGCATCATCACCAGCCGCCGCCGGTCTTCGCGGTCAATGATGACGCCGGTGAAGGGAAGCATCAGCATGGCAGGAATCGTTTGCAGCGCGGCAAACGTGCCCAGAGCCATTTCGGAGTGAGTGCGCTGCAGAATCGTCCAGGCCACTGCGGCAGAGTTCATCCCGCTGCCCATCATGGAGATCACGTTCGCCGCAAAAACAAATCGCAGCGAGCGTTTTTGCAAGATGGAGCGCATCGTTTGAATCTAAAATGGTGGGCTTTTGGCTATTAGCTTTTGGCTCTTGGTTCTCAGCTTCACAGTTGTGGCGACTTAGGCAATGACCCTGGTAACTTTTGCGCGGCCGGTTAACACAGGATAATAGTCTCACAATGCTGGAACGACGCAAATCGCCGCGCAGGAAAATGGTCTTGCCGGTTAAGGTTTCAATCGATAAAGTTACCCACCTGGCGCATACAATTGACATCACGCATTTTGGGGCACGGCTGGGAGGCCTCCAAACGCAATTGCAACCCGGAATGATCGTAAGTCTGCACCGCGGGTCGCAGAGAGCGAAGTTTCGGATCGCATGGATTCGGCAGCTCGCCCCCAATGAACTCCAGGCCGGTGTCGAATGTTTGGAGCCGCAGAACAGCTTTTGGGGAGTCGACCTGTCTGACTGTGAACGTGAGGCCAAGAAAGACATGGAGGCACTCATGACCTTCCTGGCGAGCAGCTCAAAACCTGCGCAGTGATCTCCTTACCCCGACGTGGCGATGGATGGCCTTGACTTGATAGGGCCGGCGAGGCGACCTTTGCCGGCGTGGAGGTAGCCGGGACGTTCCGCTTCATTCCGCCGCCCAGCCTCCGGGGGAGCTGACACCTGATAGGGCCTCCCCTACTTCAACCCCGTAACCACATACGAGACGCTGGTGCTATGTCGATGTTTCGCCAGCAACACGGTGCGTTGGTGGGGCCTTGATACGTTTATGCGGCACGATTCCTGGGGCATTCCAGCCGAGGGCATGGTACCGAAGTGCGGATCTTGCGCCAGGCGCCGACGCTACGTGAAAAGTTGAGCGTCCGGCCAATCGCTGGTATGCCATTTTCGGGCACGCACTCTTTTTCGTCAAAGAGCAAGAGATTTGCGCATTCAAGCCAGCTAGAACAGATTCTCTGTCCATAGGTTGTTAAAGATGGGTCACTTAACCGTGGCCTGTGATTTGGACGCTGAATTGCTCCCTAAGACTCCGTAGGTAATCGAAGGAAGGAACCCGAAACCGATGAAATTCTGGCCACTGATCGTTCTCGTCGTTGCGTGCGTGATGGCTCCTGCGGCGTTTGCTAGCACGATAACTTGGGATTTTGCTACTACGCCCAATGCAAGTCTGGGCTCTACTACGCACACCTATACCGAGGGCGGCATCAACATCATTGCCACTGGCAGCTCAGACCTCTATTCACTCTTGTCCAAATTAGGTTTTGAGCGGCGGGGGTAGAACTCTGCTACGGTTTGCGTTGCGAGACGTGAATCGTAGGGAGGGCCACCACCGCCGTGATACGAGTATCCAGCATTTTCAGC